>JBAVIH010000480.1:0-21527 GCA_049686695.1 Bryobacteraceae bacterium | reverse complement strand
GCATCGATCAGAAAGAGCGCGTCATGGAGATGGTGCGCGGCATCATCGGCCAGTTCATCGACCTGCGCTGCCCCAACAACAAGCACCCCGACACCTGGGATCTGGCCACTCTGCGCAACGACATCCTCACCCAGTTCGGTCTCAAGATCGACCTGCAGGAACTCTCCAGCCTGGGCGCCGACGAAATGTGCGACGCCATTGTGGAGAGCCTGCAGCGCAAGTACGGGGAGAAGGAAGACCTGGTGGGCGCGGAAATCATGCGCCAGACCGAGCGCATCGTCATGCTGCAGGTCATCGACAACCAGTGGAAAGACCACCTGCTGTCGATGGACGAACTGAAGCAGGGCATCGGCAACCGCGCCTACGGGCAAAAAGATCCGCTGGTGGAGTACAAGAAGGAATCCTTCGAGCTGTTCAGCGCGATGATGGACCGCATCGAAGACGAAACGGTGCGCTACCTGTACTTCCTGCAGGTGACCCAAAACGCTCCCGTGATGCCGTTTCCGGAGGAGGGTGAAGAGGGAGAAAACGGCGACGGAGAGCCTGGAAACGGGCCTTCGGGGCCGAAGCCGACGCCCAGCGAAGCCGCCGCGGAAGCGCAGCGCCAGGCGGCCAAGAGCACCATGGAGGACTTCACGCGCAATATCCAGCGCAAGAAGGACAAGGAATTGCAGGATCTGCAATTCGTGGGCGGGGACTCCACCACCGCGACGAAGACGGTGAACGCCGGGCAGAAGGTGGGCCGCAACGATCCATGCCCCTGCGGCAGCGGCAAGAAGTACAAGAAATGCCACGGGGCCTAAGTTGAGCATGCTCTGCAGGCTGCTCCAAGAAAGTCCGAAAAAGATTTTGGAGCCACGGATGAACACGGATGAACACGGATGAACACGGATAAGAAAGTTTCTCTTGATCTGCGTTTATCAATGTTCATCTGTGGCCCGTGGTATTTTGGCATTTTCAGCGGGCTGTGTTACCCGAACCAGACATATGACTGATGAAACGCAGTATCGCAAGGCCTTGCGCGAGGCGTCGGCGGTTTACGAATCGCTGCTCGATCTGGAGCCGGCGCTGGAGACGGCCGGCGCCTGGTGCGTGGAAGCTTTGCGGGCGGGCCGCAAGGTGCTCACCTGCGGTAACGGCGGCAGCGGGGCGGATGCGCAGCACTTCGCGGCCGAGCTGATGGGCCGATACGTGGACGACCGGCCGGCGCTGGCCGCCGTGGCGCTCAACGCCGACACCGTGCTGTTGACCGCGATCGGCAACGACTACGGCTATGATCAGGTTTTCGCGCGCCAGGTGCGCGGGCTGGGGAAGGCCGGCGACATTCTAATCGTGTTCACATCGAGCGGCAATTCGCCCAACCTTCTGCGCGCGCTCGAGGCCGCGCGGGAACTGGGGCTGCGATCCATCGCTTTTCTGGGCCGCGGAGGCGGGCAAGCCAAGCTCCTTGCCGATTGCGTCCTGCTGGTTCCCCATGCCGTCACCGCCCGCATCCAGGAAGCCCACCAGTTTCTGCTGCATGTCCTGATGGACCGGATCGAAGCCCGCCGCTGACGTGGTATTAACCCAGGTTCCGCAGTTTGAAGAATAAAGTCTTTGGTTTCAGCGGCGGCATGGGCGAGTTTCCACTACATTGCCGTCGCCGCGTTTGAAAACCCGCACCTAAACTAACCGTTGGGGCGGATTTAGTTGTAGCATCAAACTATATAAGCACGGTAAAGTTGTAGAGACAGTGCCCATGCAAATTCGCGACATTCGAGCCACCACGGTGACGGTCCCCCTGGAAGCGCCGCTGCGCCACGCCAATGGCTGCCATTGGGGCCGCTTCGTGCGAACCATCGTGGAAGTGGAAACCGACAACGGGCTGATCGGCCTGGGTGAAATGGGCGGCGGAGGCGAATCCGCCGAAGCCGTGTTCCGCGCGCTGAAGACCAGCCTGGTGGGGCACGATCCGGCGCGCCTGGAGGAAATGCGGTTTCGCATCGCCAACCCCACGGCGTCGCTGTACAACAACCGGACGCAGGTGCTGGCGGCCCTGGAATTCGCCTGCCTCGACATACTGGGCCAGGCCTGGGGCGTGCCGGTCTCGGAAATCCTGGGCGGACGGCTGCGCGACCGCGTCCGTTTCGCCACCTACGTTTTCTTTCGCTACGCGGACCCGCGCACGGGCGGGGGCGAGGTTCGCACCATCGACCAGGTGATTCGGCATGTGGGCGAATGCAAACGGCGCTTCGGCTTTACCACGCACAAGTTGAAAGCCGGCGTGTTTCCGCCGGACTACGAGCTGGAAGTCTATCGCGCGCTCGCCGCCGCGTTTCCCGGCGATTCCCTGCGCTGCGACCCCAACGGCGCGTGGGGCGTGGAACAGGCCATCCGCTTCGGTCAGGCGATCGAAGGACTTCGCAACGATTATCTGGAGGATCCCGTTTTCGGCCTGAACGGCATGCGCCGCACGCGGCAGATGGTGCGCGTGCCGCTGGCCACCAACACGGTGGTGGTGAACTTCGAGCAACTGGCCGCCAACGCGCTCGATACCGCGGTGGACGTGATTCTGCTGGACACCACCTTCTGGGGCGGCATACGGGCGTGCGTGAAGGCCGCCGCCGTGTGCGACACGTTTCAACTGGGAGTCGCGGTTCATTCCTCGGGCGAACTGGGAATCCAGCTTGCAACCATGTTGCATCTGGGCGCGGTGCTGCCCAATCTCACTTTCGCCGCCGACGCGCACTATCATCACCTGACCGGCGACATCATCGAAGGCGGCCCGATGCGCTACGAAGACGGCGCCATCCGCGTGCCCGAAGGCCCCGGCTTGGGCGTGCGGCTCGACCGCGAGAAATTGCGCGAGTACGCCGAACTGTACCGGCGGCTGGGAGGTTACCCGTATGACCAGGACCCCGCGCGCCCAGGTTGGGCGCCGACGGTTCCCAACGACCGCTGGGCCGACCCTGCAGACGGCCGTCCGGTGGAGATTCCATTTTGACCGCGATTGAATAGAAACCGCCATGCTGCCAGAACAGTGGAAGACGTTTCAGCGAGCCGCCCGCCTCGAGAAGCTGGATAAGGTCCCGATGGCGTTGATCGTCGACAGCCCGTGGATTCCGGGCTATCTCGGCATCAAGCACCTGGATTACTATCTCGACCGGGAAATCTGGTTCGAGGCCAATCTGAAGATCATGCGCGAGTTTCCCGACATCATCTTCATTCCATCCTGGTGGATGGAATACGGAATGGCGGCCGAACCCTCCGTGCTCGGGGCGAAGATCAAGTTCTGGCAGGATAACACGCCGAGCGAGTGCAACACGCTGTGCCGTCTGGAGGATATCGACCGGTTTGCGGAATACGAAGTGGAGGCGGACGGGTTCGCGGCGCTGACCCTGCACCGCATCCGCATGGAGCGGCAGCGCATTCTGGACCACGGCTACATCCTGCCCATGGTGACTTCGCGCGGCCCGCTGTGCACGGCCGGTTTCGTCCGCGGCACCATGCAATTCATGATGGACCTGGTGGAGAATCCGGAGGGTGCGCACAAGCTGATCGACCTGTGCACCCGGATGGTGATCGACTGGCTCCAGGCGCAGCACAAGGCGATGGGCGACACGGTGGAGGGCATCTTCATCCTCGATGACATTGTGGGCTTCGTCAAAGAGGATCATTACCTGGAGTTCGCGCATCCATATCTGAAGCGGATTTGCGATGCGTTTCCGGCCGACTGGGTGAAACTCTACCACAACGACGCCGAGGTGAATGGCTGCCTCGACCACCTGCCGGACGCGGGCTTCAACATGCTCAACTGGGGCAAGCAGCGCAACATTCGCGAAGTGAAGCGGCGGGTGGGCAAGCGGATGTGCCTGATGGGCAATGTCAATCCCCTGGAGATCGCGGTTCGCGGAACGCCCGCAGAGGTGAAACGAGCCACGCTCGACGTGCTGGCGGGCTCCGGGGGCGAAGGCATCGTTCTCTCGGTGGGAGGAGGAGTGAGTCCAGGAACGCCGCGCGCCAACATCGTGGCCATGCTGGAGGCGCTCGAGGAGTTTAACGCGAGCGCCCGGCCGTAGCACTACGAATTGCAATGATGGGGAACTATCTGGAACTGACGGATCGGGTCGGCGTGGTGATCGGCGCCACTTCGGGCATCGGCCGCACGCTCGCCGCCGGCCTGGCGGCCCATGGCGCGCATGTCGTTCCCACCGGCCGGCGCCAGGACGCGGTGGAAGCGGTTTGCCGGGAGATCGAGTTGGCCGGGCGCCGGACGCTCTGCCAGGCCACCGACATCACCAGCCGGAAATCCATCGAGGATCTGCGCGATCGGGTCATCGAACATTTCGGCCGCGTGGATTTCCTGGTCAACGCGGCCGGCATCACCCTTCGCAGGCCCACCCTCGACGTCGCGGAGGACGAGTGGGAGCAATTGTTCGACACCAATCTGACCGGCGTCTTGCGGACGTGCCAGGCCTTTCACGCGCCGCTGAAGGCCAGCGGACGCGGGCGCATTATCAACATCGCCTCACTCGGCAGCTTCCTGGCGTTCAACGGGGTGGCGGCCTACTGCGCGGCCAAGAGCGGGCTGCTGTCGCTCACCCGTAGCCTGGCCTGCGAGTGGGCGCAGGACGGGATTTCGGTGAACGCCATCGCGCCCGGAATCTTTCCCACCGAAATGAACGCGGACCTGGTGAGCGGCACCGCGCGCGGGCGCGAGATGCTGATGCGCACGCCGATGCGCCGCTTCGGCCATCCAGAAGAACTGGTGGGCGTGGCCGTCCTGTTGGCGTCGGAGGCGGCGAGCTTTCTCACCGGGCAGTGCATCACGGTCGACGGAGGCTACCTGGCTTCCGGCGTCAATTCGTAAAGGAGAAGCGGCCATGCTGCTCCAGTCCATCCTCATCGCCGCGCTGGCCACGGTTTGTCTGCAGGCCGAAACCGGCTACGACGCCTGGCTGCGCTATCGGCCCATCGAAGGCGCCGCGAAGCTTGACGTCCAGCTCGCGCTGCCTGCAGTGGTTGTGGCTCTCGGCGACGCCGAACCGGAGGTTGCCGCGCGCGGCGAGCTGATCCGCGGCTTGCGCGGGCTAATCGAGAGAACACTGCGCGTCGAAGCGCGAATTCCACCCGAAAGCGCCATCGTGCTGGGAACTCTGGATGAGATGCACCGCGTTGCGCCGCAATGGAACCTCGATGCCCAGCTCCCCGAGGACGCTTACTGGCTGAAGACCGTGGTCGGCCAGGGCGTGCCTTACACCGTTGTCACGGCGTCCAATCCCCGCGGCGTGCTCTACGGCGCGTTTGCCCTGCTGCGCAGGATCGCTTCGGCCGAGTTCGCGGGTCCGGTCGACAAGCGCTCCACGCCCTACGCGCCGATCCGCTGGGTGAACCAGTGGGACAATCTGGATGGTTCCATCGAGCGCGGCTACGGCGGCCGCTCGATCTTCTGGGACAACCAGCACGCACGCGCCGACCTGACTCGCGTTGGGGATTACGGGCGGCTGCTTGCCTCGGTCGGCATCAACGGCTGCGCCATCAATAATGTCAACGCCAACCCGCGCATACTGGCGACGGAGACGATCCCGGAGATCGCGCGCATCGCGGCCGCGTTCCGTCCCTGGGGCGTGCGGGTGGCGATTGCGGTGGATTTTTCGAGCCCCAAAGTTCTAGGAGGCCTCGACACTTTCGATCCACTCGAGACGCGCGTCGCCGCCTGGTGGAAACAGAAAGCGGATGAATTATATCGGGCCATCCCGGATCTGGCCGGCTTTGTTTTGAAGGCCGATTCGGAGGGCCGCGCCGGCCCTTCCACTTACGGCCGCACCCACGCCGACGCGGCCAATGTGGTGGCGCGCGCGCTCGAGCCGCACGGCGGCCTGCTGCTCTACCGAGGCTTCGTCTACGACCACCACATGGATTGGCGCAACCCGAAGAACGATCGCGCCCGCGCGGCCTATGACAACTTTCACGACCTGGATGGCCAGTTCGACGCAAACGTGGCGATCCAGATCAAGAACGGACCGATCGATTTTCAGGTGCGCGAACCCGCCTCGCCGCTGTTCGCCGCCCTCGAGAAAACCAACCAGGCCGTCGAATTGCAGATCACTCAGGAGTACATGGGCCAGGCGCGGCACACCGTATTTCTGGCGCCCATGTGGAAAGAGACGCTCGACTTCGACCTGCATGCGGGTGGCGCATCGACGCCGGTGAAAGCTCTCGCCGCCGGCAAGACCTTTCACCGCCCGGCAGGCGGCTTCGTGGGCGTGGCCAACGTGGGCCTCGACGAAAACTGGTTCGGCAACCACCTATCGCAGGCCAACCTGTACGGCTTCGGCCGCCTCGCCTGGGACCCTGACTTGAGCTCCCGCCAGATCGTCGACGAGTGGACGCGCCTCACGTTCGGCGCCGATCCCAAAGTCAACGAGACGATAGCGGCTATCCAGCTCGGCTCCTGGCGCACGTATGAGAATTACACCGGCCCGCTCGGTTTGCAGACGCTCACCGACATTACCGGCAACCATTATGGCGTCAATGTCGAAGCCAGCGAGCGCAACGGCTGGGGCCAGTGGCATCGCGCCGACGAAAAGGGCGTCGGCATGGATCGCACCGCCGCCACCGGCACCGGCTACATCGGCCAATATCCGCCCGCCGTGGCGCGCACGTGGGAATCGCTCGCAACCTGCCCGGACGATCTGTTGCTGTTCCTGCATCACGTTCCCTACACCTACGTGCTGCACAATGGCAGGACCGTCATTCAGTATCTCTACGATTCCCACTACCAGGGCGCCGAGGAAGTTGCCCGCTACGCGCAGCAATGGAAAACGCTCGCCGGGCTGGTGGACGAGCGCCGCTACCGCGAAGTGCTGGCGCAGCTCGAATATCAGGCCGGGCAGTCCGTGGTGTGGCGCGACGCGGTCACCGAATGGTTCTGGCGCGCTTCCGGCATTGCCGACGCGCGGGGCCGCGTGGGCCACTATCCCGGCCGCTTCGAAGCCGAAGCGATGCACCTGGATGGCTATCAGGTCCGCGACATCGTGCCCGCCGAAGACGCTTCGGGTGGCAAAGCCGTCGCCTGTGCCGCCGCCGAGTGCAGCGCCTCGCTCCGGTTCGATGGCGCGCCTGGCTGGTACACTGTCCGCGTCCAGTATTTCGACCAACGCGATGGCATCTCGCGCTACCGGCTGCGCGTGGCCCGACAAGTGATCGATGAATGGGATGCCGATCTGTCGCTGCCCACCACCAAGCTCGATTCCACGTCCTCCACCCGGCGCGTCATCCATGGCGTGGCGTTACGCCCCGGCGACGAGATTCGCATCGAAGGCCGCCCCGACGGCGGCGAACCCGCCGCGCTCGATTACCTCGAAATCGCACCCGAAATCCAGTGAGCGCCGTGGCGCAGGCATTCTTGCCAGCCGCTTCGAGATCCGTCTCGACGCTTCTTCAGCCCGCCGGTTTGAAGATCGGATAGAGGGTGGGCTAGCATCAGGAGGAAGTGCCCAAGGTCCAAAAACCCGCTGACAAGCCGCGCCCACGCGCCGACCTGTGGATCTGCCTGCTGCTATTGGTGGCCACCCTAGCTGTCTACGCGCGGTGCGGCCACTTCGCGTTCGTCAACTACGACGACCCGGTTTACGTGACGAACAATCCGCATGTGCAGCAAGGGATTACCGCCGAGGGCGCGCTCTGGGCTCTTACTTCCACCGAAGCCGCCAATTGGTTTCCGGTCACGCGCCTCTCGCATATGCTGGACGTGCAGCTCTTCGGAATGCACGCGGGCTGGCACCATCTCGTTAGCGTTCTCGTGCACGCCGCGGCTTCGATGCTGCTGTTCCTGTTCCTGGCGCGCGCGACGGCCGATCGAGCCCCAAGCGCGTTCGTGGCCTTCATCTTCGCGTTGCACCCCCTCCACGTGGAATCGGTGGCGTGGGTGGCGGAGCGGAAGGACATGCTGTGCGCGTTCTTTTGGTTCCTGGCTTTGTGGGCGTATGTCCGCGGAATGCGGACCCTGGTGTTTGTGGCGTTCGTCCTGGGGCTGATGTCGAAACCGATGATCGTGACGCTGCCGTTTACGCTGCTGCTGCTCGATGTGTGGCCGCTCAAGCGCGGCCTGCACTGGAGGGAGAAGCTTCCGTACTTCGCCATCGCCGCGGCGGGGGCGGTCGTGACTTATGTTGTGCAGAAGATCGGCGGAGCGGTGAATCAGACGGCCATGTTCGGCATCGGTAACGCGCTTGTATCTTACCTGGTGTACGTGGCCAAGACCTTCTGGCCGACTGGCCTGGCCGTATTCTATCCGTATCCGGACAAACTCGCGCTGTGGCTCGTCGCGCTGGCCGCGGCGGCGCTGGCCGCGATTAGTTGGGGAGTGGTCCGCCTTTACCGGGTGTGTCCCTACCTGGCGATCGGCTGGTTTTGGTTTCTCGCGGTCTTGGTCCCGGTGATTGGAATTGTGCGCGTGGGCGACCAGGCAAGGGCCGATCGGTATATGTACGTGCCCATGGTCGGCCTGGCGGTGATGGTTGCGTGGGGCGGTGCGGACCTGTTGCGCAGATGGCCTCGTCTTCGCGTGGCCGTGGCAACCGGGGTGTGCGCAGCGTGCGCGGGCGCGGCTTGGGCGCAGGTTGGCTATTGGCGGAACAGCGGAACGCTGTTTGCCCATGCACTGGAAGTCACCCGTGTAAACTACATCGCCGAGCACAACCTGGGCGTGTATCTGACAGACCAGCCTGAACGGCTCCCGGAGGCCGTGGCTCATTTGGAGCAGGCTGCGCGGATCCTCCCGGAAGCGGCCCCGGCGCATTCCGACCTTGGCATCGCCCTCGGCCGGACACCGGGGCGGCTGGCGGACGCGCTCGCCGAATTCCGAACGGCGATCCGCCTGCGTCCGGATTCTGCGGTTCCGCATATCAATATGGCCTGGGCGCTGGCGGTGGGCGGCCAACTGAAGGAAGCCGCCGCTGAGTATGAAACGGCGCTGCGGATCCAGCCGGATGCCCCCGCCGTCCGGGACCACCTGGAACGCGTGAGGGTGGAGATGCACTACCAGTCGGGGATTGCTCTGGCCAGAGCGGGCCACCCGCACGAGGCTGCGGCCGAGCTCGAAACGGTCCTGCAACTCGACCCGGCTTACGCACAGAAACCCGACTTCGGCCCGCTCCTGTCGCAGTTCCACTACCAGGCGGGAATTGACCTGGCAAGGACGGGCCACCCGCGCGAGGCTGCCGCCGAGTTCGAAACGGCCGTGCAATTCGACCCGGCCTCCGCGGAGGCGCACAACAACCTCGGCGTGGTCCTGTCGCAGATGCCGGGCAAAGAGGACGAGGCCATTGCCCAATTCCGCGAAGCGCTGCGCATTCGCCCGGACTACGACGACGCCCGTAACAACCTGCGGTCGCTGCTCGAAGCGCACCGGTAGCCAGGGCGGTGACCGCGGGAAAAGGGGACGCAAGTTGTCCCATCTCAGTGATCCGACAGATCGAACCCGGCGCGCATGCGGCTAACATCACCGCGGTGTGAACGTCGAATCCACCACGAACCGCTTGTAGTTGCTGTAAGAAATGCGCAAGCGCTCGCGCTGCGGGCCGGTGCGGAATTGCAGCGTATCGTCGGCCAGCGTGAAAGCCGGGAACCAATACTTGCCGTCGACCGGCTTTCGCACGGTGGTGAAGCGGGGGAACAGGTTCTCGCTCCTGGTCGAGCGGATCTGCGGCACCGCGCGGCCTTCGATTTTCACGATGTTGAACTCTTTCTTCTCCGCCCAGATCAGCCCTTCGAAGAATCGCTGCCCATCCAGAATCTGCCGCGGCTTCACTTGCAATACCCAGCAGTCCACTTGATCCACGGTCTCATCGCCGCGGCTCCTGGTCTCGTAGTTCCACAAGCGGTCTTCGGTCAGCACCAGGGGCTGTATGTCGCGAAAGTCCTGAAAGTCCTCCGGCGTCAGCCGCAGATTGGTGAGCCCGTTTTCCGGCTTGCCGATCAGTCTCTCGCTGCGCTCCTCGGTCGGCGAGAAGACAATGTCCCGCACCTCGCGATACTGGCCGCGCAGTATGCCGCGCTCGTCCAGTTGCTCCACGGTGAGGGTCTGCCTGTAGGCGTACTGGTTGCGCTCGGCTTCGGTTTCGCTCTCGCGGTGCGCCACCAGTTTGGCCAGGTTGGGCGGGGCCTCCTGCGCCCGCGCGCCGGCAGGCAAGAGCAGCGATGTTAGAATGAGGCCGATGGCCAAATCGTTCGGCGGCTTCCGGGCGGCTCTGCTGGCCGGCTGGATGGCGTTGGGCGTGGCGGGGTTGGTATTCGCGCGGGCCAAGAGCATTCCACTCGCCGCGGCGCTGCCGGTGATCGCAGCTTTCCTGGCGGAATATCCATTCTATCTGGTGGCCGGTTTTCCGGCGGTGCGCCAACGCCTTCGCTCGCCCGCGCTGCCCGTCATTCTCACCGGCTCCCTGGTGCTGCCTTATCTGCTGTGCTCGATGGGCGCCATCCATTTCGACGCGCTGGCCCTGGTTCGCCTGGCGTCGCTGGGCTTGGCGGTCAGCCTTTGGTATGTGATTCTGCCGGCGGCCATGCTGATTGATGCCGCGTTCCTGGCGCTGATCGGCTGGGTCACCCTGGGCCATTATTTCAACGCCATCTACCCGCGGTTCTTCGGCCAGCACCTGGAGGTTTTGGGAGCCATCGGCCTGCTCCATGTGATGGTGTTGACATTGATGCTCCAGCGCCCGATTGTGGAAACCGGCTGGGGCTTTTGGCCGAACCGCCGCGAATGGATCATCGGCACACGGCACTATCTCTGGTTCCTGCTGGTGGGCGGACCGCTGGCGCTGGCGCTGAAAGACGTGCGCCTGGAGGCCCATCCGGCCCCCTGGTGGATCGTCGCCGGCACCTTCTTCGGCGCTCTTTGGGTGGGCTCGCTGGCGGACGAATTCCTGTTCCGCGGCGTGTTGCAGCAATGGATGGAAGATTGGACCGGCAATGCGCGCGCGGCTTTGCTGCTCACCTCGATCGTCTTCGGCCTCGCCCATCTTTGGTTTCGCGGCTTCCCCAACTGGCGCTGGGTGCCGGTGGCCGCCGTGCTCGGCTGGCTGTGCGGCCGCGCGCGAAACCAGGCCGGCAGCATTCGAGCGAGCGTGGTGACGCACGCGCTGGTGGTGACTACCTGGCGCGCGTTTTTCGCGTAGCCGTTCGTTCGCAAGAACACCGGCGGCAGAGACCGCCGGCGTTTTTGCTTGTGGCGCCAGCCGCGTGTCCCACAAGCGGTACAATCCTTTCTATGGCAAAACTTGGATTCCTCGGACTCGGCATGATGGGTTACCCCATGGCGCGCAACCTGCTTCGCGCCGGGCATGAAGTCGCACTCTGGTCCAACCGGGAGGAAAAGGCCCGCAAACTGGCGGACGCCGAAAAGGGTCGCTTTTGCGCCACGCCGAAAGAAGTGGCCGGGAATGCGGATTGCGTTTTCCTCTGCGTGGGCGATACGCAAATGGCACGCACCGTCATCCTCGGACCCGACGGCATCGGTTCGGGCGCGCGCGTGGGGACGGTGGTCGCCGACGCCAGCACCATCAGCCCCAGCGAGAGCCGCAAGATCGCTCAAGTCCTTAAAAGAAAAGGCATTGAGATGCTCGACGCGCCCTGCACCGGATCCACCCCCGGCGCCGAGAGCGGCACCCTGACCTTCATGGTCGGCGGCGACGCGGCCGTCTTCGAGAGCATCAAGCCCTATTTTGAGCCGATGGGCAAGCGGCTGTTCTATTGCGGCGGCCCGGGGATGGGCCTTCAAGCCAAGCTGACGCAGAACCTGATTCTCTGTAACCTCATGATGGCATTCAACGAAGGCATGGTGCTGGCGGCCAAGGGCGGCGTCGACCCTCAACTGATGTTCGAAGTGCTGGATGCCTCGGCCGCCAAATCGGGGCTGGTCTCCTATAAGACCCCATTCGTCTTCCGCCGCGACTTCCAGGCCAACTTCGCGACTAAGTGGATGCACAAGGACATCGGCCTCATGCTCGACTCGGGAAAAGAACTAGGAGTACCGCTACCTGTAACGTCCCTCACCCAACAGCTCTTCCAGATGGCCATTTCCTCCGGTTTTGGCGACGAAGATTTCTGCTCTACTATCAAGGTTTTAGAGAAACTGGCCGGGGTTGAAGTCAAGGTTGAAAGAAAAAAATAAAAAAATACAGATTTTTGTTGCTTCCAAAATCAGAATCTACTATTATTGGAAGTAAGCCGGGGAGGCAACTCCCACCAAAGCGAGACTAACCTCTAATATAGACCCCTGAAGCAACCTCCCCGGCGCCCGAAAGGGTCAAGAGGTTCTTCCAGAAACCAGAGAAATCAAAACAGGCACGCGTGCGTGCTTCTTGCTTGCTCCGGCTGGCGGCGGCCCTGGCCGCCTTGCGGCGCACCGGGTGCAATCGATAAAGTGAACGCGTAAGTGATGGGCCAGCGAACTCGAAATGCTGCTTCTTCAGGGTTTTCCGCCCCGTTTATCCGGTTTGCCCTTCCCGGCGTCCAAAGTGTGAATTTCCAGGCCTTCGGAATGCGTCATGATATGATGACAATTACGTCCCCGCAGGCGGCTGAATGAGAACGTTAACCGTACTGGGCTCGACCGGGTCCATCGGCACCAATACCCTTGACGTGGTCCGGCGAAACCGCGAACTGTACCGGGTTTACGCTCTGGTAGCCGGGCGCAACGTGGAGACGCTCTCGAAGCAGATCGTCGAGTTCCGTCCCCAGGTTGCGGCGGTGGCGACGCCCGAAGCGCTGGCCCGCCTCACCGAGCTGCTCGAAGCCTCCGGATTGCCCCGCGCCGAATGGCCGGAACTGCTGGCTGGCGCGGAGGCACGCATCCAGGTCTCGATTGCACCTGAGGTCGATACGGTGATTTCCGCCATTGTCGGCGTGGCCGGACTGCCGGCCACTTACGAAGCGATCCGCCTCGGAAAGCGAATCGGCCTGGCGAGTAAGGAAGTTCTGGTGTGCTCGGGCAAGCTGGTGATGGAAGCCGTGCGGGAATCGGGCGCCGAACTGGTTCCCGTGGATAGCGAGCACAACGGCGCCCACCAGTGCCTGCGCGCCGGCAACCGGAGCCAGGTGGCGCGGCTGATCCTCACCGCTTCCGGCGGACCGTTCCGCGAGACCCCCGCTGCGGCGCTCGCCTCCGTCACCCCGGCGCAGGCGCTCAACCATCCCACCTGGCGCATGGGCAACCGCATCACCATCGATTCCGCCACCATGATGAACAAGGGTCTCGAGGTGATCGAAGCCTGCTGGCTGTTCGATTTCACGCCCTCCCAGGTCGGCGTAGTAATCCATCCGCAATCCACCGTGCACGCCATGATCGAATACACCGATGGCAGCGTGCTGGCGCAAATCGCCGCCACTGACATGCGCATGCCGATCCAGTATGCCTTGACCTATCCAGAGCGGGCCGAGGCGCCGGTGCCGAAGATCGATTGGAACCAGGCGAGGCGTTGGGAGTTCTTTCCGCCCGACCTGCAGAAATTTCCTTTGTTGCGGTTGGCGTACGAGTGCCAGCAGGCCGGCGGTTCGGCGGCCTGCACGCTGAACGCAGCCGACGAAATCGCGGTGGAAGCCTTCTTGCAGGAGAAAATCGGCTTCCTGGGAATTCACGAAGTGGTCAGCGAGTGTCTTTCGAAAATGCCCGTCCGCTGGCCCAGGTCGGTGGAGGAAGTGCTGGAGATCGACGCGGAGTCGCGGCGCGTGGCGCGCGAACTGACTGGCCGCGCAGTGCCGGCATAGGAACACCATGGTTGCAATCGTCGAGAACATTCTTTGGCTGCTGGTCGTGATCGGGGTCATGATCATGATCCACGAGCTGGGCCATTTTTGGGCGGCGCGCTACTTCGACGTCAAGGTGGAGGCCTTCAGCCTGGGTTTCGGTCCGCGGCTGTTCGGTTTCCGCCGCGGCGACACCGACTACCGGGTCTCCGCCATTCTGATCGGCGGTTACGTGAAGATGGCGGGCGACGCGGTTCCGCTGGAGCCGGCGACGGCCGACAACCCGGACAAGCCGGCGCTCGCGCTACGGGCAGCCACCGCCAGCGCAGCCGAAGACCCGCGCAGCCTGCTTGCCAAGCCGCGCTGGCAGCGCGTCATCATCGCCGCTGCAGGACCCTTCATGAACGTGGTGCTGGCCATCGCCATTCTGACCGGCCTGTACATGTTCAAGTATCAGAAGCTCTCCGACGAGGACCTGTACGCGGTGATCGACCACGTGGCCGCCGGCTCGCCCGCCGCCCAGGCCGGGATCCGGGACGGCGACCGCATCGTCAAGCTCGACGGAAAGCGGAACCCCACCTGGGAGGATATCGGACAGAAAGAGGTCGTCGGCGCCTACCGGCCCATGCATCTGACCATCCGGCGGAACGGCCAGGAGTTCGACTGCGTCGTGACGCCGACGCTCAGCGAGCGCCTCGGCGTGGGCTACGCCGGCTGGGATGAGCGCGGCGAGTTGCAACTTGTTTCCGTGATGTCCGGCTTCCCGGCGGAAAAGGCCGGTCTCAAGAAAGGCGACCTCATCCTCTCCGTCAACGGCCAGCCGATTCACTCGCCGACCCGGTTTCAGGAGGCGACGAAAAACAGCGGCGGCAAACCCATCGAGATCGAGTATCAGCGGGACGGCAAGACCTCCCGGCTCTCCGTGCAGCCGGTGCTGGCCGAACCAGATGGCCAGAAGCGCTGGATGATCGGCGTGCTCCCGCAGCAGAAGCCTCATTTCACCACCACCAGGCTCCCGTTCCCCAAGGCTTTGCAGGCATCGCTCGAGGAGAATGGCAAGGGCGCTTTCTTGCTGGTCAAAGTGCTGCAGGGGATGATCGAGCGGCGGATGTCGCCGAAGAACCTCTCGAGCCCCATCGGCATCGCCCAAATGTCCGGCGCGGCGGCGCGGGAAGGCGCCGCGGAGTTTTTGGGCTTCATGGCCATGATCAGCCTGCAACTGGCCATCTTCAACCTGCTGCCCATCCCCATCATGGATGGCGGCGCGATTCTCATGCTGTTGATCGAAATGGCGATGCAGCGCGACTTGAGCCTGAACGTGAAGGAAGCCGTGTTTAAGGTCGGCTTCGTCTTCATCATGATGTTGCTGGCATTCGCCATTTTCAACGATATTTCCAGGTACGCGCGGGGCTGAAGCGAATGGCTTGCATCCGGCAGCCTCACGGAATCATCAGGTAAATGGCTCCCGTCATGCCCTGTAGCTGCGTCCGCCAGACCGAACTACCCGGTGTCACGCGCCTGTCCGCGGACATTTCGTACCATCCGGATCGAACCGCGCGTTTCTATCGTCACCCGATGCGCGATCTGGCGGCGTTCCAGGCGGCGGCCAGGGCGGTGGATCTGGCGCCGGAGCGTCGCGCCGCGCTTGTGGACGCCCTGCGGGTGCAGAATCCGCCCAGTTTGGCTCTGGACCGCCTGGCGCAACCCGGCACTCTGGCCGTCGCCGCGGGCCAGCAGGTCGGGCTGTTCTCCGGCCCAGCCTATACGATCTATAAGGCTCTGCACGCCGCCCGCCTGGCGGAATGGCTCACGGCGCAAGGTCTGCCGGCCGTGCCGGTATTCTGGCTGGCCACCGAGGACCACGACTTCGCCGAGGTCAACCACACGTGGGTGTTCGACGCCCAACACCAACCGCTGAAGCTGGAGATGCGCCGCCAGACCGGCGCACAGCCGGTGGGCGGAGTGGAACTGGCCGCGCCTCCGGTCGACCAGTTGCGCGCCGCGCTGGCGGGTCTGCCGTTCGCCGACGAGGCCACAGCCATGGTTGCCGAAACCTACGTGACCGGCCGCACCATGGGCCAGGCCTTCGGCGATCTGCTGCGGCGCCTGCTCGAGCGTTTCGATATCCCGCACGTAGATCCCATGCTGCCCGCGTTCCGCGCGCTCGCGGCGCCGGTTCTGCGCAGTGCCGTCGAACGGGCTCCCGAGCTGAACGCGGCAGTGCTCGACCGCAACCGGGAACTGGTGGAAGCCGGCTACCACGCGCAGGTCCACGTGGAGCCGCAGAACGCTTTCTTCTTCCTTTTGGAGAACGGCAAGCGCCTTGCGCTGCGCCGTGACAATGGCGATTATCAGCTCAACGGCCGCCGCTTCACGTCCGCCGAGTTGGCCGACCGCGCGGCCGAGCTTTCGCCCAACGCCCTGCTGCGGCCGGTAGTGCAGGACTCGATTCTACCCACCGTGGCCAGCATTCTCGGCCCCGCCGAAGCCGCGTACATCGCGCAGTCGGACGTTCTGTACAGCCGGATCCTGGGGCGCATGCCGGTGGCCGTGCCGCGCGCCGGCTTCACCATCCTGGATGGCCGCAGCCAGAAACGCATGGAGCGGTATGGACTTTCGCTGAGCGATTTCTTCCACGGCAAGGAGGCTTTGCGCGAACGCATGGCCGCCGCGCTGATCCCGCCCGATTTGACGATCCGCCTGCACGACACGCTGGTGGATGTGGATGCGGCCGTGGAACGGCTGCGCGCGCGTCTGCTGGCTTTCGATCCCACGCTCGAAAAAGCCCTGGCCACCAGCGCGCGCAAGATCCGCCATCAGGCCGCCAAGATCCAGGCCAAGACCGGGCGTGAGGCGATGCGCCGCGACGAGCGCGCCAGCCGCGATGCCGCATCGCTCTATGGCCTGGTCTACCCGGAACGGCATCTTCAGGAACGCCTCTACTCGATCCTGCCCTTCGTCGCCAAACACGGCTTGGATTTGATCAACCAGATCTACGAATCGATCCAGCTAGACTGCGCCGACCACCGCGTGCTGGTCGTGTGACGGCACGTGTTGCCCTGGAGCAGCGGCAGGCTTGTTCCATCCGAGAGTTGGCGCTAAGCGCAACAGCGTGACCCGGCTCAAAGGCGTCCCGATGCTCATAGCGCAGGCAATGAAACTGCTCCATCAGGCTGTGGAACAGCGGTTCGTCGGCGGTGCGCTGCACAAGCTGATTCTCAATCGGCGCCAACGCTCCCAGCGCCATTGGTCAGCGGTGTGGAGAGCGGAAACTTCGGGCTAGCCTCCGGGACGACCAAGATACGTCGGCACGAAGGCCAAACGCGGCACGCGCTCGTGCCCCGCAAGGAGTGCGTGCGCCACGGTGGTATCTTAGCTGTCCAGCCGGTATCGCGATTCGGCCAGGCGGTACAGGGGGCGCCAGACGAGGCGGTTGACGCACACCACCAGCATCGCCATCACCATGGTGGAGATCAGCAGCAGTTGGCTGTTGCCAGAATCGGTGGCGGCGCTGATCTGCGCGCCGAGCCCCAAAGTGCTCATGGTCTTGCCCTGAAAGTGAAAATATTCGGCGACGATGCTGGCATTCCAGGCGCCGCCGGAAGCAGTCACCAAACCGGTCACCAGGTAGGGAAAGATGCCCGGCAGGATCAGCGTCCGCCAGCGCTGCCAGCGGGTGAAACGGAAAACCGAAGCCGCTTCGCGCAACTCGGTGGGGATGGCCATGGCGCCGGCGATCACGTTGAACAGGATGTACCACTGCGTGCCGAGCAGCATCAGGATGATGGAGCCCACGCCCAACCCGCCGCCCAGCCGCACCAGGCCCAGCAGCACCACCGGGAACAGGGCGGTGGCGGGAACCGAGGCCGCAATCTGCGCCAGCGGCTGCGCCACCTTCGACAACCGCTGATTGAAGCCGATGGCGACTCCCGCTGGAATCGCCCACAGCGAAGCGATCCCGAGCGACGCGGCCACGCGTCCGAAGCTCGCCCCCGCCGCTTGCATAGTCGCCACCAGCTCCGCGCGGTGAAGGCCTTTCAGCAGTAGAGCGGCTTTCACCAGCAGGTACGGCACGGCCACCGCCAGCGCCAGCAGCAGGACCAGGCCGACGATTCGGCCGCGGTTGCTCTTCCGGGCGGCCGGCGCCGGCGTCACGCTCGGCGGGCTGGTGGTAAGCCGTTCCCAGAGCGGCTCCACCGCGCGCTTCTCGATCCAGCGCGAAACCTCCGAGTTGCGCAACAAATGCAGAATCGGCGACGTGACTTCGGCGGCGCTCTCCACCTGCTCCATCTTGAATTTTTCCGACCACGCGATGGCGGGCCGCCACAGCAGTTGATCGAGCAGCACGATCACCGCGATCATGGCGGCGAGGCCCCAGAGGATTCCGGCCGTATCGCCGGCGCTCGATGCCGTTTGCAGATAGGAGCCCAGGCCGGGCAGCCGGAAATCGTGGGGGCCCAGCACGAACATTTCGCAGGCCATCAGGAAGAACCACCCGCCGGCCACGGAAACGATGGAGTTCCACACCAGGCCGATGGTGCCGAACGGCAACTCCAGCTCCACGAAGCGCTGTGTGGCGCTGAAACGGTTGATCAGGGCGGCCTCGCGCAGTTCGCGGGGGATGGATTTGAGCGAGGAATAGAAGCTGAACGCCATGTTCCACACCTGGCCGGTGAAAATGAGGATAATCGAACCCAGCTCCACGCCCAACTGGCGGGTGGGGAACAGCGCCACCATGGAGAGCATCACGCCGGGGAGAAAGCTCAGCACCGGGATGGATTGCAAGATGTCCAGCACGGCGATCATCACCATCTCGACGCGCCGGTTGTAAGCGGCGATGTAACCGTAGGCGACGGCAAACACCAGGCTCAGAACGTAGGCCACCGCCATCCGCACCAGGGAGTAGAAGGCATAAGCGGGCAACGCCGCGGGCGACCGCGAAATGTGGGCGGCCGGCGTGACCACCCCCATCCAATACTTCGCCGTGGCGAGCACCGCATAGATGCCCGCCAGGATCGCGGCGAAAACCAGCAGGTCCACCAGGAGGGACCAGTTGCGCTCGCGTATCAGCGACCGGCCCAGTTGCGGGAAAGCCATCAACGGCGGCCCACCTCATCGCCCGCCGGCTGCGGCGTTTCTTCGGGAACGAAGAAGCGGCCGGCGGAATCGCGGTCGAACAACTCGGCGTAGCGGCCCCAGGTGACGGCGGTTTCGAGTTGCCGCTCGGTTTCCTCTTCGCTGAAATGCTCGTCCAGCAAGTCGTGAAAGAAATCGCTTGGCATGGAGTGGTCGGACTTGTTGGCCAGAGCGCGATTGATCTGGCGAATCAGCGGAACGCGCTCGGCGGCCACGCGGAAGAGTTCCTTGCGCCGCAAGATGCCGGCCTCGGCGAAGCGCTGCCCCTCGGGGGTGATCTCCGCGTTGCCTTCCTTCACATTGATATACCCCAGCAGGGAGGCGGCTTCGATGATCGGCAGCAGGTCGTCGATCTCGAAGGCCAGATCGTCCGCCAGGTGGTGGATCTCGTCGCGCCCATCGCGGTCGGACAGTAACTCCAGCAGGCCCGCGATTCCGCCCGGGCGGGCGTGCGGCACCATCGGATACTTGACGCGCGCCGCGCCGGCCGCCGGAGCGGCTTCCGGCTCGTGCATTGGCGTGGGCACCAGGTCAGGCTGCGTGAGCACGCGGTAGATGTAATTCACGGCTTCCAGGAAGGGGGGATCCTGATGCTCGCGCGGCCGCGGCATGGACACCCGGAAATCGGTGCGGACGTGCCCGGGGTTCTTCCCCAGCACCACCACCCGGTCGGCCAGCGTCACCGCTTCTTCAATGTTGTGGGTAACGAGGAAGATCGCGCGCGTGGGCATTTTCTTGCCGTCCCACAACTCCAGAAGCTCGGAGCGCAGGTTCTCGGCGGTGAGGACATCGAGGGCGGAAAAAGGCTCGTCCATAAAGAGCACCTCCGGCTCCACGACCAGCGCGCGGGCAAAACCGACGCGCTGCTTCATGCCGCCGGAAAGTTCCTTGGGGTATGCCTGCTCGAAGCCGTCCAAGCCGACCGAATCGAGAGTGCGCAGGGCGCGTTTCATCCGCTCCGTCCTGGCGACGCCGCGCGCCTTGAGCGGCGCTTCCACGTTTTCGAGCACCGTCAGCCACGGGAACAGCGCAAAGCTCTGGAAGACGATCGAGACGTTCGGGCACGGGCCCACCACCGGCTGGCCGTGCCACAGCACCTGTCCCGACGAGGGCGGGGCCAGCCCGGAGAGCATCCGCAGCATGGTGGATTTGCCCGAGCCCGATGGCCCGAGCAGCGCCAGGATCTCGCCTGGGTACACGGCCAGGTCGGTGGCCGCCAGCACCTGGATGCGTGCCTCGGGCGGCCCGTAGAACTTCTCGATCGCGCGGGCCTGGATGATCGGCTCTTCCGTTGGTGTCACTCGGTTCCGCCTTGCCGCTGGATTGGGACAAAGAGTCCCTCATCCTTTATACCGTTTATACCGTTGTTCGGCGGCAGCCAGCGTTACAGAACCGTGAAGATGGGCCGCCGGACGTGCATGCCCATACTCGCCGAAATTGGATGCGGGTCCCCGCGCGGGATAGTGTCTGAACTCGAATCGGAAGATCAGGAACCACTGCCGCGAATCGGGCGGCGAACATTCCCGAGTTCCTCAACGTCCCGGGGGCGGCCTGGAGCGAATCGAAAGTCCGGGTGCCGTCATGGCTCGTCGTCATGTCCGATATGGCGATGATGGCAAGGTCCCACCCACTACTGGTGCGGCCGCTTGGCAGGCTCGATCGTGTGCGCTTGTTCGATCACGCGTTCGCGATCGCCGTTCTCCCATTGCGTGTGGATCTCGTTGTCGGGCATGCCGGCCATTCGGCCTAGCAGCAGAAAGGCGGGCAGCGCGTAGCGCAAAGTCGTCCAACGGGCCATTTCCTTGAGTGAATCGAGACCGCGCTCGCGGATCAGATCGAGCGCGCCCGAATTGGGCGAATCGGTGAGCACCACCAGCGCACGCGTGGCTTGCAGGCGGTCCTCGAGCACGATCGAATGCAGCATGTCCACCAGCCACGTCGGCGCGATGCGGATATTCCGGTCCGGTTGCTTGCCGGCATAAACGGCGATCGCGGCCAGGGCGCGCATGGCATTGGCGCGGACAGCGCCGTCCGGGTCGCCGATGGCGTATTGCAATTCGCCGGCGGCCTGCTGCTTGTCGGCGCCATAGCCGATCACGGCGGCCGCCACCGCGCGCTGGCTCGCGCCCGCGGAGTTGCGCAACACGTCGCGCAGCCAGTCGAAGTGGTCCGCCGCGAAGGTGAGAAAACGGGGCTGGAACGAGCGCGCTTCCGGGTCGTCCATCATCGAATAGCCCGCCGTGTAGTCTTCGGTGGTATTGCCGCGCGCCGCGGCGCGCGCCACCGCGGCGAGGAAATCCGCGTAAGTGTCCAGAATTTCCTGCGGCAGCGCGGCATTGCCGATGGGCGGAGAGTGGAAGGCCGGGTGCGGCGCGCCGCGTTCTTCAATGCCGATGAATAGATCCACCGACAGGCCTTCGCAGCACAGCGCCTCCACGCGCACCAGCACGACGCCGGAAATCTTGTCGATCTGGTCCTCCAGATCGCCCTTCGATGCCGTCAGGGTGCCGCCTTTTCGCAGACCTGTCACCGCCTGGATCTTTTCGGCGGTGACCTTGCGCAATCCGTAATAGTTGATGTCGCCGATTCGCGGCGCCTGTGCCGCCGCGGCACAGGCCAGGCACAGCAACACGCTCAGTTTTGTTAAGAGAAGAGACGAAAGG
>JBAVIH010000479.1:0-7005 GCA_049686695.1 Bryobacteraceae bacterium | reverse complement strand
CCGGCGGCAGAGACCGCCGGCGCTACAAAATAGCGGTAGCGCCGGCGGTCTCCGCCGCCGGTTCCCTGCATGTTTGGATTGCCGACTCCGTGGCGCAGCATTGCCGCTTCTTCGGCTTCAGCCGGGGCGCCTATCTCTGAAGAGGGCTGCTGCTGATCACGCCGCCGCTGCCGCCGCCGATATCGTTGAGGAACCGCTCCACCACTCGCCAGCCCTCCGGCGAGAGCCTGGTTTGCAGCTCCTCGATGCCGGCTTTCGCCGCGGCCTGCTGCTCCGCGCCCATGGCGTTCAATTGCTGGCGGTCGAGCCTGGTTCCGGCCATGCGCGCGGCGCTCAGCATCTGTTGGCCTCGCGCCTGGAGCGCGGCCAGCTTGGCGTTCGCCGACTCGATCGCCTGGCGGAAGATCTCGCGATCCTCCGGATCGAGTTGGCCGCTGATCGGATCGTGCGGGACAGCCGGGACTGGCGGCGGCCCTTCCACAATCGATCCATCCTCGGCATGGTAGTGGTCGGGCAGCCTCTCCGCGGACATATGCACCAGGAGTTGGAAGCGCATTTCCATCGGCAGCGCCATCTTTTCCGGCGGCGCCGCGTCATAGCGCGCGGGCGGCGTCGCGTCCGGCAGGGTCACCGTCTTGGCGATCTCCACCCGATTCGATTTCCACCATTCCCTCCAGAACTGCGTGTCCTTTTGTTCGACCTCGGGATCGATGTTAGGCGAATGGTCCGGGCAGTAGCCGGCCATTTCGGATTTCCACAGCGCGGAGGGAGCCGGCTTCGGGCCGAGAAGCTGGCAGAAGCCCATCAGCGCGCCGCCGCGAATACCCGGCTGGGGGCTGCCGAGCATGACGATCAGGTAGGGCAGCATCTCCGGGCTGCCAGTGCGGCCCAGGGTGAACGCCAGTTGATCCTCCAGGATCGGGATGGTCGTATCGCTCAGCGCAATCCGCGCCAGCGCGTGGGCGGCCGCGAGGTTTGTTCTCAGGTCCAGGCGGCCCAGGAAGAGCGGGAAAGGATGCAAGGCGTTGTTCGCGGACACCACCGTCGGCAGGTTCTTCTCCAGATCGAAGACGGCGGAGATATCGCCGGCGCCAATCCGCCCGAAAATGCCCAGCGTTTTCAAGTTCGGGTCCGGAAGTGTGGACAAGGACTGGTAGACCTCGGCAGCCGCCGGCTGGTCGAGCGACTGAAGGGCCATGGCCAGTGCTTGATACTGCATGCGCGGTTGCGTCCACGAAGGCGAGACCCAGCGCCCGCCCGGTTCCGGACGGTACGGGCCGAGGTCGGCGGCGTGCTCCGCCACCAGGTCTTCCAGAGCCGTGCCAATCTCACGGGCGATTTTGGTTTCGAGCGGTTCGCCATCGTAAGAGGGGGGCGCGCCGTCGCCGAGGGGCAAGAAGTATCCGCCCATGGGACCCATCATCATGCCGGTTTGCAGCGGTTCGAGCGCGCCCTCCGCATTCTTGTGAAGGAACCAGAGCCCGCGCGTTAGGGAAACTTCGGTGGTAACGGGCGGGGCTTCCGCCGGGCTCAGCCGATACTGCCACGCGAGCGTGAGGGTCGCGCCCGCGTTGAGGTTGCCCCTGAGGATGCGGACCGCGTGCAGCGTGGCTTTGACCGTCGCCTGCGAGCCGCCGGCGACCGCGCGGCCGCCGGTGATGTCCGCCACCACCACGTCGCTGGCGGTTTGAAGAGTGTCGGCGAAGTTCCAGCCGCTATGGGAATAGGTCTGGGCGGAGGCCGATAAGGCAAGGGCAAGCATGGCGGCGATTTTCATGAGGGCCTCGCTTTTAAGATTATAGGCTCCGATACCGCACTGGTGTCGCTCCGGCGGCAAACGTGTCCACGCGCACAGCGGACTGGCTGTGCCGTCCGCGGCCCTGTAACCCCAAACGAAAAACACGCGTCAAACTTAATGGGTTGGTCTGGGAATTTTCAGGATTCCCGCTGGCCCCCCGACGGCGGGCGTACTTCCTCCGAGCGCCCGCCGTTTCCTTTTCCGCCTCCACCCATTTTTTCAAGAACTTCTCCGCCTTGTGCCTGGTGGCGGGGCGCGGGTTGTCCAGTTGGCCGCGCACAAAAACGACCACCACGCCTTTGCGCGGAATGTAATCGAAGAACTGATCGAGCGCCTGAATCGCGTGGCCGATCGCCACGTTGCTGCACTCTTCGGTTTCGTACTTCGCCCGGCCGACGGCGAGAATCCCGGCCGCCAGCTTGCCTGCCAGCCGTGGCTGGGCCATGGCTATCACGGCCGCCGCCTGCATGACATTCGCCGCGCCGATCATCTGCGGGCCTCCAACCGGCTTCAGGAACCTGCCCAGCAGCGGCGCGATCTTGCGCGAGCGGTCGACGCACGCAAGGTTGGCCAGGATGTGCGTCGCGTTCCAGCGGAAAATGCTGTTGGGATGGTCGAGAAGCCGGGCGACCTTGTCGAAATCCGCGTAGACTGTTTGCGGCGCTGCTTCGCTGAGGCGCCGCAGGTCTTTCAGACATCCGAATTTGACGCGCGCGGCCGGCGCGTCGAGCCCGGCCCAACCAACAGCCAGGCGGTCCTTCTCTGTCCACGGTGCGGGCATAAGCCAATAGATACAACCGCGCACGGTGGAAAGCAAGGCTGGGCCGGCGGCATACACATCTACCGTCACCGCCTCCACCCTTTCGACGGTTTCAGGGTTTACCGGACGAAACGATCCGAATTACCGGGCCGCTCAGTTGGTTGGGCTGTTTGGCGCGGCGGTCTGCGCCGTGCGCCGCGCCAGTTGCAGATTGGAATTGACTTTTCCGTATCCGTAGCCGATCCGGAAGGGCAGGGGACGCGCGCCCGGATCGTGGTAAGCCTTCTGCAAATCCTGTTGGATCAGGTAACGGAAACTGCCATAGGGGCGCGTGTACTCGCCATAGAGCTGCACTTTCCACATGTCGGGGCTGAAGAAGTGGAACGGAATGCCGGAATCGTCCTGCAACACCGCCTGGCTGTTGGCCAGGATGAGGCTGCGAATCGTGGAGAACTCGTCCCGGTGGGTCATGTAGGAGGTGGCCTTGAGCAGCGTGACGGCTCCTTTCAACCCTTCGGCATACTTGACGAATTGCGGGTTCGTCTTGAGGTGCTCGTCGTCCAGATTGATGGTCAGGTAGTACATCTGATGCACCGACTGGTCTTCGTCGGAGCGATACGCAATCTGCAGTCCCTTGTCGCCCCACGGCGTGCGCGGCTTGTAGCTGAGATCGCGCTCGATCAGCTTGCCGGCATCGTCCAGGCGGGTGTAGCGGAAACCCAGAATCGTATTGTGCCGGCGCACCAGCACCTCCAGAATGGGCAGCAGCAGGCCATCGGTGACCTGCCCGCGGAACTGATGGTCCATTTCGCGGGTGATAAAAAAGCTGCGCTCAAGCACGGAGTCCATGGTTTCGCGCGTGGCATCGAGGTATCCCGCCAAGTCCTGTTTCCTGCTGAGCTTTTCGAGACTCGGCAGCGTGCCAGAAGGTTCCAGCGCCACCAGGACATAGGTGGAATTGTTCGGGAAGCAGGCGGTGGGGAAGAGCGCATCGGGGCCGCTAAACGGGTAGTACACAATCGCCTCGCGCGAGGCGGGATCGGTGAATTCCGACCTGCCGAAATTCCTCAGGCCCGCGATCAGCGTGCCTTCGGCTCGCTTCCACCACGCATCGAGGCGCGCCTGGTGGGCCCTCCAGGCTTCGCCACCTTCCAGTTGGGCGAATGGGCTGCCCGGATTGCCCGGCATTCCGGCGAGGAAGCGGGCGACGTCATCCGCGTCCCGGTTCTCGGGTACTGGTACTGGTGCCGTCGCGGGCGGTTGTTTTTTTTCGTCGGAAGCCGCCGCAGGCGGGGCGGCGTGTCCGCAGCCAGACGAAACGGTGGCAAACGCGAACAGAAGCGCGACGAGCAGGGAACTTCGATATCGTATGATCACACGCAGGAGCTCTCTCGATTTTGTAGGATTTCGCGACCATGCCGTCGTGTTTCGCAACATGCCACGAAACCCACTGGTTCTATTGCAGTTCATAGCGTTTTTCTACATCTACATCGTCGTATAATTCCACATCGATCACTGTTGCCAAAAACAGCAGCAGTTCATCCGCTTGATTCCACAACAGATAAAGAGGTCAAAAACACCGCTTTTTGGCCATTGCCGTGCCCTATACAGAATCAGAAAGGATGGAAGATTATGACAGTCGTTCTGGTTTTGGTCACGTTCCTGACCTTCATCGTATTGGATTATTTCCTGAATCGCAAGAAGGCGCTTAGCCCCGTCGCCGCTTCTGAACGCGCCGCAGCCCTGGTTCCGGTCGGCGGGGACTACGTAAGTGGGTTCCACACGCCGGAACAGGTATCCTATCACCCTGGACACACATGGCTGGTGCAAGAGCGGAAGGGCGTAGTGCGAATGGGCGCCGATGAGTTTGCCGCCGCGCTTGCCGGGCGGATCGAGAAAATCGAACTTCCCAGGCCCGGACAGTGGGTTCGGCAAGGCCAGAAGGTCCTCTCCTTTTACCGCAACGGCGAAAAGACCGAAATGGTATCCCCTACCGAAGGCGAGGTCATGGCTGTCAATAGCGAGGTCGTCAACAATCCGGCGCTGGTGCGCAGCGACCCGTACGGCAAAGGCTGGTTGCTGACAGTGAATGTTCCGGACGAGGAAAATACCACCCGCAACCTGATACCCAAGGGCTTGGTTCATGAGTGGATGCGCCTGGCCGTGGACCGCCTCTACAGCCACCAGCCGATGCTGGCCGGCGCCGCCGCCGCCGATGGTGGCCGTCCCGCCGAGGATCTGCTGGCCGAAGTACCCGACGCCAACTGGAAGCAGACCACCGGCGAGTTCTTCCTGACTGCATAGAAACGCGCCGGGCTTCTCCGCACCCCTGCTATCGGGATGTGGCTTCCATCCGGCCGAGCCCGCTCGAAACCGCCCGCCCAGTCCGCCCGAGAAGGCGGACTGCGGCGGGTTTTTCGTTTGCCGTCGGGGTTTCTTGGAGACTCGGCTCGCCGGCAATCGACTACCGCTCAGCGCTGGACCACTACAGCCACATCCGACTGGCCGCGCGGCGGAAGGCTGTCGAGGCGATCACGTCCTGGGTCCCGCCGGACGAGCGAGAAGCGCCGGCGGCCACGAAGAGAGTGCAACGACCTACCGCGCGTACAGTGGCGTGCACCTCGCGGAATTCCCTCCGCGCTTCGGGTTCCTAAGTGTTTTGCTTTGTTGGTCGTGACGGGGCGATTTGAACGCCCGACCCCCTGCGCCCAAGGGACTCGCGCGGGCTCCAAGGGCTACATCGTTTCTCGGCTATTCCTAACATTTACAACAAACTGGGGAATCTGTTCTTCGCTCAAAAGGCGACCGCCGCGATTCGATTAGATGTAGTTCGGACACAGATTTGGCACAGCCGAAAAGCAGGGGCGTCACGCCGTCCTTGACCTCCTGCATCAATTTAGGAGCATTAAGACCGCCTTTTTCAGTCCGCGCGGCGTTTCCGCTTTCCTGTCGCGGGTTGCTCCAGAGGATTGATGTAACACACTGCCAGCCCGGCTCGAGTTCCGCCGGTAGGTGCAACAGATCGTCATCGACCCTGACGGTCAAACGTCACCGTCCGGCTAACACGCGGCTAGCTTCCGTCTTCCGGTCCGCGCCTGTTTTCGGGCATTCTCGAAGCATCTCAGAGGGCACTCTAAGATCATGCCAACAGTGGGATGACCGATAGCTACTGATCCGGCGGCAAGATGCCGGTCAAATCACTCGGCACCGAGTTCTTCCTCATGCACTCGCTGCAGCGCCAGAAACACTTGGCTGTTAACCGAAGGGTTGTAGGTTCGAGTCCTACCTGAGGAGCCAATTTAAGTCCTTCCTTTTCAATGCACCCCCTACTGAACACGCCAGTTGTCGCAGTGTGCCAGCGTCCTGCGCCACGATGACGAATTACCAATCCTTACCCAAGTTTACCCATCCGTAGACGCCGGGGTCCCCCCAGAATCCCCCCAGTGCTACGCAAATGCTCAGCGAGGATTTCCGGTCCATGAACCGCGTGCGGGCCCAGCAACTCCGGCGTCGCGCGGCAAGCCTACGGGTCCGGCCAAGTTTTCATAGAGTCACAGCCGCCGAGTGACAACAAGTGACAACGCGCGGCGTGCCGATCAACCCAATTGGGCTGAACGCAAGCGCGGGAGCCGCATTGTGGCAGCCAGGCCCGCTTGGAGCGCCAACTGCCCGGCCTGGAAGCAGAACTCAGGGATCGGTGACGTGTTTCAATTCCCTTCGCATCGGGGCGTGAGCGCTCACAAGCGGTCTCGTTACCGTCGTACAGTAACCGTGACGCAGTTTCAATCCCCTTCGCATCGGGGCGTGAGCGCTCACGGAGTTGCATATTGCGCCAACCATCCCGACGTCAAAGTGTACGGTTTCAATCCCCTTCGCATCGGGGCGTGAGCGCTCACCGCAGAGATCCTCTCCCTGACGCCGCGTAGCGCAGTAGACGTTTCAATCCCCTTCGCATCGGGGCGTGAGCGCTCACCGGGAATCGTCTACACGGTACCGACCGGCACTGCGGGGTTTCAATCCCCTTCGCATCGGGGCGCGAGCGCTCACCGACCTGTTCAATGTCTGGTCACACCTCCGTGGCGAAACCGAATCCGCTGACTCATACGAAAAGTTCCAGTTTCAGTCCCCTTCGCGAGGGGGACACCTCCGTGGCACCTCTGGTATCTCAACCTCACATATCAATTGGGAAGGTTTCAGTCCCCTTCGCGAGGGGGACACCTCCGTGGCCGTAATCGAACTGGTCTACCTGGAGGTTCCCAAGAGTTTCAGTCCCCTTCGCGAGGGGGACACCTCCGTGGCTGTACCAGCTCTACGGGCGCACGGTCGATAACATCGGTTTCAGTCCCCTTCGCGAGGGGGACACCTCCGTGGCAGAACATGATGAGTCGCTGCCTGATGGCGGAGGAATGTTTCAGTCCCCTTCGCGAGGGGGACACCTCCGTGGCGA
>JBAVIH010000478.1:0-17020 GCA_049686695.1 Bryobacteraceae bacterium | reverse complement strand
GTCGAGGCCGCGCCACGCATCCACTCTTCCAGCTCTTGCGGCAGCGGCGAGACTACGGTGACCGGCTCTCCGTCGGCCGGGCGGAAAAAGCGGATGCGGTGGGCGTGCAGGAAGTAGCGGCCCAACGGGGCGCGGCCGGGGACCTGCGCGGGCGCGCCGTAGAGCGTGTCGCCGGCGACGGGGTGGCCGATGCTGGCCAGGTGTACGCGAATTTGATGAGTGCGGCCGGTGCCGATTTTCACTTCGAGAAACGTGAAGCCCGCCAACCGCGCCATGACCCGGTATTCGGTGTGCGCCGTGCGCCCGTCGCGGAGCCGCGCCGTCATCCGGGTGCGGTGAATCGGATCGCGCGCGATCGGCCGGTCGATCACACCGCTTTCCTGCTTCACCGCGCTGTGCACCAGCGCCAGGTAGACTTTCTCCACGCGGCGGCTGGAGAACTGGACGGCCAGCTTGCGGTGCGCGGCATCGTTCTTGGCCACCAGGATCACGCCGCTGGTGTAACGATCGAGACGGTGGACGATGCCGGGCCGCATCTCGCCGCCCACCGCCGAGAGCGCGCCGAAGCGGTGCAGCAGCGCGTTCACCAGCGTCCCGGAATGCACCCCGGCGCCGGCGTGGACCACCATCCCAGCCGGCTTGTCCACAGCCACCACGTCGTCGTCTTCGTAGAGAATGGTGAGCGGAATTTCCTCCGGCTCGGCGCGCAGCGGAGGCGCCTCGGCCGGTTCCACCTGAATAGCCTCGCCACCGCGGACGGCGTACGAAGCGCGCGCCGCCGCGCCATTCACCAGCGCGTTGCCATTGCGGATCCACTGCTGAATCCGGGCACGGCTGTATTGCGGCAACCGGCCATGCAGGACCTGGTCGAGGCGCCTGCCGGCCTCGGCGCGGTCGGCGGTGAAGTCCATAAGCTCCCTATGCCGAGGTGTCTTCGGCCACCGTCTCAGGTTCGGACGGCGGCTCCGACGACGGCGACGCCATCGGCCGGCGATCGTAGAACTGTACCCGGCAGAACCTGCAATGATACAGGTTCCCGCCGAACAGCCGCTCCATCAGGTTCCACAAGCCGCCCTGCATAGAGTCCACCGTGTCCGGCTCGCCGAGACGCGTCAACCGGAAAGTTCCGCACTGCGGGCAGCGGGCGTGCGGCCCGAAGTGGAGCCGGAACGGCCGCGGCAGATGCTGCTCGCGCTCGCACGCGGAGCATTGAAAAATCGCCAGATAGGCAAACCGTTCGAGCGGCGTGCGGTGGACCCGCCGCACCTTTCCTCCGCAGTGTATGCACTTTCTCACGCGGCGATGCCACCTATGGTTGTAGCTCAATTTGCGGAACCGGCACAACTGGGGTCACAATAAGAGGTTCGCCCTTTCCACCCGAATCAAGTCCTTTATGCTCGACAGAATCACCGTCCACGGTGCGCGCCAGCACAATCTGAAGAATATCGACGTGGAAATTCCGCGCAACGCGCTGACGGTGATCACCGGCCTGAGCGGGAGCGGAAAATCGTCGCTGGCCTTCGACACCATCTACGCCGAGGGCCAGCGACGCTACGTCGAGACGCTCTCCACGTACGCGCGGCAGTTCCTCGACCAGATGGAGCGGCCCGACGTGGATTCGGTGGACGGCCTCAGCCCGGCGATTTCCATCGAACAGAAAACCACCAGCCGCAGCCCCCGCTCGACCGTGGGCACCATCACCGAAATCTACGATTACCTGCGGCTGCTCTACTCCTCGATTGGCGTCCCGCACTGCCCGATTTGCGGCAACGAGATTTCGCGCCAGACCACCGAGCAGATTCTGCAGCACGTGCTGGCGCTCAAGCCGGAAGACCGCATCATGGTGATGGCCCCGGTGGTCCGTGGCCGGAAGGGCGAGTACAAGAAGGACCTCGAAAAACTGGCGCGGCAAGGCTTCGTCCGGGCGCGGGTGGATGGCATCCTGCGCTCGCTCGACGACGAGATCCGGCTCGACAAGCGGCGCAATCACACCATTGAAGTGGTGGTGGACCGTCTGCTGGTGAAACCGGGCATCGAGAAGCGCCTGGAAGCCGCCATCGAGATTTCCACCAAGCTGGCCAACGGTCTGGTGCTGATCGCGGTGGTGAACGGCGAAGAGCGGCTGTACTCGCGAAAGCTCGCCTGCACCGTCTGCGGCGCCAGCATTCCGCAACTCGAGCCGCGCTCGTTCTCCTTCAACAGCCCCTACGGCGCCTGCGAGGAGTGTCACGGGCTGGGCAGCCGGTGGACGTTCGACCCCGCCAAGGTGATCGCCGACGCCTCCAAGCCTCTGCTCGATGGCGGGCTCGGCCCCGGCGCAGGTTCCTGGACCATGCAGCAGGAACTGGAAGCCCTGGCGCGGCGCGCCAAAATCGATTTGAAAACGCCCTTCGAGAGCCTGCCCAAACCGTCGCGCGCGATCCTATTGAACGGGGCCGCCGGAGCGCCGGGAATCCTCGGGATCCTCCAGCAGGCCTACGATAATTCGGTGGAATCCTACCGCGAATGGCTGACCGAGTACATGTCGCCGGTGGAATGCGCGGCGTGCGGCGGCAAGCGCCTGCGGCCGGCCAGCCTGGCCGTGCAGGTGAAGAGTTTTTCGATCGCGGAATTCACCGCGCTGCCGATCGCGCGCGCGCTGGTGACGGTGCGCAACTGGGAATTCGGCGAGCGCGAAATGCAAATCGCCGGCCGCGTGCTCGACGAGATCCGCCGGCGTCTCGAGTTTCTTTCCTCGGTGGGCCTGGATTACATCAGCCTGGAGCGCTCCGCCGCCACCCTTTCCGGCGGTGAATCGCAGCGCATTCGCCTGGCCACCCAGATCGGCTCCAAACTGCGCGGCGTGCTGTACGTGCTCGACGAGCCTTCCATCGGCCTGCACCCGCGCGACAACGGCCGTCTGCTCGAGACGCTGGCCCATTTGCGCGACATGGGCAACACCGTGCTGGTGGTCGAGCACGACGCCGAAACCATCGCCCGCGCCGACTACGTGATCGATCTCGGCCCCGGCGCCGGACGCCTGGGCGGGCTCCTGGTGGCCGCGGGCGATCCGGCCGCCATCGCCCGCAATCCGCAATCGCTCACCGGCCAGTATCTCTCGGGCGCGCTCGAAATCCCCGTGCCGCTCGAGCGGCGAGCCCCCAGCGAGAACCAGTTGCGCATCCTCGGCGCGCGCCAGCACAACCTCAAGAATCTCGATGTCGCCATCCCGCTCGGCCTGCTGACCGTAGTGACGGGCGTTTCGGGCAGCGGCAAGTCGACCCTCATCAACGAGATCCTCTACCGCTCGCTGGCGCGCGAGATTTACGGCTCGCACGAGGAACCCGGCGCGCACGATTCCATTGAGGGCATCGGCCTGCTCGACAAAGTGATCCGCATCGACCAGGCGCCCATCGGCCGCTCGCCGCGCTCCAATCCCGCCACTTACACCGGCCTGTTCACGCCCATCCGCGATCTCTACGCCATGTTGCCGGAATCGCGCGAGCGCGGCTACAAGCCCGGCCGCTTCAGCTTCAACGTGAAGGGCGGACGCTGCGAGGCCTGCCAGGGCGACGGGCTCAAGCGCATCGAAATGAACTTCCTGCCCGATGTGTACGTCACCTGCGACGTCTGCCGCGGCCGCCGCTACAACCGCGAGACCTTGCAGGTGAAGTTCAAGGGCTACTCGATCGCGGACCTGCTGGACTCGACCGTCGAGGACGCCCTGCCGCTGATGGAGAACCTGCCGCAGATTCGCGCCAAGCTCGAAACCCTCCACGACGTCGGGCTGGGCTACGTGCACCTCGGCCAGTCTTCCACCACGCTCTCCGGCGGCGAAGCGCAGCGCATCAAGCTGGCCAAGGAATTGAGCAAGCGGCAGACCGGCCGCACCTTCTATCTGCTCGACGAGCCCACCACCGGCTTGCATTTCGACGACGTCCGCAAACTGCTCGACGTGCTCCAGCGGCTGGTCGGCTTGGGCAACACGGTGGTGGTGATCGAGCACAATCTGGATGTGATCAAGACCGCCGACTGGATCATCGATCTGGGCCCCGACGGCGGCGAATACGGTGGCCGCGTGGTGGCCTGCGGCACGCCCGAACAGGTGGCGCGCTCCAAGAAAAGCTATACCGCGGAAGCCTTGCGCAAAGTCCTGGGCAACGGGAGGGCGGCATGAGCCGGTACCGGAAGCGACCGCTGGATTTCGCCGGGCTGCACACGGTTGGCCTCGGCGAGCGCGGCGGCAAGATCAAGACGGCCGATTTCGCGGCGCCTTACCGAAAGGGATCGGGCATCGCCGCGTGGCTCGATTCGCTGCCCCACATCCTGGCCGGCGCGGACCTGCGCAAGGTGGCCGATTCGATCGCCGCCGCGCGCACCCAAAAGCGCGCCATCGTGTGGGGACTGGGCGGCCACGTCGTCAAATGCGGCCTGGCGCCGGTGCTGATCGACCTGATGCACCGCGGCTATGCGACCGCGTTCGCGCTGAATGGCGCCGCGGGCATTCACGATTTCGAAATCGCGCTGGCCGGGCACACCAGCGAGGACGTCGAGGCGGCGCTGCCGGATGGCCGCTTCGGATCGGCGGAGGAAACCGGCTGCGAAATGAACCGCGCGATTTCCGAAGGCGTGCGCGACGGGCTCGGAATCGGCGAAGCGCTCGGCCGGCGCCTGGAGACTTTGGCCGATCCCGCCTGCGCGCCCTTCAGCCTGCTGTTGCAGGCTTACCGCGCTGCGGTGCCAGTCACCGTCCATGTGGCGATGGGAACCGACACCCCGCACACGCATCCGTCCGCCGACGGGGCGGCCATCGGGGCCGGCTCGCACCACGATTTTCGCCTGCTCTGTTCCTATCTCGCGGACCTGCACGATGGCGGCGTGTATCTCAACGTGGGATCCGCGGTAGTGCTGCCCGAAGTTTTCCTCAAGGCCGTTTCCGCGCTGCGCAATCTGGGCCACCCGCTGAGCGGTTTCACCACCGCCAATTTCGATTTTCTGCAGCACTACCGGCCGCGCATGAATGTCGTCGAGCGGCCGCACGCGGGCTCCGGCGGCACCGGCTATGCCATCACCGGCCATCACGAGCTGATGATTCCGCTGCTGGCCGCCGTGCTGATCGAGAAGGATTCATGACGCCGGAAGAGCCGCCCGTAAATCCCGCACCGGCCGCCGCCTCGCCGGAGGTCCCAGCCGCGCCCGAGTTTCTCGCGCCGCCGCCCGAGCCCGATCCATTCTGGGGTTACTCCGACCTGCTCTGGTTCCTCGCCATGGGGATTGCCGGAATGCTGGCAGGCTGGGCCGTCGAATGGGTCGCCATGAAGTGGCTCAAGTTGGAAGTGGTCAGCCTTGCCGCCGGCATGTTCGTCATGTACGGCCTTTTGTTCGGCTCGCTGCGACTGATGTTTCGGGTGGTGTACGATCGCCCGTTCTGGCATTCGCTGGGATGGACGCCGCTGCGTCTCCCGGCGACGTGGGTGATCATCTGCGGCATGGCCACCGCCATCCTGGTCGGACTGGCCAGCAACCTGATCCACACGCCGACCGGCGAGAACCCGATGACGCACCTGATGGAGACGCGCACCGACCTGCTGGTGATGGGCGCGCTGAGCGTCACCATGGCGCCGCTCTGCGAGGAATTGGCCTTTCGCGGGTTTTTGCAGCCGCTGCTGGTGCGCAGCCTGGGCGCGGCGCCCGGTATTTTGCTGGCAGCCGTGCCGTTCGGACTGCTCCATTTTCAGGAGTACGGTAATTCGTGGCGGCATGCCCTGATCATCGCCATGGCCGGCGTGGCCTTTGGATGGATGCGCCACGCCACCGGTTCCACCAAGGCCGCCGCCCTCATGCACGCGGCTTACAATTCGCTCTTCTTGATCGCGCTTCTGACGGAAAGAAGGATTCTGCCCCACTTATGATGGAGACGATTCAGTGGATCGACGGCACGGTTGTGATGATCGACCAGACGCGGCTGCCGCTCGAGGAAAAGTACGTCAAGTGCCGCGGTTACCGGGAAGTGGCCACCGCCATCCGCGACATGACGATTCGCGGCGCGCCGGCCATCGGGGTGGCGGCGGCGATGGGTGTAGCGCTCGGCGTGCTGCACGCTTCGGAAACCGATCTCGACGCGCAAATGGAGGAGATCTGCGCCACCCTGGCGGCCACCCGTCCCACCGCGGTCAATCTCTTCTGGGCGATTGACCGCATGAAGCGGGTGTACGCGAGCGTGGCCGGCCGGCCGATCGACGAAATCCGCAACCGCCTGGTCGAAGAAGCGCTGCTGGTGCGCGAGGACGACATCGCCATCTGCCGGGCTATCGGCCGCAACGGAGCGGCGTTGGTGCCGGATGGAAAAACCGTGCTCACCCACTGCAACGCCGGCGCGCTGGCGACTGCCGGCTACGGAACCGCGCTGGGCGTGATTCGGGCCGCCGTGGAAGCCGGCAAGCATATCGATGTTTTCGCCGACGAAACCCGCCCCTTCCTGCAAGGCGCGCGGCTGACGGTCTGGGAACTGCAACAGGACGGCATCCAAACCACCCTCATCACCGACAACATGGCCGGCCACTTCCTCAAATCCGGCCGCATCGGCTGCGTGGTGGTGGGCGCCGACCGCATCGCCGCCAATGGAGACGTCGCCAACAAGGTGGGAACCTACACCGTAGCCGTGCTGGCAAAGGAGAACGGCGTGCCTTTTTTTGTCGCCGCGCCGATTTCCACGCTCGACCTGAGCCTGGCTTCGGGCGATGCCATCCCCATCGAACAGCGGCCCGCCGACGAAGTCACCCACGTTTTCGGGACGCGCATCGCCCCGGAAGGAACGCGCGTCGAAAACCCGGCATTCGACGTCACCCCGGCGCGTTACATCGCCGCCATCGTCACCGAAAAGGGCGTGGCCCGCGCCCCCTTTGAAGAATCTCTCAAGAAACTGGTAAGTTGAAAAGTGAAAATGCGAACTATCCTGATTACTCTCCTCTGCTCCCTGACGCTGGCGGCCGCCGACGGCCCGCGGCGCGCCCCCGGCTTTGCCCTCCCCGACCTGAAGGGCGACTTTCACGATCTGGCCGATTATCGCGGAAAGGTGCTGGTCCTGGAGTTTCTGAAGACCGATTGCCCGCACTGTGCCGCCTTTTCGGAAGTCCTGTCCCAGATACAGCCCCGGTATGGCGACGCGGTTGCCGTGCTGGCGGTGGCTCACCTGGGCACCGACACGCCGCAGAACATCGCCCAGTTCATCGCCGGCCACAATCTGACCTACCCGGTGGCGCTCGACATGGGGCAGATGATGTACTCCTACGTGCGTAGCCCGCAAGGCGCCAACCTGCCACGCGTGTACATCATCGATGCCCACGGCTACATCCGCGCGGACTATGAGTACAACGCCGTGACGCGTGAGGTCTTCGAGGGCAAGGCCCTGTTTGGCGATATCGATCGCCTGCTGAAGAAATAAGCATAAGGGCAAGCTAAAGCATGCCCCACCAATGGCCCGCAACAGAATCGGTGGGGCATGCTTTAGCTTGCCCGTCTTGTTCTACTTCTTCGCGTTCAGCTTCAGATTGATGGTCGCCACCTTGCGCGTGTCGAACGAGCTGAGGGTGTGGGCGCCGCTCGATGCCCCGAGGTATTCGGCCTTTAGCTCATAGTCGATATCGGGGCTGAGGTCGTGAAAATAGTAGCCGCCGTCCTTCTGCGTGAAGAAGGTGCGGATCTGCAGGCTCTTGGTGTTCTTCAGATACACCACCGCGCCGTTGACTAGGCTGTCGTCCGCCGCGGTTACCGAGCCCTGCACGCTGCGGGTCTTGTCATCTTTTTTGTCCGCGGCGAAACCGGCGATGGCGGCCAGCAGCAGCGCCGCCGGCAATATGAGCCCCGCGCCCAGGAAGCCGGGCGCGCGCCGGCGATCGAGTCGAATCCCGGATAGCATCCTATTTCCAATCCTCGTCTTCGGCTTCTTCCTCGTCTTCGTCTTCGAAGAGCTCCGCATCCTCTTCGTCCTCGGCGAACTCCTCGGCCGATTCCAGTTCCAGAGGATCGGTGCCGGCTACCCGCAGATCCGCGCCGCACTCATCGCAACTGAGCGGGTCGCCCTCGTCGAGGTCTTCTTCCTCGACGTCGATCTCGCCTTTGCACTCCGGACACTTGACCATCGATCCATGCCTCCCGAAACTACTGTTATACGATAGATTGCCGCCATCTCGAACGCGTTTCCGTTACGGTACCCTAACTGCCCGCGGCCTGGCGCGCCAGCCGCCGCCGGGTGGTGGCCGGCACGATGCCCTTCATCCGCAGATACGTAAACAACTGCTGGCGATGCGTCAGCTCGTGCTCCTTTACCCATTGCAACATCTCCAGCCGCGTGACCATCGCGCCATCCACGCGCTTGATCATCCCGGCCCAGAACTCCGGTGTCTGCGCGGCCAGTTGCGGGGCGCGCTCGTCGACCGATTCGCGCAGCCGGCGAACCAGTTCGGCCGGCTCCAGGTTCTCCGGGATGTGGGCCACCTGGGTGGCGATGCGCGCTTTGCGAATCCCGGGGTCCGCGAAATCGGTGTCGCCCGCCAGCAGCATGCCCGTCAAGCCGTGGGTGGACACCAGGATGTGGCGGCCGATCTGGCCGAAAGTTTGCAAGTCGGCTGCCGGACGATATTCGAATTCCCCGGCCGGAAACTCCTCCACGGCGGCTATGGTATCCTGTCGGACGCTCTTCCAGGAATCGATGACATGCTCGGCTCTCACCATGTCCTCATTGTACCCGCACGGTGGGGCGTGCTTTGGCTTGCCGGTTTTCCGCCGCCTGTTTTCCCGGCGGTGTGGCCCGAACACCGTCGCTTTACATCAACGTGCATACTGACTATGATTCGGACATAAGGCGTTTGAGATCCGATGGCCGCCGTGGCCGGTAATGCCGGCGGTCTTGCCGCCGGTTCCTGGCGCTACCAGCGCCAGAATGGCCAACTGCGTGGCCACTCTCGAGCGTTACAAGGCTACCGTCTGGTCATACTAGTACTAGGTACGTACCTGGATTGATACCCGAGGCTCCTTTCTGTGATTCTATTAGGGAGAGTCCTTTGGGCTTAGGAGCCCTCTGGTCGGCCTCTGGCAGCGACATCCGCCCGGCCGGCGGGTGAGCGCCTCTATTTCAAATGCTGATCAAGTGCAGCGAAGCCGGCCAAGTGCTCTGGATGAGCCCAACGGCGCGCGCCGCGCTCGGCGAAGCCCGGAATCTCGCGGACACCGTTGTTTCGGCCTCGGAAAAACCCTTGGGCCAAGCCTCCGGACACGCCCGTGGCATTAGTCTTTCTCTTATCTCCGGTGCGGAGGATGGACTGCTGCTCAGCGCGCATCTGCTCGGCCAGGAGGCCGAGCTACCTGAAGAATCCGGTCCGCGAGGCCTCGAAGGCGACGATCTGCGCCGCTTCTCCCGCCTGGAACAAACCGGGCGCAAGCTGGTGGCGAAGGCCCGCCGCCGGCAGACCGGCACCCGTGCCGTTATCGAGTTGATCGAGGAAGAGCGGGCCCGGCTGGGACGCGAGTTGCACACCGGAGTGGGGCAATTGCTGGTCAGCATCGTGCGCCAGGCGGAGACTGCGGAGGCGCAGTTGCCGGCGGGCGAATCCGAGGCGAGGCACACCCTCGGCCGCATCTCGGCCGCCGCCTCCGAAGCCCTGGCGCTGGTGCGCTCGGTGAGCGCGCGGCTGCATCCCCCCGAATGGCAGCGGCTCACTCTGGAAGCCGCTCTGGAGCAACTGTGGCAAATCAGCGGCATTCCGCAACGCTACCAAGCCGAACTCTCGCTCGCCGCCCCGCCAGCCGCGACCGAACCGGTCATTAAGGCGCTGTTCTACCGCGCGGCGCAGGAGGCTCTCTCCAACATCGACCAGCATGCCCACGCGTCGCGGGTTCGCCTGACGCTGGCCGCCGGCGCTGAACGAATCGAACTGACTGTGTGGGACAACGGCCCCGGGATCGACACCGCCGCGCTGGCCGCCGCCCCCGCCCTGATCGGGGCCGGACTGGGACTACGTTCCATCCGGGAACAAGCTGCGGCAGCAGGTGGGAAAATGATTCTCGAAAGCGGACCCCTCGGCACCAAGCTGGTGGTTTCCGCGCCTTTTGCGGTTCCGGCTTAGGCCACGCGGAGCTTAGGGAGAGAAAGATGGACCAATTGCGCCCGGCGACTGTCGTTCTAGCCGACGATCATGCCATCGTTCGCGAGGGATTCGCCGCCCTCTGCTCCGCACAGGGGATGCTGGTCCTCGGGCAATGCGCCGATGGCCACGCGGCGCTCGAAATGGTCCAGACGTTGCAGCCCGATTTCGCCATCATCGACCTGCACATGCCGGGCATGGATGGAACCGAAGTCGTGCGCCAGTTGCGAACCAGAGGCTGCCCCGCCAAGCTCATCATTCTCTCCATCAGCCGCGAGGAGAACACCGTCCGCAGGGCTCTGCGCGCGGGCGCGGACGCTTACCTGTTGAAGGATGGACCGGCGCGGCACCTGCAGGATGCAGTCACCTTCGTCTGCGAGGGCGGCGTCTACGTCTCACCCCTGCTGCGCGGCGCCGGACTCTTCACCGAACCGCAGGAGCGGCCGGCCGGCAACCCGCTGGCTTCGCTCAGCCCCCGCGAGATCGAGGTCTTCCATCAACTCGTGAATGGCTTGCGCGCCAAGGACATCGCCAGACTGCTCGACATCAGCCCCAAGACCGTGGATACTTACCGCGCCAGTCTGTTTCGCAAACTCGACGTCCATGACCTGGTCGGCCTGGTCAAGTTTGCGATCGACCGCGGACTCACGACCACATAGCTGCGGTCGGCAGACTAATGCATTCGCCCGGAACGTCCTCCTGCGCATGCTGATACTCCTCGAGGGAGTGAATCAGCTCTTCAACCGCAAGCCGGCGGCGATACAGGCGCTCGAGTGCCCGCCGCCGGATAAGATCCACCGACAGGAGGCGGCTCCGTTCGGGTGACGAGGGCGGGGGGAGGACGATTGCGTTCGTCATGATCTGCTAATTTCTTAGTATTGTACGAAACTATACCAGAGGTAAAAGCCCAGGGTAATCCGAATAACCATCGGAAATCAAGGCGCAATGGGATAATCAAGACAAAAAGCTCGCCTGTACTTTTGCAGAGGCGGGCCACGCCCGGCCGGGACTGACTCCGCCTGAACTTCGCAGTCCTCCACCACGAATCCGTGGGTGTTTTTCCTGCTTTCCTGGAACGCCCAGCCGCGAGATTTCACCCAACCCAATGCCGCTTTTCACCCAGTGGCGCAGCTTTTTCACCCAGCGTGGGCCACAGATGGAATTTACTACATGATGTTGGAATATCCAGCATTACAGATAACAAAAGACTTTGGAGTTGCCGATTCGGGCGGCCCGTTTGGATGGGTAGGTGCTTTGTCCAACCCGGTATTCCTTAGTGTATGTGGGTCCGGCGGGTCGCTTACCGTCCGGAAACGGATGTTAACAAACAGAGCTTTGATTGGGAGAACTAGCATGCGGATTCCCGCGTCGGTGTTCGCGATTGGCCGTTTCGCACTGATCCTGGCGGTCCTGGCCGCTTCGATCGCGCTGTTGAACGGAGACGTCAACAAGAATGTATCTGGCGCGCACGATGTTGCGCATAACGCCACCCCGAGGGTGCTGGAGTACATCCTGCCGGGCCTGACGATCACGATTAATTCGGCCAAGATCACCAGCGCCGGCGTCATCAGTGTGGTGTACACTCTCAGCGACCCCTCGGGGCAGCCCCTGGATGCGACAGGCGCGACCACGCCGGGCGCCGTCTCGCTGGCATACGTCGCCGCCTACATCCCCAAGGGGCAGGAACAATATGTCGCCTACACGACCGAGTCGTCGGCCGGCAAGGCGCTGGGCACAATCACCCGCCCGTTTTTCGAATTGGGTGGCGCGGCCACGCAGGTGGGCCCGGGCCAATACCAATACACGTTCAATGCTCAGGCCCCGGCGGGATTCGACGCCACTGCGACTACCACGGTCGCGGTCGACGGCAACCGCAGTCTCACGGCGTTCAACTTGGGCACAAGTTATGCTGGCGCCACCTTCAACTTTGTCCCCAATGGCTCGCCGGTGACCGTCACCCGCGATGTCATCCGCACCCAGAGTTGCAACACTTGCCACGGCCAGTTGTCCTTCCACGGCGGATATGCCCACGGCATGGAGATGTGTGTCCTGTGCCACCAGCCGCAAAACCTCGATCCTACAACAGGCAACACGCTGGATCTCAAGGTAATGGCGCACAAGATCCACATGGGCAGTTCGCTCCCCTCAGTGCAGAGCGGCAAGCCCTATCAGATCGTCGGCTATCAGAATTCGGTGAACGATTGGTCGACGGTGGTGTATCCCGCCGACGTACGGCGCTGTCAGACTTGTCACAACCCGAAGGACGGGGCCGCGCAAGCCAACGCATGGCTCACCACGCCCGGCGCGGCGGCGTGCGGCGCCTGCCACGACAGCGACAATTTCGCGACGGGCGTCAACCATGCCGGCGGACCGCAACCGGACGACAGCGAGTGCGCGAACTGCCACATTCAGCAGGGTGAGTTGCCGTTCGACGCCTCCATCATTGGCGGCCACACCATTCCGGCATATGCGCCGGGCGTTCCGGGCATCAACTTCACGCTGGTCAGCGTGGCTAACGGCGCCGCGGGACAGAAGCCGACCGTCACTTTCACGGTCAAGGACAACGGCGGCAATCCGATTCCGATGAGCACCTTCTCGGCGAACTCGGGATCGCTCTCGCTGACCATGGCCGGGCCGACCTCCGATTACGGCTACACCAACTTCGGTGTCGCCACCACTCCCGGGTACGTCACCGAGAGCGTCATGACGGCAGCCCAGTGCGACAACACCGGCACCTGCACCTACACCTTTACCCACGCGGTTCCAACCGGGGCCACCGGCACATACGCCGTCGGCATTGAGGGGCGCATGAGCATTACCCTCCTCAAGGGCGACACCACCCAGACGACCGCCACATACAGCGGCCACAACCAGGTGATCTACTTCTCCGTGGATGGCTCGAAGGTCGCGCCGCGCCGGACCGTAGTCGCGATGGCCAACTGCAACGCGTGCCACGCCGACCTGGAGCTGCACGGCTCCTTGCGCAACAATACCGAATACTGTGTGATCTGCCACAATCCCAGCAACACCGATTTCACCACGCGGCCCACCTCCACGGTGGCGGCATACCAGACTTTACCCAATCAGGCCATTAACTTCGCCCTGATGGTGCACAAACTCCATACCGGCATCAACCTGGAAGCCAACTTCAACCAGGACTATATCGTGATCGGACATGGCGGCACGCCCGCCGATTTCGGCGCTGCGTTCGCTTCCGTGCCGGCTTCGATTCCCAACACCGGCGTCCGCTTCCCGGTGATGGGTCCCGAGGGGTCGGTCCAGGACACCACGCAGTGCTCCATCTGCCATACCGGTGGTTCGGAGGGCGTCTTCCCCGAGGGCAAGAACGCGGTCACCGATCCGGAGGGCTTGTTGAATCCGGCGCCCGCTACCACCTCGGCCTGCACGGCATGCCACTTGAACACTTCCGCCTTCGCGCACGCCGTATCGCAGACCGATCCCAAGTTCGGCGAGACCTGCGACATTTGCCACGCAACTGGCCAAGCCTTCGACGTCGACGTCGTTCACGCCGGGAAGTAAGGGTTTGTTTTGCGGCATCTCCGCGGCCGGGCGGTCTCCGGCCGCGGCGCATGCCGCTGAAATAACGGATTCATTTTTGGGAGAACAGTATGCGGATTCCTAAGCCGGTTTTCGCCAGAGGGCGTTACGTAGTGGCGCTGGGACTGATCGCCGGGTCGGTAGCTTTCCTGAGCGCGGAAAAGAAAACCATCTTCCCGCGGGGTGACAAGGCCAACGTAGCCAGCCCGCAGTTGGTGGCGTGGGTCCAGCCCGGCCTCCTATTCAAGGTCGTTTCCGCCAAGATTGCGTCGGATGGCACGGTGAGTGTCGATTATAAGACCACCGATCCCAATGGAGTGGCTCTCGACGCGACCGGCGTCGTGACGCCCGGCACCATTTCGACCAGCTTCCTGCTGGCCAGCATTCCGCAGGGACAAAATCAGTTTATTTCCTACATCACCCGTACCGCGACCGCCGCTACCGGCGGCGCCACGGCCACCCAGGCGAGCGGCGAATCCAGCACCACCGGTACGCTGACCACGGTCGCCATGGGCGAGTACCTGTATACTTTCAAGACCAAGGTGCCATCGAGCGACGATCCCACCACCACTCATCGCGTGGGACTGTACGGCTCGCGCAACCTGACGCAGTTCGGCTTGGGCACCAATTACGCCTCGGTGACTTTCGATTGGGTACCCAACGGAACCACCGCCGCGCCGCGCGATATTGTGCGCACCGCCGACTGCAACAGTTGCCACGATCTGCTGGCCTTTCATGGCGGATCGCGCCAGGGCGTGGACCTCTGCATCATGTGCCACACGCCGCAGACCACCGATCCCAATACCGGCAATACGCTTGACATGAAAGTTTTCATCCACAAGATTCACATGGGCGCTTCGCTACCTAGCGTGGTGGCTGGTGGAAAATATCAGATCGACAACTACCAGAACGCGCCGGTAGACTTTTCCACGGTGGTGTATCCCTCCAATCCCGGCGACCCGCGCAATTGCGCCGGAAGCTGTCACAACCCCAAGAACGGCGCGGCGCAAACCAACTCCTGGATGACCCAGCCCTCGCAGGCGGCGTGCGGCTCCTGCCATGACGATGTAAACTTCGCGACCGGCGCCAATCACAGCGGCGTCATCCAGTCCGACGACAGCAAATGCGCCACCTGCCACCTCCCGAGTTCCGGCCAGGAGTTCGACCTTTCGATCACCGGGGCGCACGCCAATCCCACCGAATCGATCAGCGCGCCCGGCATCAACCTGGCCATCACCAAGGTTGCTAACGGCGTTGCGGGCAAAGCGCCGACGGTCAGCTTCACCATCACGGACAATTCCGGCGCAGGCATTCCGATGAGTGCCATGACGGGCGGCTCCAACCGCCTCGCGCTGGTGCTGGCTGGCCCGGCCTCGGATTACGGACTCGCCAATCTCGGCACCGCAGCTACGCCCGGTTACGTTTCCGAGAACCCGGTGCCAACCGCGCAATGCGATTCCGGCGGCAACTGCACGTATACGTTTACCAATTCCATTCCGGCCAACGCCACCGGAACGTACGCCATCGGCATCGAAGGCCGCCGCGGGCTGAGTTTGCCCAATGCCCCGACCTCCGAGCAAAGCACCGAGTATGGCGCCGTCAACAAAGTGTCCTACTTCTCCGTGGATGGCTCGAAGGTGACGCCGCGCCGCACGGTGGTCGCCATCGCCAACTGCGATAACTGCCATACCAAGCTCTCGCTGCACGGCGAAAATCGCAACCAGATCGAAATGTGCGTGCTCTGCCACAATTCCAACGCGACGGATGCCCCAACCCGGCCCAGCGCCGTAGTCGCCGCCGATAAGGCGCTGCCGAACCAGGGCATCAACTTCGCCATGATGATCCACAAGATTCATACCGGCGAAACCATGGGCGCGGCCGGCTTGACATACATCATCGTAGGCTATGGCGGCAGCCACAACGATTTCAGCCATGTGCTCTATCCCGCTATGACTCCCACCGGCGGCGTGGCCGATACGGCTAAGTGTTACATGTGCCATGTGAACAAATCCGAAGGCGTGTTCCCCATCGGCAAGAATGCCGTGGCGGATCCGCAGGGCCTGCTGAACCCGGCGCCGGCCACGACCTCGGCTTGCACCGCGTGCCACTTCGAGACCTCGGCGCTGGCGCACGCCCTGCAAAACTCCGACCCGAAGTTCGGCGAGGCGTGCGATGTGTGCCACGCCACCGGCGCGACGTATGATGTAGATGTAGTTCACGCCGGCAAGTAGGAGATGATCGTTATGTCGCGACCGCCCTCGAAGGCGCGGTTGGCCTTACTGGGGGCGGCGCTGGTCGCCATTGCCGCCAGGGGCGCGCAGGACAAACCTGCCGTCCCCGCGGCGCAGACCGCAGCCCAGGACGCGAAAGCGGCCGACAGCAAGCCAGCCACATATGTTGGCTCGGAAACCTGCCAGACCTGCCATGAGGATATCTTCAAGGCGTTTCAGAAGAATCCGCATCGCCTGGTGGAGACCGACAAGAAATACGGCCACACCACGCAAGCCTGCGAAGCGTGCCACGGCCCCGGCAGCAGGCACGCCGAGTCCATGAACGCCGCCGACATTCGTCAGCCCGCCAAGCTGACGGCGGCGGCGGCCGATCGCATCTGCCTTTCCTGCCACCTCAATCAGCCCACCCACGTAGGCCGCATCAACGGCAGCCACGCCAAGCACCAGGTGAGCTGCGTGGGCTGCCACGCCATCCACAAGAATGGCCCGGACGGCCTGGTGGCGCGCAAGCCAGCCGACATCAATCGCCAGTGCGCCGCGTGTCACACCGACGTTTGGGCCAGCTTTATGCGCCCCTTCAAACACCGGCTGCCGGAGGGCGCCATGTCGTGCGTGGATTGCCACAATCCGCACGGCAGCGTGCTCCCGCATGGCCTGCAGACGGTGGATTCGAACGAGCCGGGTTGCTTCAAATGCCACGGCGATAAGCGCGGGCCGTTCACTTACGAGCACGCTCCGGTGCGCCTGGAAGGCTGCACCGCCTGCCATCAACCGCACGGCTCCGCCAACCCGCGCATGTTGGCGCGGACGCAAATCGGCTTCCTCTGCCTGGAGTGCCACGCCAATCTGGCGCAGCCGACGCTTCCCGCCAACGGAACCATGGGAACCGTTCCGCCGGCTTTCCACGACATGCGCCAGCCGCGCTTCCAGAACTGCACCATCTGCCATCAGAAGGTGCATGGTTCCTATGTGAACCGGGACTTTCTCAAATGAGATTCCTACTGGCCTTACTCTTAATAGTCCCGGTCCTGGCGCAAACAACGCCGCCAACAACGCCGCCGCAGGATCAGCCGCCGGCCAGCGCCGCGCCTGCCGCTCCTGCGCCCGCCG
>JBAVIH010000477.1:0-2478 GCA_049686695.1 Bryobacteraceae bacterium | reverse complement strand
GGCGGGCGCCGTTCAAAAACGCCGCCTGGGCCGGAGCCGCGCTGGGCATGAGCTGGCTGTGCGGCCATCACGCGCCGTCGCTGTCGCTGACCTACGCCGTGGCCGCGGTGGGCGTGGCCGCCCTGTTCCGCCGCGGCGCGCGTGCGCAAGCGGTGTTGCGGCTGGCGGTGGTGTTCGGGGTGATGGCGCTGGTGGCCGCCGTGCAGGTCCTCCCCGCCGCCGAGTACGGCAAGCTGGCCAAGCGGTGGACGGCGACTGGAGCGCTCACCTGGAAAGACAAAGTGGAATACCCGGAGCACGCCGACAGCGGCCTGGGCCCCACCGATCTGCTGCACGTGGTGATGCCGGGCGGCAGCGGTTTGCGGTCCGACCCGTTCACGGGAACGGTGGCGCTCAGCCTGGCCGCCATCGCGGTCTGGAGCTCGTTCCGCCGGCGCGAGGTGCGCATGTTCGTGCTGCTGGCCGTCGCCGCGTTGCTGTACACAATGTCCAAGTTCGATCCTCTATATGGAATCCTGTACGCGCTGGGGCCGATGGTCGAAAAATCGCGCGCGCCCATCGTCACCCTTTCGCTCTTTCATTTCGCCGTGGCGTCGCTGGCGGCGCTGGGCGCCAACGCCCTGGTTTCCGGCGGCGCCGCGCAGTGCCGGGCGGTCGCCAAGGCGCTCGTCTGGTTCGGCGGCATCACCTTCGGCCTCTTCACGCTGGTGACTTACCTGAAGCCGACGGTGGGGAGCGTACTGGTGGATGGCGATCCGCGCCCGGGCATGATCGGCCTGGTGGCGCTGCTGGCGGCGGGGCTCTATTACGCCTGGTTCCGCGGCCTGCTGGGCCGCCGGTGGCTGCTCGCGTTCGCCGCGCTGCTGATCGTTATCGAACAGGGAAACGAGGTCGGCTGGGGCTGGCCGCACTTCCGCGATACCAACCACATGACGCTGGTCAACGCCCTCTACGACACCCGCGATCTGGCGGTTTATCTGCGCTCGGTGCCGGGTGAGAAGCGCCTGGAGATCAACGACAAGGACGTGCACTTCAGTTTCGGCGACTGGTATCAAATTCCCGCCGGCCACGCCATGACGGCCAGCATGTTGACCGCGACCTCGGAACTCGGCGGCTGGTGGGACGATCGCGTCGGCCGCATGTACGGCATGAACTACGCCGTCAGCCGCGCCCCCACCCGCGGCGGCCAGCAGGAAATGTTCACCGGCAAGAGCGGCATCAAAATCTGGCGCACGGCGGACACGTTTCCGCGCGCCTGGACGGTACACCAGACGTTCCGGGTGCCGGACGAAGGCGCCGGCCGCGACAACGTCAACTCGCCGCTGTTCGATCTGCGCAAGTTGGCCGTCACGGTGAAGACTCAGCCCGCCCTCGACAAGTGCGGCGAGGAAGACCGCGTGACCAACTTCTACGAGAGCCCTTCCCAGGTTTGGGTCAACGTCGACATGGGGTGCAAGGGGATGGTCATCGTCTCCGACAACTGGTACCCCGGCTGGCGCGCCGAGGTGGATGGCCGGCCGGAGGGAATCTGGCAGGTCGACACGGTAATCCGTGGCGTGGTGGTCGATAAGGGCAAGCACACGGTGGCCATGCGCTACCAGCCATTCTCGGTCTATTTTGGTTTCGCGTGCACGCTGCTGGGGCTGGCCGCCGCGGTCGTGCTGCAAAGGCGCCGCGAGAAGGATGGCGCGGACACCTTCGGCGACGTACCAGTGGCGGACTGACGAAAACTTGCCGCGCGCCTGACCCCCGGCAAAATTCTGGCTCGACGGATCAGGCTACGGCGTTGATATCGATTCACTTCGCCAGCGGCACCTGAGTTGCAGGTAGGGTCCGCATGAGTATCGGTTCGCTTTCCAACCTCGCCAGCAGTTATCTCGAGTCGCTGGTCGGCAACGTTCTGTCCAATCGGTTCACGACCGGCAAAACCGGCAGCAGCAACGCTTCGTCCGCCTCCCGGACGCCGGACACCAACCAACTTTCGCCCTTTGCGGAGCTGCTGAGCACTTTGCAACAGCTTCAGCAGTCGAACCCGACCCAGTACCAACAGGTGACGCAGCAAATCGCCACCAATCTCACGACAGCCGCCAATACGGCGACGTCGAACGGCAACCCCACGGCTGCCGCCACGCTGACCCAACTGGCCACCGATTTCACCAACGCCTCGCAAAACGGCCAGCTCCCGAATATCCAGGACCTGGCGGCGGCTCAACAGACCGGCCACCACGGTCACCACGGCCACCACTGTCACGGCGGCTCCGGCAGCACGGACTCGGCCGGCGCGTCTTCCGGCAGTTCGACCAGCGGCAGCTCGAGCACCGACCTGCTCAGCCAGCTGATCGCCAGCTATCAGTCCACTGCCGCCGGAGTCAACCAAACCACGGACCCGATGGCGATCATCGCCAACACGCTGGCCAGCGCGGGAATCGAGTTGTAAGTTCGCCGTAGCGCCGGCGGTCTTTGCCGCCGGTGTTTTTC
>JBAVIH010000476.1:0-46575 GCA_049686695.1 Bryobacteraceae bacterium | reverse complement strand
CTTCACGCGCCGGCCGTAGCCGCCGCCGGCGGCGCGGCGTTACTGATGGTGAGCAGGTCGGTGCGCACCTTCTCCCATTCCCGCAGCACGAATCCGTGGCCTTCCAAGAATGCGTGAATGCGCGCGCTGTCCCACCCGACGATGTCCTCCAGGATGGGCACCAGCACGCTGATCGCGTTGTCGCTCAAAATGGTCCGGCGCGCAATTTGGGTGAGATACTTGTTCTCCGATGCGGCGATGGTCAGCCCATCCAGCCGGCCGACGTGCAGCATCACGTGGACATCGGATATGCCGTCGCCCACGTAGACCACGCGGTCCCGGCCGATGTTCAGTTCCTCGCGCAGACGGTCCAGCACGGCCACTTTCCCGTAGCCGGCGGGCACGCTTTCGATGGATTGAATCTCGCCCGTCTCCGCGTCATAGCGGAACCGCGTGCCGTGAATGTGGTCCGCCGGAATGATGCCGTCGAGCGCGGACTGGATCACTTCCTCCGGCGCCGCCGAAACCACGTAAAAGGAGAAACGGTGGCCTTCGATGTCCTGCAGCAGTTCAAACAAAAGGCCGATGTTTTGTTTCAGACGAATGCGTCTGCCGACTTCCACCAGGTGCTCGCGCCGCACCCGGCGGTACTCCGGATCGTGGAGCAACAGGTAGGCCAGTTCCCCGCCCTGCTGCACCAGATGGATGTTCGACAACCCTTGGATTCTTTCGTGGAACCCCGTTACGCCAATCAGTTCGCTGAGCGCGATCCCCGAGTCGTTGAAACTCAGGGTCTGGTCGAAATCGCACAGCAGAAGATACTCTTTGGTGCGCGAATCAGTTCCCATCTGTATTAGATGCCCGAGGAGCGCAACGGTTGCCTGTGAATATCCTGGCAGGGGGTTAAAACAAACTCGTAATTAACTGATTTTATTGGACCTATATGCCCAGCGCGTTGGCGATGGTTTTTTCCCATTCGGTCAGCACGGTCTTGCAGCCTTCGCGGTTCCGCCACCAGGAGCCGGCGTGAAAGTAGTGGTCCGGAGCGGCCACCATGCGCATCTCCATGTGGCAGCCCAGCGAGCGTTCTGCGGCGCGAAAAGTCCGCGCGGCGCGCGCGGTGTGGTAGTCGCTGGTGACCAGAATCAGGCTGTGCACCTGACGCCGGCGCAACTCGTCCAACAGCAGGAAGCTTTCCTCGTGAGTGGACATCGCTTCGTTGCGCAAGGCCACGAACCACTCCGCGGGGTAACCCTGGCGGACGATGTACGGAATGGCGAGATCCGCTTCGTTGGTTCCGTATACCCCGGGTGCGCCGCTGATCAGCACCACCGGAGCGAAGCCGGCGCGCACCAGGCGGGCGGCCGTCTCGATGCGCGTGCCGCATGCGTCGCCGCCCAGCACCACCACCGCATCGGCTTTGGCGGGTGTGTCGTCCTCGACCAGGGCCCGGCCCAGCGCGCCGAGCCACACTGTGCGCGTGAAATAGGCCGCCAGCACCATCAGGAGCAGAGCCACGCCGAAACGCAGCGCAACCATCCGGCGGCGAACCATCGGCCTAGTTTTCTTCTCCGGAATTCTTCTGGTCCAGATTGCCGACCGTCTTCAGCCGCTGGTAGAGCCGTTCCACCTCGGCCTCGTCCTCAGGCCGCAGGATGCGGTAGCGCGGCGGCATCGCCTTCTGGCTCGGTTCGGGCACTGGCGCCAGCACCTCGCCCCAATACTGCCGGTAAGGAACGCCGTCGATCAGCGCGTCCCGGGAGGACCGGCGCAGGTGCCGCAGCAGGGCGTTGCAGGCATCCAAATCGCCCGGGTATAGCAACACCTGCCGCGAATCGTCGAACAGAGTAATGTGAACCACCAGCGGCGAAACCCACCCGGTCTGGTCCAATCGGCGAATGTCCATCCAGGGAATCATGCGGCCGCCGATCGCCAAATAGCCCTCGTGCACTTCAATCGGCGGACGAAAAGCCAGCCCCAGAAGAAGACTCGCGGTCAGAATGAACAGGGCGGCGGGCAGGAAGGCCAACACGAAGCCGGACCAGGAAACGGGGGCCCAAGCCACCCCCCGCCAGGTGAAGAAACCGGCCAGCACAAGCGCGCCTATCGCAAACCAAAGATAGTGGCGCGCTGGCAGGTAACGAGTCATCCGCGAAACCCCGTTCTTCTTTTAGACTACTCCCGAGCAACCCACGCGTCAATCCGCACGCATCATGCCAATCCCACGCCAGGAGTATTCCACGCCGCTCCAGATCGTAACCGCGGCTGAGATCCAAAGCAGCGCCGCCACCGGAATCCACGGATTCGATTGGCTTAACATGCCGGCAGTGAGAGCCGCGATGGCCGTCACTATCTGCACGAAGGTGGAGGCTTTACCCCAAACGCTGGGCGGGAATTTGCGGCGGCGGGTGAAACGGAGCAGAATCGCCGCCGCCAGCAGCAGGTACACGTCGCGTCCCAGCACGATGGCGACGAACCACCACGGAATCATGCGCGCGCCCGCCATGGCCAGAAACATGGCGTTTAACAGGCACTTGTCGGCGATCGGATCCAGGTAGGCGCCCAACGGAGTTTCCAGGCCGAACTGGCGCGCGGTGGCCCCGTCGAGCACGTCCGTCGCGGCGGCCAGCATGAACAACGCGAGCGCCAGCCCATTCCGTCCGGCCCACATCGCCGCCACGATTGGCGGCGCCAGCAGCAGGCGCAGCGCGGTCAGACCATTGGCGGCGTTCATCCAGCGCGGCATCTTCACTCAAGTGTAGCGCCGGGTCTCAAGCGGGAAAGAAAATGGCGAACAGCGCCCGGGCGGGGCAGACCAATACGGTACTGAATCTGCCCGCCGGGAGGACATTCGCTGTTATGGCTTAACTCTGTAGTCACCCGAGCGGCGGAATCGTCTCAAAACTTGTGCATTCCCCAGCGCCGGCGGATGGATTGCAACGGTAGATCCTGGGCGTCACCTGGAATCGCCGCTCGTAGGAGCGCGCCAGACACTTGGAGAAACCCTCCACCGCACCGGGGCGCAGCATGGTGACGGTGCAGCCGCCGAAACCGCCGCCAGTCATCCGCGAGCCGTACACGCCATCGATCAGCAGCGCGTGGTCCACCAGGAAGTCGAGCTCTTCGCAGCTCACCTCGTAATCGTATTGCAGGCTGCGGTGCGAGGCGACCAGCAGTTTTCCCATGGCGTCCAGATCGCCGCTGGTGCTGGCCGCGACGAAGAATTCCACCCGCTCATCCTCAGTTACCACGTGCCGCGCCCGCCGCGCCACCACCGGCGGCAGCAGGCCGGCCACCGATTCGAACTGATCCTGCGAAGCCACGTCGCGCAGGCTGGTGACAGAAGGAAACTTCCGCTGGATGCCCGTGACCGCGGCGGCGCATTCGGCTACCCGGTCCTTATAAGCCGAGCCCGCCAATGCGTGTTTGACCATGGTGTTCACGGCCACGAACGCAACGCCGTCCGGCAGTTGCACCAGTTGGTGATCCAGGCTGCGGCAATCGATCTTGACGGCCGAGTGTTCGCGCCCGAAAACCGATATGTACTGATCCATGATGCCGCAGGGCATGCCGACAAATTCTCGCTCGGCGCGTTGGCAGAGCTTGGCCAGTTCGAGCGGCGCCACCTCGCGGCCGCCCAGAAAAGCCAGCGCCGAGGAAACTTCGAGCGCCGCCGAAGAGCTGAGCCCCGAACCTTCCGGCACCGTGCTGCGGATCAGGATGTTGGCGGGTTGAATGGCGAAGCCCAGGCGCGCCACTTCGCGGGCCACGCCGATTGGATAGTCGGTCCAATGATGGCTGGGCACAAGCTCGGCCAGCCCCGCCACGTCGAATTCGCGCGTCTCCTGGCGCTCCACGGAGTGCAGACGCAGCTTGCCGCCGGCGGCCGGCGCCGTGGCGGCGCAGGTGGCCATGTCGAGCGCCACCGGCAGCACGAATCCGAGATTGTAGTCGGTGTGCTCGCCGATCAGGTTGACGCGCCCCGGCGCGCGAAACACCCGCACCCCGTCAGCCGAGCCATAGATGCTGCGGAATGCATCGATCATCGGCTCTTGCTCGCGGCCAGGCGGGCCATCAGCAGCAGAAACAAGCCGAAAATCAGCATGGCGATGCCGCTGTACAAATTGACGTTGAAGTCGGTGAGCGCGGCGCGCGCATCCGGCACAATCAGGCCCATCCCAACCAGAATGACGCCCAAAAGAGTGAAGAACCAGCCCGAAGGCACTCGTAAGTCCAGCATATTAGGCAAACCAAATGTTCAGAATGACCGCTAAGACCAAAACGAAAACCGCCAGCACAACCGGGCGCTCATACCACTTGGCGCCTTCGTCCTGGCGGATCTTCGTCAACCCGTACACCAGCCCTTCCAATTCGCTTTCCTTGCGCGGCTCGGTAACCATACTCACCACCACGGTGACCAGGAAGCAACTGGTAAAGGCGACGATCGCGATCCAGAAATTCTGCGCCATCGTCGACCGGAATTCGTACAGATGACCGAACACGCCGCCCTTGCCCTCGGCTATCGTGAAGCACCAGATCAGCACCGCGCCGAAGGTTCCCGTAACCAGCCCGGAGAACGCGCCGTTGGCCGTCGAGCGCTTCCAGAACATGCCCAGCAGGAAGGTGGCGAACAGCGGAGCGTTCACCACGCCGAAGACGAACTGCAGGATGTCCATGATGTTGTTGTAATACCCCGCCAGGTACGCGGCGCCGATCGAAAGCGCCACGCCGATGATGGTGGTCATTCTGCCCACCTTCAGGTAGTGCTGGTCGGGTGCGCCCTTGCGGATGTAGCTCTGGTAAATATCGTAGGTAAAAACCGTGTTGAACGCGGTCACGTTGCCGGCCATCCCGGACATGAACGATGCCATCAGGCCGGTCAGCCCGACGCCCAGTATGCCGGCCGGGTAGAACTTGGCCATCAGCGTCGTCAGCACCTGGTCGTAATCCTTGACGTAGCCACCGCCCACGCCGAGTTTCATCGGCAATTCGTATAGATGCGCGCCGCCGGGTCCGGCCATCTTCGCCAGCGCCACGGCGGCGATGCCGGGCAGAATGACCACAAACGGCAGGAACATCTTCGGAATGGCGCCGATCAGCGGCGTGCGCCTTGCCGCCGACATCGAATCCGCCGCCATGGCGCGCTGCACCACCAGGAAGTTCGTGCACCAGTAACCGAACGAAAGGACGAAGCCGAGCCCCGCCACCACGCCGAAGATTTCCACTCCCATCGGGTTCTCGCTGGCGTTGCCGAGGTAGCGCCACGAGTGCGTCATGGCCGGAGTCTCGCTCAACCGCGACACGATGCCGTGCCATCCGCCGGCCTTGGCGCAGGAGAGAATGGCCAGCGGCGCGAAGCCTGCCACGATCAGGAAGAACTGCAGCACCTCGTTGTAAATGGCGCTGGTCAGGCCGCCCAGATAGGTGTACGCCAGAACGATCACCGCCGTCGCCAGCACCGAGGCCGTGAAGTTCCAGCCCAGCACCAGGTGCAGCAGCAGCCCCAGGGCGTACATCGAGATGCCCGAGGAGAAGATCGTCATCACGGCGAACATGATCGCGTTGAAGCCGCGCGTCTTCTCGTCGAATCGCATCTTCAGGAATTCCGGCACCGACCGCGCCTTGCTCCCGTAGTAGAACGGCATCATGAAGAGGCCCATGAAGACCATGGCCGGAATCGCGCCGATCCAATAAAAATGCGCGGTCATGATGCCATACTTGGCGCCCGAGGCCGCCATGCCGATCAGTTCCTGTGCTCCCAGGTTGGCGGCAATGAAAGCCAGACTCGTGATCCAGACCGGGACGGCGCGGCCGGATAGAAGAAAATCGCCACTGGTGGAAACCTTCTTGCGGAGCATCCAACCGATGCCCAGCACCATCGCGAAGTAGGTGGCCAGAATGATGTAATCAACCGGAGCGAGCTTCAAGGCTTTTTTCTCCGAAAGTCAGATTTTGAGAATCTAGAGTCTATCACATGGCAGGCCGCCGCACCCGGTGAGGCGAGCTTTAGTTTGTGCAGCCTGCGCATTCCTGCGTGCGGCACAAGAGATTCGTCGCGACCTTTCTTAGCTCAACCGCCCCGCCGCCGCACGCCAACTCACTACAATAAGTGCATGTCGAAGCTCACCGTTTCTTTGGTTGCGATGGCGGCTTTGTCGCGCGCCGAGGTTCATTCGCTCACGCTGCGCCAGACTATCGAACTCGCGGTTCAGCAGAATCCGGACGTGGCTCTGGTGCGGTTGGATGAGCAAAAGGCGCGAGCCGCGATTCGCGTCGCTCGCGACCCCTTCATGCCCCGCATCACGGCCGGCAGCGGCATGGCATATACCAGCGGCTTCCCGATGAGCATCGAGGGCTCGGCGCCCAGCGTGATGCAGGCCGTCGCGCAGCAGTTCCTCTTCAACCGTCCGCAGAGCCTGGAGGTGGCCCGCGCGAAAGAGAACGCCCGCGGCGCCGCCATCGCCGTCGTGAGTAAACGCGACGAGGTGGCATACCGTGCCGCCGCTCTCTATCTGGACGCCGAGCGCGCGGCGCGCATCGAGGCGTTCGCCCGCACCGCCATCGAGCGCCAGCAGGCCGTGCTCGATTCCATACGTGCCCAGGTCGCCGAGGGACGCGCCCTTCCGATCGCCCAGAAACAGGCCGAACTGGCGCTGGCCCGCGACCGCCAGGCCGCCGAGAGCGTGGACGATGAGCAGGCCGCCGCCGAAACCGATCTGGCCCTCGCGCTCGGCTTTCCCGCCGAAGATCGCGTCCGTGCGGTGGCCCAGGACCGGCCGGCTCCGCCACTGCCGGCTTCCGAGGAGCAGGCCGCCGAAGCCGCCCTCGCCTCCAACAGCGAATTGCGCCGGCTGGAATCGCAGATCGCCGCCAAACAGATCGAATTGCGCGGAGCCGCGGCCGCCCGCCTGCCCCGCGCCGATCTGGTGGCGCAGTATGCCTTGCTCGCCAAGTTCAACAATTACACCGAGTATTTCAGCCACTTCCAGCGCAACAACGGGGAAATCGGGGTGTCGTTTCAAGTGCCGATATTCGTCCCGGGAGTGAGATCGGCCACCGCCGAAGGCCAGGCCGATTTGGGCCGCTTGAAAGTCGAGCTGGCCAGCACGCGCAACCGCATCGTTTCCGATCTGGCCGAATCGCTGCGCGCCGCCAGACGCGCGCAAACCGCCGCCGACGTGGCGCGGCTCGATCTCGAAGTAACTCGCGAGCAGATTACCGTCGCCCTGGCCCAGTTTCAGGAAGGCCGCCAGACCATGCGCCAGGTGGACGAAGCGCGTCTCGTGGAAAACGACCGGTGGATCGCCTTCTACGACGCCCAATACGCTCTCGAAAAGGCCCGCTGGAACGTGCTTCGCTTGAACGGCGGCCTGCTCGATTCGGCCGCCAAACTGCCGTAACGCCGGCGGTCTCGGTAACGCCGGCGGTCTTTGCCGCCGGTGTTTTCTCAATAACGGAGGACATCCCGGCCGGAAGTCTGGCGACGTGTTCCGACGAGCAGCCGTGGTCAAGCGCGCACAGTGCCACGACACCGCCGGCGCTACCCGCTATCGGATCACGAACAGATCCAGATCCTGCGCCGCGTCGGCTCCCGCCTCGGCCTTCACCACGCGCGTTTCCGCGCGGTCCATCTCGGCTTCGTCGGGCATCTGGTATTCGAAGGTCGCCATCACGCGATACTCGCCGGGCGCGAGGCCATGGAATTGATAACGCCCATGAACGTCGGAGCGCGCGGTCCGCACGTCCCCGGCGCGCTTGTGCTGTTCCCCATCCCACGGCTCCAGGAAGACCATGGCGCCGACTGCCGGGTTCTGGTCCACCGTCACCGCGCCGTGCAGCGAGCCGGGATCGGAACCGAGCTCGAACGTCACCGGTACGTAGCTGGCGCCCGCGATGATCTCATTCCATCCGTCCGGCCGCCTTCGCTCGCTCCGCTCATAGCCCGGGCCGTAGAAGCCCCCGACGTAGCGATCGGCCATCGGCGTCATCATCACTTCCCAGTGCCCCAGCCCGAGGGATGCGCTAGTGGGGTTGGGACCGCCGCCGGCCGGGAGGGTCCGCACCGGTCCCACGCCGGCCAGGTCCTTGCGCCGCGCCAGCACCTTCAAACCCGATCGCAACGGCTTGCGGCCGTCGTCGCGAATGTAGAGCGATATGTCCGGGATCGGGGCGAGCGACAGCCGGATGTCGTTGCGCTCGCGATCCAGCGCGAGAGAAGCGTACGCGCCCAGCATTCCTCTCTGCGATTCGGTTTCGGCGAACAGCTCGTACTGCCCCGGCGCCAGGTTATCGAAATGAAAATCCGACGCAGTACCGTAGGTTTCGCGACCCATGTCGGAAACCAGCGTCACCGTCACCGGCTGCCTGGGCGAGAGGATGACCAACCCGGATAAGTTAAATAGCGCGCCGGCGATCAATCGCACGTTGGCGTCGTCGGTCAGCTCATCCAGCCTGGCTTCCACCGGCTGCGCCTCTTCCACGTTCGCGGACAGTTTCGAAAACGTCGGCAGGTAGCCGCCGTCTTCGAATTGTTTGGCCGCCGAGCGCACCAGGTAGCGGCCGGGCGGCAGGCCCGAGACGCGGAACACGCCGCGGTCGTCGGCAGTGGCCCGGGCAACCAACTGTGGGGGCCGCGTATCCCGGTAGGCCACCACGTTGACGTCCGGAACGCCGACGTCGTTTTCGTCCAGCACCGTGCCCGCGATCGCCCCGAAGCGCTTCATGCGGATTTCGAGAAACGCGGGCGTGGAATCCTCGAGCACCATCGGCGCCGCGGCGGAGCGAAACTCCTTTTGCCCGTATTCGACCGGCGCGAAGCCCGCCCGCGCGGCGCTGACCAGGTACGTCCCCGCCGGCAACGCCGCGAATTCGAAACTGCCGCTCAGGTTGGTACGGACAGTGAGCGCGGGACCGGGCGAGCCAGGCACCGGCGCCACCGTCACACGGGTGCGCTGGAGCGGTCTCCCGGTCATGTTCTCCAGCACCACCCCGCGAATCACCGCGGCTTGGATCGCGCCCGCCGCCAGCGCCATCAGCAGGAGTCTTCGCATAGCGTTTACCGGGTGACGCATCGCCAGCCCCAAGCGTGCATGCCGAATTCGACGACAGTTTCGCGCCCTGGCCGCGCTCCCCGCTCAGGCGCCTTTGGGATAGCAGCCGAGCACGCGCAGGAAGTCGGCGACTTCTTCCAGGTTGTGCAGCGCGTTGCGGGAGTTAGGGTGGTCTACGTGCCCGATGAAGTCCAGATAAAAAAGGTACTCGTACGGCTTGCCGCGCAGCGGGCGCGATTCGATCTTGGTGCAATTGAGGTCGCGCAAAGCGAAGGCGCTGAGCGCGCGAAACAGCGCTCCGGGAATATTGCGCGTGCTGAACACGAGCGAGGTCTTCCAAACCGTTCCCTGTGGCACGCGCTGGGGATGGCGCCGGGCATACGCGGGCGTCCGCAGCAGGAAAAACCGGGTGAAATTCTGCCGGTCGCTTTCGATCGATTTGCGCAATATGCGCGCCCCATAGATCTCCGCGGCCACCGCGGAGGCGATCGCGCCGGCGTCGGTCAGCCCTTCTTCGACGATCATCTTCGCGCTTCCGGCCGTATCGTAATAGGGTATTCGTTCGATTTGCGGGTTGGCGAGAAAAAAGTCCAGGCACTGATTGAGCGCCACCGGGTGCGAAAACACGCGCTTGATCTGGCGGAAAGGGACGCCTTTGGGCGCGATCAGGTTGTGCACGATGCGCACGCTGGTCTCGGCCACGATCGGCAGCTCGAAATGCAGCAGGTGATCGTAGTTCTCGTGGACCGATCCGGCCAGCGTGTTCTCGATCGGCACCATCGCGCCGGCCACGCTGCCCTGCTTGAGGTGGCGGAAGATGTCTTCGAAACGCACGCAGGGGAGCACCGTGGCGGAGGGCCCCAACAGTTGGCGCACGGCCTGTTCGCTGAATGCCCCGCGTTCGCCCTGGAAGGCCACCGCGCGCGAGCGGGCTGGTGCCTTCACTGCCCCGCTCCCTGCCAGCGGCGAATGCCGGCATCGGGCAGCCCGAGCAGATCCAGCACCCGGTCCAGGCTATGATCCACCAGGTCCATCACGGTTTGCGGATGGTGGTAGAAGCCGGGGATGGGCGGCGCGATGATGGCGCCCATTTCCGCCAAAGCCGTCATGCTGCGGAGATGACCGAGATGAAATGGCGTCTCGCGCACCATCAGAATCAGTTTGCGCCGTTCCTTTAGAGTCACATCCGCGGCGCGGGTCAACAGGTTGGAAGTGATGCCGTGAGCGATGGCGGACATGGTGTGGATCGAGCAAGGGGCAACCACCATGGCATCCACCGGGTAAGAACCGCTGGCGAGCCTCGCGGATATGTCTTCCGGCGAGTACGAGTGGTCCGCCAGCGTGCGGATCTCGGCGATGTGCTTGCCGGTTTCGAGAAACAGGGTTTTCTCGCCCGATCTGGTCCAGACCAGGTGCAGTTCCACACTTTCGGTCGCCCGCAGCCGCTCCAGCAGCCGCACTCCGTAAACCGACCCGCTGGCCCCCGAAATGCCGATGATGATTTTCACCTTCACCCAGCCTGGATCATAGCACGGCCGATCCGCTCTCAACCCCGAACGACACTGCCCCGGCAGGTCTCCGTCCCCCGGGGATCCCAGGCTATCCTGCGGGCGAATCGGTGTTCAGCCGGTAGTCCGATCTCTGAGCCAGTGTTCAGACGCATTTTCGATGGCGGATACGTCCGGCCCGCCACCCGAGAAAGCGGATTCGGGCAGAATCTGCCCAAATTCTCAACGAAAACAAAGCACTTAACCTCGGTTTTTGGGCAGATTCTGCCCAAATGCCCGCTGGCAAGGTCACGCAGGCATCGGCAAGGGCCTCACTCCTTCCGTGTTGGCCCAGGCAGGGGCCTAGGACGGCATTTCGTCCCCATCCCGGGGCGGCCTTCCACCCCTCCGCCTCATGATCTTGTCGAAAGCTTTGAAATCCGCCCGCACCCGCCGGTCCGTGAAATACTTCGCTGTCTCCAGTGCCGAGACCTTTTCCGCCGCTGCCATGGCCACGAATTGGTTAATGCTGGTTTGGTCCTCGCGGCTTAACCGCTCGACTGCCTCTTTGAGCGAACGCGGCAGCCTTAAGGGATATGCTCGGGTCTCTTTCATCTTTTGATCCTCGCTATCGCTTCTCGTGGGCGTAAAACCTCCAGCCCGAATTGGGCGGCGGCCATCCCATAGTCCCGCACGTTGAATGTCACCAGAGCATCGGCCCTGCCATTGGAGCGTCCCGACAAAAAACACCGGTCGGTCAAAAAACCGGTCCCAAACAGCCGGTCCAGAAAGCCGGTCAGCCTGCAGAATGCCGGTCAGCCTGAAACTGCGCGATTTCCGTCCCTCGCATCTGCCCGGCGAGCAGCCCTGATCGTATCCCTCCGTTCTCTCCCGCGAACGAAAGCGAGTCACCCTCGCTGTGGCGCCGCCGCTCCATCGATCAACAATTGTAAAATAGAACTAGGAAACAACCATGGACGTCACGTTGCCAGCGGACTTGAGGATGCAGGTCGAGCAGGAACTCGCAAGCGGTCGTTATCGGGGCCCCGATGAGCTGTTCGAACAGGCCGTCAGGCAGTTCTTCGACGAGCGTAAGCGTGGCCAGCGGCGGCTCGATGCGCTCCGCAGAATCGGTCAGGCGGTCGATCAAGAGGGCCTGTATGAGCGCGCGTGGATTCCCGGCCAGGAATGACGGAGTCGCCGCTCGTCGTCCTCGACGCCTGCGTCCTCGCCAACTTCTCTTTGTGCGACACGCTCCTGCGGCCCGCAGAACCACCACGGCTCTTTGAGCCGAAATGGTCGGAGGAGATCATTCGGGAGACAACCCGCACGCTGGATTCGAAGCTTCGATGGCCTGCTTCTCTGGCCGCTCACTTTGAAGCTGAGTTGCGAACACATTTCAGCGAGGCATGGATCGGCGGTTACGGCTGCATGATTCCCCGGATGACGAACCATGAAAAGGATCGCCATGTGGCGGCGGCCGCACTCCACGGCGGGGCGGCGATCATTGTTACCTTCAACCTTCGCCACTTCAGGCCGGAGCATCTGGAGCCGTGGGGCATCGCCGCGCTGCACCCACAATCGTTCCTGATCGAGATCTTCCGGCAAGAGCGAGCCCTGGTGATGGCGAAACTGGATCAGCAGGCCGCCGACCGCGGCCGCACCCTGGGTCAACTCCTCAACATCCTGAGCGCGACCGTGCCCGACTTCACCTCGCTCGTTTCTGTCACAGTCTCAGGAAAGTAGATCGGACTCGAGCACAAGGCGGTGCATCGCTACCGCAGCGTCACGATGGTCGCGCCCCAGCCGCCGGCCTCTGGCGGAGCGTCTCTAAACCCGGCTACGAAATCGGTGCGGGCCAGGATGGCGCGAACGGTTTCGCGCTGCGCGCCGATGCCCCGTCCGTGGATGATGCGCACGAAGCGAAAGCCGCGTCCCCGCGCCACCTCGAGGTACTCTTCGACCACCGGCTTGACATCGCGCGGCGGCACGCTATGGAGGTCGAACACGTCGGTAATGGGGATCGAAATGGGCTCGTCGCCGTCCATAAAAGCGTGCCGGGAACCTCACCAAGACGAAAACGCCCAGCCGGGGATGCCGGCCGGGCGTCGGATTACCTTAGTGCGCGCACCTGATGTCAAGCGACCTGTTGTGACCGGTGTTGGCTCACGATCGCTTCCATCTGATCCTTTAAGCGGAGTTTCAGCTTCTTCAGGCGGCTTTCTTCCAACTGCTCGTCGTTGGTGAGATGAGGAAGCGCTTCCAGGTCGTCCAGTTTTCGGGCAAACTCTGAGTGCTGGCTGGCGAGCCTGCGAAACTCGTCGTGCGTGTCCATCAGATGCGCTTTCAACTGCTCCAGTGCGTTCCGTTCCATATGGGGCAATTCCTCCCAGTGGGTTGCCACGCCGAGTCATGGTTGCGGAAGGGCTCGGTGGGTAATCTCTTGCGTGTTGTGGTAAAGGACGGCATCACCGTCTCTACACGCAACCTTAACATGAATGAAACTTCATGACAATAGCCGCCTCGGAGGGGCTGTCATAATAGCCCGGACGGCGCGTAACTAATTGAAATCCAAGTGACTTGTAGAACAGTTGGGCGGTCTGATTGGACTCCCGGACTTCCAGGTAGTAAGTACCGTGATAGTCATAGAACAGGGCACGCAAGAGCTCGCGGGAGACGCCCTGGCGGCGAAACGCAGGGGCCACGGCGAGGTTCAGGATTTCAAACTCCCGATCGGCTACCGACCGCGCCACGACGAAACCCACCACGCCGGTGTCGGCCGTAGCTACCAGCAGGAGATGGGCCAGGTAATCGGCGGGCTTCCACTGGGCGGCCTCGGGGCAGGCGGCCTGGATTGCCGCGATGGCAGCCAAATCTTCCCTGCCGCCGCGGCGGATTGCTGGCATATTTATGTATTATGCCACTGATGCTTTGTTTGCATGTGGTTAGGCCATATTTCGCGAACAGTCGTGAACGATTCAGAATGTAGTTGCCGAGCGACCTTCGAACATTGTCCTGAAGCTCAGCCCCATTTACGAACCTGTGGTACCGCGCCGCGGATCAAGATCGCGAGTCCATGGCAAGTCAGTTCTCGCCGTCGTTAGAGGCGGATGTCAGCCGGCCCAAAAACAGGTCCGAAATCGAGTAATTCATTCGACATCATAGCCAGATGGGGCATTTTGCCGTGTTAACTTTGGCTAACATGTAAACAAGGTCTGTTTTCTGTTAATTGTACATTGGCGAAAGTCGGTGGTTATCAGACTGCGGATAGTACATTCCTCCCCGAAGGACCCAAACACATGACGAAAGAAATTCACGGTCGTTTCCCGCTTTCAGCGGCTGGTCTGGTGCTTGCGTTCGCCGTCTTGGGCGCGGTGGCCTATCCGCAGACGCAGCCTCAGGCCCAGCAACTGCCCAACATGGGTCAACAGATTACGCCCCTGGCGCCTCCGGGTTCGCAATTCCAAGGGCTGAACCCCGGTCTGGCCCCGCCAGCCCAAGACTGGCTGGCCTCGAACGCGGTTACCAGCGTGGTGAGTCCGGATCGCAAGACTTTGGTGGTTTTGACCAGCGGGTACAACCGTTTCAGTGTCAATAACAACCAGCCGCCGACGGGGACCGTATCCTGGTACCAGCCGGACTCGAACGAGTACGCGTTCATCTACGACATTTCCCAACCCACGCCAATTCAGAAGCAGGCAGTGCAACTACCCGCGACCTACAGCGGCATTGTCTTCGACCCATCGGGCTCGGCCTTCTACGTGGGCGGCTGTGCCTATGACGTGCTCCTGGTGGTCGCTCAAAACGCGGCCGGAATCTGGGCGGTGCAACCTGCGGCGACGCTTCCCTTGGGCCACAAGCTGGGACTTGGCCTGAACATAGTTCCGAATGGCGCCACCACGGTAAATAGCCAGGTTGGCGTGTATCCTTGCGCCGCCGGCGTGGCTATTTCGAGCGACGGCCAGACGCTGGCGGCGGTGAATTACTACAACGACTCGATATCGGCGTTCACCGGCGGCTTCGGCCACTGGTCGATGGTATCGGGCCCCGACCCGAACACACCGGGACTCGATCTGCGCCCCGGCAAAAGCGACCCCACGAAGGCGGGCACGCCGGGCGGCGAATACCCCTTTTGGGTGGTCGTAAAGGGTAGTGGAGCGAACGCGACCGCGTATGTCTCCAGCATTCGCGACCGCGAGATCGTCGTAGTGAGTCTAAAAGGGACGCCGGCGGTGACGGCCCGGATCGCAGTGAAGGGCCAACCCAACAAGATGACGCTGAACGCGGCCCAGTCGCTGCTCTATGTCGCCGACGACCAGGCGGACACGGTTGACGTAATCGACACCACCAGGAATGCGATCCTCGAAACCATCCCGGTAATCGCCAGCACGTCCGTAATTCCTTCGATGCTGGCGCAGTACAAGGGTGCCAACCCCAACAGCGTCGCGCTCTCACCGGATGAGAAGCAACTCTACGTGACGGATGGCAATCTGAATTGTATTTCGGTGGTAGCGCTGAGCGGCAACAACCACGACGATCAGGTAGTTGGCCTCATTCCGGCCGGCTGGTACCCGAACTCGGTGAGCTTCAGCGGCGATGGCAACACCGTGTACGCGATCAATGGGAAGTCGCCGACGGGCCCGAATCCCGACTGGTGCTACGGCGGCTACGGGCCTCCGGGAGATCCGGCTTGTTATGCGTCGAATTCGTATAACCCCCAGTTGGTCAAGGCCGGCCTGCAGACCTTCCCCCGCCCCACTGCGGCGCAACTCGGGACGCTGACCCAGCAGGTGGCTACCAACGACCGGTTCTCCTACACGGAGAGCGACCAGGACAAGGCAGTTATGGCGGCCGTGCGTCAGGGCATTCAGCACGTGATCTTCATCCTCAAGGAAAACCGGACGTATGACCAGGTTCTGGGCGACCTCCCAATCGGCAATGGCGATCCCAGTCTGGCGATGTTTGGACAGGCAGTCACGCCGAATCTGCATAATCTGGCGCTGCAATTCGTCACGCTCGACAACTTCATGGACACCGCCGAAGTCAGCTATGACGGCTGGCTGTGGAGCAATTCGGCGCAGGCCCCCGACGTGGTACAGAAAGAATGGCCGGTGGCCTACGCGTACCGGGCTCTCGGCGTGGAAGCCGAAGGTTTGAATCGCAATGTCAACGTTTCGATTCCGACCGTCGCCGGGCGCATCGCTGCCGATCCCTTCACGTCGCCCGATCCGGATGTGTTACCGGGCCCGACCAATATCGCTGCGCCGGATGGGCCCAACAATGAATTAAATACCGGCTATCTGTGGAACTCCGCGTTGCGGGCGAATCTCACGGTTCGCAATTATGGCTTCTTCATCGACGGAACTCTCTATTCCACTACCACCAACGCCATTCCCGTGCTGCGCAACCCATTCTCAACCGGGACGATCGTGGCCCACCCCACGAACGTTGCCCTCACCCCCTTCACCGATCCGTACTTCCGCGGCTTCGACAACTCGCTTCCGGACTATTGGCGCTACACGGAGTGGGCGCGAGACTTCGACGCCGACGAGCGGCGTGCCCGGCCAGCGGTGGGCGGACCGCAAATCCCGGCGGGGCTTGCTTCGCTGAGCCTGGTTCGCTTCATGCACGATCACACCGGAAACTTCGATGTCGCGATTGACGGTGTGAATACCCCGGAGTTGATGGTAGCCGACAACGACTATGCGGTCGGCCTGCTGATTGAGAAGATCGCCAACAGCAAGTACGCGAACAACACCCTGATCTTCGTAGTGGAAGACGACGCGCAGGATGGCGGCGACCACGTCGATTCGCACCGCAGCATCGCCTTCGTGGCCGGCGCCTACGTCAAGCAGGGCGCGCTCATCTCCACGCAGTACAACACCATCGATTTTGTCCGGACCATGGAAGAGGTGCTCGGCCTTCCGCCGATGAACCTGAACGACGCACTGGCCCGTCCCATGGCCGACATCTTCAATACCACTCCGAGCCCGTGGAGCTTCACGGCCACGCCCTCACCGTTCCTCTATCGGACGCAGTTGCCAATCAGGCCTCACAACCGCGCCGGCGAGTTTCTGCCAAAATCGACGCACGACGCCAGGTACTGGGCGCGGGCCACCAAGGGAATGGACTTCGACGACGCGGATCTCGTGGGTCCGGTGGATTTCAATCGCCTCCTCTGGAAGGGAATGATGGGCAAGAGGCCATATCCCGCCGTGCCTACCAAATTGGACTTGCGCGAGAACCGCGAGGAGCTTCTCGCGCGCTATCAGCGGTCGCTGAGGAAGAAGGGAACCAACTGAACGCTGCCGGGTGGCGCGCAGACCGTGTTCCCCTGCACGATCGCCAGGAAATGGCAGGAGAAAATCATGGCTTTAATCGAGAGATTTCCGTTCACCCGAATTCTGCTGCTGGCCGGGCTGGCGATGACCGCTGCCGGGCAGTCTTATCAATTTGACAACAGTGGCAACGCAACGTTGCAGGGACGGTATTTCGTTCGCGAGGTTGTGCTCCGCAACGTGAGCGCACAAGGCGGCATTGGAGAAGGGCTCAGCGTACTTGGAGTCGCCACCTTCGACGGAGGTGGAAACTACACCTTTAGCGGCCAGCTTGCCGATTCCACATCGAAAGCGGGCCCCGGCAGCACATCTTCCAGCGGCACTTATTCGGTTGCCGCGAATGGTTTTCTGAAGATAGCCAGTTTCGCCATCGCAGGCGCTTCCCCTTCAAGCGCTGCCACCTTCGCCTACGGTGGAGTTGGGGCTGTGGGACCGTCGGCGTTCACCGCCAGTGCGACGGAGAGCTCCAGCCAGTTATTCGACCTGATCGTGGCCATTCCCATCGGTTCCAGCGTTTCCAACGCGAGCGTGAAGGGCGCCTATCGTGCCGTCTACCTCAATTTCCCACAGGCGGCGGTGGGCCAGGCCCGGCAGGCATCCATGCCTCTGGTAGCCGACGGGGCTGGCGGGTTCGGGGCGGTGACGGCAACTGGCAGCGCGACCGACAACGCGAGCCTGACCGCACAGGCCCTCCCGAGCGTGACGTATTCTCTCTCGAACACCACAGGGACCATCAATTTCGGCGCCGCGGCGTCCAACCAGCTCATCGGCGGGACGTTGTCGTTCCTCGTCTCGGCGGATGGCACTCTGCTGGTGGGCGGATCACCCAACGGGTACGATCTTCTGCTGGCCTCGCCGGCTGTTTCGTCCGCCTCCGGCGCTGCCTTCCAGGGCTTCTACTATCTGGGTGGACTGGAAGCTGACAATTCGGTGTGGACCAACCAGGCGGAGAGCCTGCCGGATGCCTTCTACGGCTCCATGAATTCGACTGGCCAGGGCGTCTATACCAGCCACCTGCGGCTCAACTCGAACGGATACTCCGTAGAAGATCTGACCTCCGGCTGGCATTCGACGCTGCAGTCTGACGGCAGCTTCACGCCGGGAGACGGCGACCAATACTGGCTAGGCGCCAACGGACAGGTAGTGTTGGCGCTCGGCGTAGGAAACTTCTACTCCATCGTGGCCGGCCTGCACGGGGTCAACTACACGCCCACTCATCCTCAGACGGATGTCTTCCTGAACCCGCTCGGCATCGTGAATGCTGCGAGTTTTGCGCCGCCCACGAATGCTGTGGCGCCGCAGGAGATGGTCACGATATTCGGGTCGAACCTGTCTACCGGAACGGCCCAGGCAGCCACATTCCCGCTACCCACCACGCTGTGGAACACCCGGGTTCTGGTGAACGGCGTGGCCGCCCCTCTGCTGGCGGTAAGTCCTACGCAGATTACAATACTGGTGCCCGGCGCGGTAAGCCCGGATCTCACGGCGTACGCCGCTTTCGAGGTCCAGAACAGCGGTGCGGCTTGTCCCACCGGATCCCAATGCCCCGCGTCGAAACTCGTGACCATGTACACGAGCTACTCCGCCCCGGGGGTCTTCTCGCTGGCGGAGAATGGCTTTGGGCCGGCCGCGAGCGTATACGCCTCCGGCCAGCTCATCAGCGCGAGCAATCCGGCAAAATCGGGCGATCTTCCGCTCCTCTTCCTTACCGGTCTGGGCTCGGTTACGCCGCCGCTCGCCGACGGGGTGCCGTCGTCGCCCAACGGTCAGCCCCTGAACTGGAGCGATATCTATAACAGTAGTGGTCTGTCCGTGTATTTCGACGGCTACGCGTCACCGAATATCCAGTTTGCCGGTGTGGCGCCCGGGTACCCCGCGGGACTTTATCAGATCAACGCGCAGATCCCTCCCAGCGTCTCCACCGGGGATGATTACGTGGACATCCTCACGCCGGATGCGGAAGCCGAGCAAGTGACGTTGAATCTGAGAGGCGCGTCCAGTAGCGCCATTGCGGCAGTACGCGGAAAAACCATGCTGCAACCAGCCGGCAGGGGAAAGCGAGCCGGCTGGCGGGGACCGGCGATTCCGCCGAAGGCGGCGCCGGTTTCGCGGTAGGAAGGACGCCCGAGTCAGCTATCGGTTTAGCCGTCGCCGGCTCCATGTTTCCCGGCTCAGTCCGGCCACACGGCTTTGGTGCGCCGCCGGGCCGCGGCTGCTTTGGGCGGTCGCCCTCACAGCAATTCTTGCCTGATGGAGGGCAAGACTTGCACGTAACAACGTTCAGGAGCCCAGGTGCTCTAACTTGTGTTTGCGCACATTGGGCTTTGGACCTCCGCCTGCACTGCCCCGATTGAAGGAACACCCAGCATGCACGCCTTGCCTTGCAAAATGGAGGTTCATTTTGTCCGGCTCCTCACATTAGCTCTATTGTGCGGACCCTTCCTCGCGGCGCAGGCCGTCGATGACACGCAACTCAAGCAGGTTATTATCTTCGGCCGTCACGGTGTGCGGACTCCGATCTTGCCTAACACCATCGCCGGTCCCGGTCTGTCCCTCGACGCTCTCTCCGCCCTGCCGTTCCCGGCGTTCCCCGTTTCGGGTGTTGCCGTTCTGACCCCCAACGGTGGCACGAATGAGACAATCCTCGGCGGCTACTTCCGTCTCTGGCTCACCAAGGAGGGACTGCTGACCGGCAAGGACTCGGACGACGCCGCCTTCGTATACCTCCGGGCCAATGGGACTCCGCTGATCATCGGCACCGCACAAGCCTTCGCGTCCGGCCTGCTCCCGGCGGCCACGGTAAACGTTACTTCCTACACCCCACCGGCCAGCGACCCACTGTTCGATCCGGTGGACGCGGGCGTCGCGCACCTCGATTACCGGATGGCGGTCGCCGCCGTGAACGGACGTCTGGGCGGCACTCCACAGTCGTTGGCCGTCGCCTATGCCCCTGAGTTGGCCCTCACGCGCTCGGTCTTGTTCAATTATCCCGTTGGCCAGACTCCGGTCCCCGAGACCCCGGCAGGAAAGGTCGATGTCACCTCCATTCCCATCCACGCTGCGACCGGAAATACGAGCTTGCCGGTCGATTTTGGAGGGTTGGTCGATGTTGCTGCTGCCATCGATCCTTTCGTCAGGGAGTACGCAGATGGGCTGCCGGCGTCCGAGGTCGGCTGGGGACAGTTGAGCGCCGGCGGCATCAGCCAGATCTTCCGCTTGTATGACCGTCTCCTCGATCTGGAATTCCGCACGCCCTATCTGGCTGGCGTGCAGAGTTCCAATGTAGCCTCCCACATGGTACGCACCATGGTTCAGGCAGCCACCGGGAATGCCATGACCGGCGCACTGGGGAATCCGTCCACGAAAATGGTCGTATTGGTGGCTTCGAACACCAATATCATCGGACTCGCCGCCCTGTTCCATCTCGACTGGCTGCTGCCTGGTTACCAGCCCGACGTCGCTGCTCCAGGCGGCGCTCTGGTGTTCGAACTGCGCCAATCCATGAGCACGGGGGAGTACATCGTCCGGGCGTCTTATGTCTCTCAGACCATGGACCAGTTGCGTCACCAAACCGGCCTGACGCTCGCTGCGCCGCCGGCCAGCGCCCCGGTGTTCATACCCGGTTGCAGTATCCGCAATGCTACCTTCGACTGCCCTCTCGCGGACTTCGTGCAGGTCGCGAAGCGCGCGATTGCCCCGCAGTCCGCCGACCTGTTGAACTAGCCTGGGCTCCGGCCGCGCTCACGGCTGGCACGGAGTTCTGACCAAGGTGAAAGGGAACCAATGTCGACACATGCGCAGTTTTTCTTTAGGCGCCATAACGGCGAATCGGCGGAAAGCTTCATCGGCGAACGGAGCCTGAGCGCGATCTTCACGGTCCTTCTGGCCGTTCAGCTCCTGAGCCCGCATCCGGTAGCGGCTCAAACGCTGGCCAATCAAGCGACGGATCCGACGGTTCTGAAACAGATCATTATCTATGGGCGCCACAGCGTTCGCTCCTCTACAGTTCCGGACGCCACTCTCGCGATGTTTGCATCGCAGCCGTACCCCGATTTCGGCGTTCCTACGGGATACCTGACGCCGCACGGCGCGCAAGCGGAAATCCTGCTCGGCAGTTACTTCCGCAGTTACCTGCTGGCGGAGGGTCTGCTGACGGGCGCTGACGCCGCGGATGCGAAAAGGTCCTACTTCCGCGCCAATTCTATCCAACGCTCCAATATCACCGCGGCCTCCCTGGCCGCTGGACTCATGCCGGGCGCGACGGTGCCAGTGCATTCCTACCCACTGGGACAAATCGATCCGGTGTTCGATCCGATTTCCGCCAACGTCGCCACCCTTGACTCGCAGCGCGCCGCGCAGGAGGTCGCCGGCATGTTTAACGGGTCGGCTCTGCCGTCCGCGTTGAGCGCCGAGCTTTCGCTCCTCCGCAGCGCACTCTACAACTACCCGAACGGCGCCCAACCAGTTCCGGCTACGCCTGCCGGCCTGGTGGATCCCACGGCGGCGCCCAGCCCGCTCACTGCCAGCACAGGCAGTGTGCAGACAGGCTACGTCATCGACGTCGGCGGCCTTGCCGCCGCCTTCTACGCCATCGATCCTTTTGTTATGCAATATGCGGACGGCATGCCGCTCCAGAACGTCGCCTGGGGGCGTCTCTCGTTGAGCGATCTTTCCCAGGAAACCCGCATCGACACGCTGCTTTTCGCCATAGAAACGGCTTCGCCGTACCTGACGCAGGTTCAGGGTTCCAACGCGGCCGCGCACATTCTCCGGTCCATGGAGCAAGCGGTGAACGGCCGGCGAGTTCCTGGCGCCTTCAGCGCATCAGGGACAAACTTGGTGGGCATCGTCAGTTCGGATATATATGTCGACGCGTTAGCCAGTCTTATTCATTTGCATTGGCAACTGCCTGGCTACCAGCAGGACTTCGCCGCCCCTGGTGGAGCTTTGGTGTTTGAGCTGCGACAGGTGAGAAGCACGGGCGAGTATATCGTGCGCGTCTACTATACCGCGCAAACCTTCGATCAATTGCGCAATCTGACGCCCTTGACGACTGACCAGCCCCCCGCGACCATGCAACTTCTGATCCCGAATGGCGACCAGCCCGATACGACTCTCGATGTCAGCTTCCACAAGTTTAAAGAACTTATGACAGAGGCAATCAATCTGTATTACGTGCAGGATCCCGCTGCGGAGGCGCCTCCCGGACCCCTGACGGGTGTTCCCCTTAAGTAGTTCTCCAACACGGCGGCGGCCCGCGACGCCCTGCGATGTGCGCCGCGGGCTATCGCATCGAATCTGACCGGCGCCCGGATGCAAAAAGAGTGGGAGAAAGCAGTGACGTTTAATCTCAAAGGCGCATCCAGTGCCGCCATGTGCCCCTTGCGGGCCATCCGCCGTAGTTCCATCTCGACCAATCTTTGCGCGGCACTAAGGCCTCGTAAATAACATTTGCATCTACCAGCCTGATGTGTTAACACGTTGGGCATGGACGCCGAGGCCCAACTCACACAATACTTTGCTGGCATGTGGCCGCACCTGGACGAACATGCCCGCCGCCCGGTGGCCGCCAGCCAAGCCGTGGAGCCGGGTTATTTACGAAGCCTAAGCCAGTTGGAGAGACGGCTCATGCGCGGATGCTTGGTCTTTCTGGCAATTGCCGTGGCAGCGGTGGCACAGGAGGCCGCCATGGCTCCGGTCCGTCAATCCGGCGTGACGGTTCCGGCTGGCGTTCCACTTCGTGTGGCTCTTGAAAGTCGCGTCGCAATCAAGCGGGTGGGCCAACCGATCTGTGGACGGCTGGTGGATCCCGTTTACGTCTACGATCGGGTTGCACTTCCAGCCGGAAGTATAGTGGAAGGGCATGTTGCCAAAATCGGCGGAGTTCCAATTGGCCGGCGTCTAACAGCGGTCTTGGCTGGCAACCTAACACCGCTTCGGGAAGTTCGTGCTCAGTTTGACACCATAGTGCTCCGTGACGGTTCGCGGCTGTCCCTTCGCACTGCGCCCTCACTCGGGACGGCGCACACCATACGGATCGCGAAAGCTCCGAAGAAGGGGGAAACTCGCAAGTCCGTTCTCAAAGGCGCTCGAGACAGGCTCGGCGAGATGGACCGGGCGGCGATGCTCGCCTTCAAATCGCCGGGCAAGATGAGCCGGCTGCAATCCAGGCTGTTCAGTATGTTTCCGTATCACCGGCAAGCGTGGCCGGCCGGAACGCTCTTCGACGGTACCTTACAGGAAACTGTAAACGGGGTGGCGCTAGGTGATGTCGATGCGCGGACCGATTACCCGGCTGTTGCAGATCCCAATGCCCAGGAAGTGAGCGCCCGCCTGCTCACTCCGGTCAGTTCCGCGACCGCCCGAAGAGGCTCGCCGGTCGAAGCGGCCGTGACCCGCCCCCTGTTCTCAGCCGATCATGTCCTGCTGATTCCCGAAGGCAGCCGCCTTCACGGGGAGGTCGTCGAAGCGCAGCCTGCTCGCCGCTTTCACCGCAACGGAAGAGTATTCTTCGTGTTCCGCCGGATCGAGTTGCCGGCAGGAGCCGCCCAAGACATCAAGGGCTACCTCGAGGGTGTGGAGGCGAACTTCGATGCTCACATGGTCCTCGACTCGGAAGGCGCCATGCGTGTTAGCAGCCCCAAGACGAGGCTCATTTTTCCGGCCATTGCGATGGCTGCCGCCGGTCTGTCGTTTCATCAAGACTACAATGCCCAGGGTGTTCCCGACCGGGACATGGCAGGCCGCGCCGAATCAGGGGCGGTAGGACTCGGGTTGATTGGCACCGTCTTGGCGCAAATCTCTCGTACCATGGCTTCGAGTATCGCCGTCTCCGGCGCCGCCTTCGGCATTTATTCGACCTTCATCGTGCGGGGAGAAAACGTAGTTCTCCCGGCCAATACACCGGTCAAAATCAGCCTCGGGTCTCGGGGCGATGAGAACGGTACCGGGCAGCAGGTGAAGTGAAGTCTGCATGCACCAGGGCGCGGTCGTTGTCTACGCCGGATTGAGGATCCCCGACGTGCGGCAGTCGATTCTACGAACAAGTTACGAACAATATGCGCTTCACACCGGGGTCTAACGTGCCCGCAAGCCCTTGTGCGTCACTGTGGAATCATCAGGTTGGCGTCCGGGTTGATAATTATATGTTATGCGCAGTTTGCCGGTTCTGCTGTTGCTGATGGCGCAGCCTTTTTGGGAGGCCAAACCGCCGGAGAAGTGGTCGGATGCCGAGATCGACGCCATGCGCCATTCGAGTCCGTGGGTGCAAGCCGTGGGGCCGGCGCCGAACCTGCTGGTCTGGCTGGCCACCGCCGAACCGCTGGAGGAAGCCGAGGAGGAAGCGCGCTTGCGCACCCGGAACACCGAAAAAGAGCCCGATCCGGATTACGCCGACTACGTCGCCGAGAACCGCGAGAACGCTTTCATCCTGGCGATCGAATACCCAACCCTCAAGGACCTGGGACGGGCGGAGGAGGACCGGCGCATGGAGCGGGAATGCCAGATGATCGTGGGGCGGAAGACGTACCCGATCATCGGCCACTTTCCACCCACGCCATCGGACCCGGTACTGCGGCTGGTGTTCCCACGCGCAGTGAAGCCGGCCGACAAAACCGTCACCTTCCGCCTGTACCTGGCCGGGCTGAGTTTTCCCGAGCGGGAGCTGGAGTTCCGGGTGAAGGATCTGCTGTACCACGGCAGACTGGCGATGTGAGACGCCAGCGCCACACGGCGTTACCCTTTCCCCGGCCGGACGCTCACCCGCGGGCGGGCCAATCGGCTCAGGCAAATCGAGCCGGTCAGCTCAGATAATTGAATAACGTTGACTTGGGTGTCTCGGCCTCGGCCTGAAAGGCTGCCTGGAGCTGGGTGTTGCCTTGCGTCAGCATCATTGCGTCGCTGGTCACGTCGGCGTCCTGGATGCTGCCGATCTGGGTCTGGAGCTGGGTGTCGCGCGTGCCCGAGTAAGTGGTGGCGCTTTGCAGCCGGTTCTCCACCACGCCGTAGAAGGCCTGCATGTCTTCAAGATGGGTGGACGCCTGCCGAAGATTGCCCAATGCGGCCTGGACGCCGGCTGTGCTGTTGCTCTGCAGGGCGTTGTTGAGATCGCTGAGTGCGGCGAGTACATTGTCGGCCGCCGGCGTCCCATCGGCGTTCTGATCGCCGAAGATGGTCTGCGCGGTTTGCGAGACCGCAAAGGAGCCGCCGGCCGGATCTTGAATCTGCTGGGTTGCGGCGGTGGTCAGAAGCTGGTCGACGCCTTGGGGCGCGGCGAGGTTCAACTGGTACGAGGGGCTATCCGGCTGGTCGCCGCTAAAGATATATTGACCTTGCACCTGGGTTTGGCTGTAGTTCACCATCTGCGAAAGCATCCCTTGGACCTGCAGGGCGAGACTGCTGTCGGCGTCCTCGCCAGTGAGGGAATTGGCGGCCTGAGTGGCGATCTGGATGGCGGAATCGACTACTTGGATGGCTCCGCCGATGGCGCTATCGGCGGCCGACGCGATGGAAGTAGCCATCGTCAGGTTACTTCCGATCTGCGTGTTGATCTGCCGATCGGCGCGCAATTGGAGTAAGTCGTCGATCTGGGCGGGGTCATCCGCGGGGGCGCTGATTTTCAACCCCGACGTGACCTGCTGGGTGGCCGTGGCGATTTGCTGCTCGACGGTGTTCACCCCGGCGAGGAATGCTTGATCGGCAGGACTCAGGTTGCTGATAGTCATAGTGGCTCCCGATTACGCCGTCCCCGGTTCGAGAATGTTGACGGTGTCCTGCATCAATTGGTTCAAGACCGTGAGCATTTCGGCGTTGGCCTCGTAAGACCGCTGGTACTCGACGAGCGTTGCGGCCTGCTGGTCCAAATTCACACCCGATTGCTGCTGCTGGAGGTTCTGCGCTTGGGTGAGCGCCGATTGCGCCACCTGCTGGTCTTCCGTCGCATCGTTCAACAGGTTTCCGGCTTGGGTGGCCATGTCGCCAAAAGCCGCCATGTAACTCTCCCCGTTGATCTGATCGGCGGCGGATTGCGGGTTTTCGAGCTGGGCCAGCGCCAGGGGAATGCCATTCGAGACTTCGGGTGGGCCCGGATCGATGGCCGCCAGTTGGCTGGGCGTGATGGTGGAGCTGACCGAGAAGCTCGCCGCGGCATTGGTGGCATTGGTGGCATCGTAGGCGAACAGCGGCACGCCCGGCACTGCCGGCGTGGCGCCGTCCGCGGAAGCGTCGGAAATATTGCCTGAAGTTAGTATCCCGTTCACCGTGTCCGCGAACTGCTGGGCCATCGAATTGAGGCTGCCAGCCTGGGTGCCATCGCCTATATACGATGGCAAAACCGTGTTGCGGAGGCTGAGCAAGGCGCCCAATTGGCCGCCGGTTACGTCGCTGGTGATGTCGCTGCCGTCCGCAGCCTTGATCTGGGCCAGCGGAGGGGCGTTCTGGATCGTCGAATCATCCGGTTGATACAGGTCGAAGCTGAGTGAATACTGCTGGCCGCCGACCAGCAGTGGGACCTGCCCCGCGAGCATAACCGTGTATGTTCCGTCAGCCTGCTCGGTGGCGGTCACGGGAACGTACTGCGACAGGTTCCGGATCGCGGCGTTAATCTGGGCATCGAGCCCCGAGTTGTTCCCATTGCTCCCCATGGCTAGCTTGTTGAGCTGCTGCAACTGACCCACCAGCGTGTTCACCTGGGTGACGGTCTGCTGCAATTGCTGGTTGGTCGTAACGGCGAGGCTGGTCAGTCCGGAGGCCGTCTCCTGAAAGGCACTGGCCAGATTGCCGGCCGCCGACAGCACCGCCTGCCGCGCTGTGCCATCGGAAGGCGTTTGTCCCCATGCCGAGAAGCTCTGGTAGAGGCCGCTCAACGCCGTGGAAATGCCGCTGGCGCCCGTGACGTCGAACAGCGACTGCAGGTTGGTCAGGCTGTCGACGCTCTGCGAAGACCCGCCCAGGGCGGTTTGCTGATTGTTGACGGCCTGATCGGCGTAATGATCGCGCGAGCTGATCACCTCCCCGGCTTTGACGCCGCCCGGAAAACCTTCGCCGATGTCCTCGGGCATGGCCTCCAGAGACTGAGTCTGGCTGGCGTAACCGGGGGTGGAGGCATTGGCAACGTTGGACGAGGTGACCGAAATCGCCTGCTCGAAGGCGTCGATGGCGGCGGCCTGAGTAAGAAGAGAGGATGTGATACTGGGCATCCCCGTTCACCCTTCGAGCGAGATCCGTCGCGTGTCCGGCATCGGGGCGGCTTCGCCCCGCGGAGAGTACCCAGCGGTCATGGCTGAGAGGATTTGCAGCCAGCCTGCGTGATAGCGAGAAGCGCTGGACAGCAGGCGTCCGGCGCGGCGAATCCCGGCCTGGAGCCGCGAGACCTCCATCCTCGCGCCTTTACCGGCCGCTTTCCAATCCCATGCGGTTCGGCCCTGCCGTAGTGCCGCCGCCGCCCGCTCCAGCGCTTCCTCGGAGCAAGCCAGAGCTTCCGGCGATGCCAGGACCAGCGACCGGCACGCGCCTTCCACCTCGGCGCGAACTGCCGCGAGCCCGCTGGCCGCGTCCAACGACATGATTATTCGGCCCCTGCCGTCAGCGCGTGGGCGATCATCGCCCGGCTGATGGCCTGAGAATCCGTCCGGTAGGCGCCGCTCCGGTACTGTGCAGCCAGCGCCTGCACCTTATTGGCTTGATTGGCGTTAGACGTGGACATGGCTCGGGCCAGGCTGCCCAACGCATTGGAAAACTCCACCTGGTCTCCACCGCCTGCCTGTGCGTTGGTGACGCTGCCGGTTTTCGTGCCGGCTCGCTGAGTTTCTTGCGTGCGCCCGGATTCGACCGGCGACCCGCCGTTCAAGTTTCGATCGACAACCTTCATAGGCGTTGGCTTTACCTCCGCTGTGTGTCTTATCGGCAGGATCGGGCAACGGCTTTAGCCAGAATGGCTAGTTTAGTTTGGCCAGACCCTGGCCGAAGCGCGTTCGGTGGCGGATGTTAAACTGAAGTTTTGGTCTGCCATGCTGTCGATCGTCATCCCCATCCACAACGAGGAGCCTTCCATCCTGCCGCTCTATGACCGGCTGACGGCGGTTCTGGATCGGTTGCAGCGTCCGTACGAAGTGCTGTTCGTCGATGACGCCTCAAGCGACCGCAGCTTCGAGCTGCTGGCTAACCTGGTGGAAATCGACGGCCATCTTACGGTGATCCGGCTGCGCCGCAATTTCGGGCAGACCGCGGCGCTCTCCGCCGGCTTTCACGAAGCCCAGGGTGAGATCGTCATCGCCATGGATGGCGACTTGCAGCACGCGCCCGAGGACATTCCCGCGCTGCTCGAGAAAGTCGAACAGGGATACGACATCGCCAGCGGCTGGCGGCAGCACCGCATCGACAACCCCCTTCTGCGCAAGATCCCCTCGCGCATCGCCAACTGGATGATGGCCAAGGCCTCCGGCGTGGATCTGCGCGACTTCGGCACCACCTTCAAAGCCTATCGCGCCGATGTGCTGAAAGACGTCCACCTCTACGGCGAATTGCACCGCTTCATCCCGGCGCTGGCCAGTTTCTATGGCGCGCGCATCGCGGAAGTGCCTATCAGCAACTCCCTGCGCACGGCCGGCGATTCCCACTATGGCCTGGGGCGAACCTTCCGCGTGCTGTTCGACATCCTCACCATCCGGTTTCTGCTTAAGTATTTGACCCGGCCGATGCATTTCTTCGGCACGCTGGGGCTCGCCGGAACCACGCTCGGCGGCGGCATCATGCTCTATCTCGGCGTGAACAAAATCCTCGGCCAGGATATCATCGCCGAGCATGGCCCGCTGATGGTTCTCGGGGGCCTCCTGCTGCTGGCCGGGCTGATCATGTTCAACACCGGCTTCATCGGCGAGATGCTGATGCGCACCTACTTCGAAAGCCAGGACCGCCGCATCTACGCGATTCGCGAAATCCGCACGCGCAAACAGCGCGGCGTGGCAGGCACGCGCTAGAGCCGCGCTGGTAGGGCATGCTTCAGCTTGCCCTTTGTATAATAAGAGCTATGTTCTTTCGCCGAGCGCGCGTGGAGATCCCCACTTTCGAGCAGCGCATCGACAAACTGCGCGCCGCGGGTTTCGCGGTGACGCCGTCGGGCCCAATGCTGCGGGTGACGCGAGGGCCGTGCGCGATCGATCTGAAGGAACAGAACGGCGCGGCCATCGCCGTCTGCCAGGCGGGCGTTCCGATGGGAGCCGAAATCGGCGCGCTGGTGGATGGCGGCTACCAGAAGTTTTTCCGCACCCCTTCCGGAAAACAAAAGCCGGCGCTGGCCGACGAATTGAAATCCCTGCACGATTTCGAAGAGGACTTGTGGCAGGCGCTGGGCCGTCAGAGCTACTACAACCAATCCCTGGGCACCGTCTCCACCTTATATCTGTACGACCGCGTCAAAGACCGCGACCGCGGGGTCCCGCGGCGCGCCTGGGAAACATAAAACAAACTTCCAGCCACGGATGAACACAGATAAACACTGATAAGATTTTTTGTTTCCTATCAGTGTTTACCTGTGATCATCCGTGGCTATGGTTTTTCGGCGGTCGCTGCCGTGCTATCCTGAATTCTTCACGGTAGAGGTGCGGCGGCCATTAGTACGGCGGGTCGGGGTTCCGGTTGTGCTCCGGAGATCCGCTCGAAAGGGGCCGGCAAGAGAGTTTTCCGCCGAAATCGCGCTGGGACAGTGCAGTTCCCGGCGGTTGGGGAGCCAGGCTAATACCGGCTCACTGTCACTCGCATCATGATTATCATGGCGGGTGGAGCGCTATCGGGATCGAAGACGCGGCGCCGGGGGCCCCAGTTGGGGCGGCCGGTCTCTCCTTCTCCCTGCCTCCCCCGTTGGTGAAATAGATGGATGTATTTGCACTAACGCGGGCACTGGTCGATATCGAATCGATCACCAATAACGAAGAGCGCGTAGCCCTGCATATTCGCGACTGGCTGCGCACGCTGACGGCGCAGTATGGCGGGCACGTGGAAACCATGGAGGTGGAACCGCGCCGCTACAACCTGTTCGCGCAGTTCGGCGACCGGCTCGACGTCACGCTTTCCACGCACCTCGACACGGTGCCGCCGTTCTTCGCCTCGCGCGAGGACGACGCGTTCATTTGGGGACGCGGCTCGTGCGACGCCAAGGGCATCATCGCGTCCATGATTCACGCGGCCCAGGGACTGCTCGAATCGGGCGAACGCAACTTCGGACTTCTGCTGGTGGTGGGGGAAGAGCGCAACAGCGCCGGCGCATTCCAGGCCGCCCGCCACCCGCGCGGCTCGCGCTACGTGATCGACGGCGAGCCCACCGAAAACAAGCTGGCGCTCGGTTCCAAGGGCGCCCTGCGCTATGAACTGGTGGCGGCCGGCAGGATGGCGCACTCGGCGTACCCGGAGCTGGGCGATTCGGCCATCCACAAGCTGGTGGACGCGCTGTCGCCGATGCGCGCGATCGCGCTGCCGGTCGATCCGCTGCTCGGGGCGAGCACTTTGAACATCGGCACTATCCACGGCGGCCGCGCGCCGAATGTGATCGCCGACGAAGCCAAGGCCGAGATCCTGATCCGCCTGGTGGGCGATTCGGCCGAAACCAAGCAGGCGCTCGCCCGCGCCGCCGAAGGCCGCGCCGAACTCCGCGAGGTGCTCGAAATCCCCGCCATCCGCCTCAACCCGCTGGACGGCATTCCTACCACGGTGGTCGCCTTCACCACCGATATTCCGGCGCTGAACGGCCAGTGGGGCGAACCCTTTCTGATCGGGCCCGGTTCCATTCACGTTGCGCACACGCCCGACGAGCGCGTGGCCAAAGCGCAACTGAGCGAAGCCGTGGAAATCTACATCCGCATGGTGAAGGAATTATGCAAACGCGCATCGAAGTAGGCATCCTGGGCGCCACCGGAATGGTGGGCCAGCATTTCATCAAATTCCTGCAGGGCCACCCCTGGTTCGACTTGAAATGGCTCGGCGCGAGCGACCGCTCCGCGGGCAAGAAGTACAAGGATGCCATGACCTGGCACCTGCCCGGCGGCGTGCCCGCCACGGTGGCGGATTTGACCGTGGAAGAATCCCAGCCGGGGAACGCGCCACGATTGCTGTTTTCCGCCATGGACGCCTCGGTCGCCACCGAAATCGAGCGCGCCTTCGCCGAAGCCGGTCACGTGGTGGTGTCGAACTCGAAGAACCACCGCATGGAGCGCGACGTGCCGCTGCTGGTGCCCGAGATCAACCCGGACCATCTCAAGCTGGTGCCGGAGCAGCAGCGCGTACGCGGTTGGAAAGGGCAGATCGTGACCAACCCGAATTGCTCGACGGTCGGGCTGACCATGGGTCTCGGGCCGCTCAAGCCGTTCGGCATCACCAAGGTGATCGTCACCACCATGCAAGCCATCTCGGGCGCCGGCTATCCCGGCGTAGCTTCGATGGACATTGTGGGCAACGTGATCCCGTTCATCGGCGGCGAAGAAGAGAAGATGCAGGTGGAGACGCAGAAGATCCTGGGCGCGTTTCGCGGCGATCACATCGAGCCGCTGGACGCCAAGGTGAGCGCCCAATGCAACCGCGTGGCTGTGGTCGATGGGCATACCGAAGCCGTATCGGTCGAGTTTTCTGGGAAGCCGACCGAGCAGGAACTGCGCCGCGCCTTCGCGGAGTTTTCCGGGGCACCGCAGGAGCGCAAGCTGCCGAGCGCGCCGCCCGCGCCGGTGATCTATCTCGAAGAGAGCAACCGGCCGCAACCGCGCAAGGACGCCGAGCGCGAGCGCGGTATGGCGGCCTTCGTGGGCCGGCTGCGTCCCTGCCCGGTGCTCGATTGGAAGTTCGTCGTGCTCAGCCATAACACCATTCGCGGCGCGGCGGGCGCGGCCGTGCTCAACGCCGAGCTGATGCATTCGGAAGGGATGCTCGACCGATGATCGTGATGAAATTCGGCGGCACCAGCGTGGAATCGGCCGCCGCCATCGCCCGCGTCGCCGCCATCGTCAAAGCGCGCGAGGCTCGCCGCCCGGTGGTGGTGGTCTCCGCCATGGGCAAGACCACCAACAAGCTGCTGGCCATCGCCAACGCCGCCATTAACGGCACCCGCGAGGAATATCTGCGGCAGATCCACGACCTGCGCGATTTCCATTCCCGCGAGGCGCGCCAGGTGGTGCCGCTGGCCGAACGCGCCGCGCTGGACCGTTTTCTCGACGAGCATTTCCAGGAGCTCACCGAGCTCGCCAAGGGCCTGGCCGTGCTCGGCGAGCTCACGCCGCGCTCCATCGACGCCATTTCCAGCTACGGCGAGCGGCTGTCCAGTTTCATCGTCACGCAAGCCTTCCGCCATTCCGGCATGCAAACCGAGCACCTGGACTCACGCGACCTGATCGTCACCGACAAGCGCCACACGCAAGCCGCGCCGCTGTTTCCGCAGACCTACGCGCGACTCGCCGCCACCGTGCCGCCGCTGGCCGCTAAGAGCGTGATCGTGATGGGCGGCTTCATCGCCGCCACCGAGGACGGCGTCACCACCACGCTCGGCCGCGGCGGCTCCGATTTCACGGCTTCGATCGTGGGAGCCGGCATCGGCGCCGAAGAGATCCAGATCTGGACCGATGTCGACGGCATGCTCACCGCCGATCCCACCATCCTGCCGGGCGGCCATCGCGTCAAGACCATCTCCTTCGCCGAGGCCGCCGAGCTGGCTTATTTCGGCGCCAAGGTGCTGCATCCGGCCACCGTGCTGCCGGCCATCGAAAAGAGCATTCCGGTGCTGATTCTGAACTCGCGGCGGCCGGAGGTTCCCGGCACGCGCATCGTGGCCGAGCGCGTGCATTGCGAAAACGCCGTCAAATCGATCGCTTGCAAACGCAAGATCACGGTCGTCAACATTCACTCGACGCGCATGCTGATGGCGCACGGATTTCTGCGCCGCATCTTCGAGGTATTCGACCGCTTCGAAACGCCGGTGGACATGGTGGCGACCTCCGAAGTCAGCGTCTCGCTCACCATCGACAATCCGGCGCGCCTCGACGAAGTGCTGGCCGAGCTGCGCCAGTTCGCCGAAGCCGGAACCGAGCGCGATCAGGTGATCGTCTGCCTGGTGGGCGAGAACATCCGCTACACGCCGGGCGTGGCCCGCCGCGTGTTCAACGCGCTCGAGGGCATCAACGTTCGCATGATCTCGCAGGGCGGGTCGCTGCTGAACATCAGTTTCGTGGTGGCGGAAAAAGATTTGCGCGCCGCCATCGAAGCGCTGCACGCCGAGTTTTTCAGCGAGTTGGACCCGGCCGTGTTCGATCGCACCGAGGCTGTGCATGCCTGAACCGCGCGGTTTGGCGATTGTCGGCTATGGCAAGATGGGCAAGCTGATCGAGCGGCTGGCGCCCGAATTCGGTTTCCAAGTGGCGCTCAAGCTGGACGAGTTCAACAATGCGAATTTCGAAGGGCTGACGGCGGCGAATTTTCGCGGCGTCGAGGTGGCCCTGGATTTTTCGATTCCCTCCGCCGTGTGCCGCAACGCCGAGGGCATTTCCGCCCTCGGCGTGAACCTCGTCATTGGCGCCACCGGCTGGCTGGATCGACTGGAAACCGTCCGGCGGGCGGTGGAAGGAAACGGAACAGGCGCGGTGTGGAGTCCGAATTTTTCCATCGGGGTGAACGCGTTTTTCCGGCTGGTGGCGGAAGCCGCGCGGTTGCTGGCCGGCCAGCCCGAATATGGCGCCTGGGCGTGGGAAATTCACCACTCCAGCAAGAAGGACGCGCCGTCGGGTACACTACTGAAGCTGGTGGAAGAGATGAAAAAAGCCGGGTACGCGCGCTCGATCGACGTGGCGTCTAACCGTGCCGGAACGCATCCCGGCACGCACGAGATCGGCTTCGATTCCGCCGCCGACACGATCACCCTGCGCCACACCGCGCGCAGCCGCGAGGGCTTCGCGCGCGGGGCGCTCCACGCCGCGCAGTGGATTGCCGGCAAAAAGGGATTTTACGAATTCGGCGAAGTAGTGTTTCGAGGATGAGCTGAGGCAGACTGAGCTTTGTGGGGCAGGTTGGTAACCTGCGGGCCGATTGCCAATCGGCCCACGGCGGTCGCGGACCGCCGCGCGGGAGGCTAACCGGCAAGGGAGGTGGAACATGTTTACGGGATGCGGGACGGCGCTGGTTACGCCGTTCCGGAACGATCTGTCGCTCGACGAGAGTACTTTGCGCAAGCTGGTGCGCCGGCAGATCGAGGCGGGCATCGACTTTCTGGTTCCGTGCGGCACCACGGGCGAAAGCCCCACGCTTTCGCGCGCCGAGCACCTGCGGGTGATCGAGATCGTGGTCGATGAGGCGAAGGGCAAGGCGCCCGTGCTGGGTGGCGCCGGCGGTTACAACACGCGCGAGGTGATCGAACTCGCCCGCGAGCTGGAGCGCATCGGCGTGGATGGCATTCTCTCCGTCACGCCGTACTACAACAAGCCCACCCAGGAAGGCCTTTTCCGGCATTATGAAGCCATCGCCGGCGCCATCCGCCTGCCGCTGGTGGTTTATAGCGTGCAGAGCCGCACCGGCGTCAACGTGGAACCCTCCACGCTCGGGCGCCTCGCGCAAATCGAGAACATCGCCGGCGTCAAGGAAGCTTCCGGCAACATTTCTCAAATGGTGAACGTGCTGCACGAAGTGCCGGCGGATTTCATCGTGCTCTCAGGCGACGATGCGGTCACCATTCCGCTGATGGCGCTGGGCGGCCGCGGCATCATCTCGGTGGCGTCGAACCAGATTCCGGGTCCGATGGCGCGGCTGGCGCAAGCGTGTCTCGCCGGCGATTTCGCCGCGGCCAGGCAGATCCAGTCCCGCTACCTGCCGCTGATGAATGTCAACTTCATCGAAGCCAACCCGATTCCGGTGAAGGCGGGGATGGCGTTGATGGGCCTCCTCGAACCGGTCTGGCGTCTGCCGCTGTGCCCGCCCGCCGCCGCCAACCTGGCCCGGATCGAAAAAGTGCTGGAGAGCCTGGGCCTGCTCGGGAGCGTGCCGGTTGCAGGTTGAGATCGAACGGCTCTACGACGAAAGGCCCGCCGCTTACACCGACGCCCACTTCCGCCTCTTCGCCGAGTTCAAGGCCGCGCTGAACGAAGGCCGCGCGCGCGCCGCCGAGCCGGACGCCGGCTCGCCCGACGGCTGGCGCGTCAACGCCTGGGTCAAGAAAGGCATCCTGCTCGGCTTCCGCATGGGCGGCGTGATCGACATGTCGATCGACGCGAGCCGCCAGCCCTTTTTCGACAAATCCACCTACCCGGTGAAGCGCCTGACCGCGGCCAGCGGCGTGCGCATCGTGCCCGGTGGCTCCAGCATTCGCGACGGTTGCTACATTGGCAAAGGCGTCACCTGCATGCCGCCCATGTATATCAACGTGGGCAGCTACGTGGATGATGGAACCATGATCGATTCGCACGCGCTGGTCGGCAGTTGCGCGCAGGTCGGCAAGAACTGCCACATTTCGGCCGCCAGCCAGATCGGCGGCGTGCTGGAGCCGGTAGGGGCGATGCCGGTGATCGTGGAAGACGAGGTGCTGGTGGGCGGCAACTGCGGCGTCTATGAAGGCGTCATCGTCAAGCGCCGCGCGGTGCTGGGCACCGGCACCATTCTCAATGCTTCGACGCCGGTTTACGATCTGGTGCGCAACACGGTACATCGCGCGACGGCGGAGGGGCCGCTGGTGATCCCGGAAGAGGCCGTGATCGTGGCCGGCGCCCGCGCCCTCACCAGCGCGCCCGGCAAGGAGTGGGGCATCTCCGTCTACACCCCCGTGATCGTCAAATACCGCGATGCCCGCACCGACTCGAGGATTCAGCTCGAGGATTTGTTGCGGTAGAGTTATCCGGCCCCCCGTTACCTGCCTGGCCGCACCCGCCGCTCGGCTTCCATCAGGTTCGCGAGGATGTCGTTGATGCGCGTCAGATGGCCTTCGCCCTTGGACCTCAGCCAGTCGAGGACTTGGGCGTCCAGGCGCACGCTGACTGCCACTTTCGGCGGTCTGGCGTCCCGCAGCCGCACCATGTTTGCCAACTGTTCATCGGTCAGGCGCGGGATGTCTTCGAGGTTGATGTGCGAGTCGTCCGCCGCCTGGCGCCCGGCAACCCGGCGCAGGGCCTGGCGCTCCTTTTCAGTCCATTGCCTGTTCCCGATATCTTCGGATCTCATGCTTTTCAGCCGCGCGGGCTGAAATGATGCGGATGCTTTCTTCGCCATGCTTCCGGTTCGCAATACACAGCGTATATGCATAGCGTACTACGGATGATCCTTTCGCCCCGTTCCGGGGCTGCTTGATTCGATGCTGAATTCCCAGTGCTCGCGCACTGGGCTTCCTTCTTTCGCCCCCGCCGGGGCTCAGTTCGCCGGCGAGCCACCGGCGAACCGCACCCGCGTCATCCCGCATCGCGCTAGACTTTGAATTGCCCCGATGACGGCCCGTTCCGATCCCCTTCGCATCGTCCTCCAGGTGCTGCTTTATGTGGCCCTGTATTATCTGGCTCTGATCTCGCTCGCGACGATGTTCCAGTGGCTGGGCGTGTACCTGGTGGGCATGACGGCTCCCCTCCTGCTCGCCGCGGCGCTGGCCAACTGGATTTCGTTGCGGATCCACCACGGTCGCCGGCTGTGGGATGCCGGGCTGTGGTGGCGGCGCGCCTCGGCCGTCAATCTGGCACTGGGACTGGCAGGTGGCGTGGCGGCAGCCTGCCTGGTGCTGATTCTCCCGCTTCTGGTGGGGGCGGCGCGGATTGCGCCCACGCCGGCCGATCCGGGTTCCTGGAGCGGTGCGGTGTTCCTGGCCGTCGTGCTGGCCATGGGCGCGGCGGGCGAAGAGCTTTTCTTTCGCGGCTACGGATTTCAGGTGCTGGTCAAGGCGATCGGGCCCTTCGCCACCATTCTGCCCATAGGCGTGGTGTTCGCCCTGCTCCACGGCGGCAACCCGCACGCCACCTGGTTCGCCATCGTCAACACCGCCGGGTTCGGCATCCTGTTCGGCTATGCGTACTGGCGCAGCCTCGACCTGTGGCTGCCCATCGGCCTGCATTTCGGATGGAACCTCGCCCTGCCGCTGTTCGGCGTGAATCTGAGCGGGCTTACAATGAAGGTGACGGGCTACGCAATGGCGTGGTCTGCCGGCAAGCTGTGGAGCGGCGGCGATTACGGTCCGGAAGCCAGCGTGCTTACCTCCGCCGCCCTGGTGGCGCTATGGGTGTACGTCTGGAAAGCGCCGGTGCGCCGGCAAACCTCGGCTCTCGATGGCCCGCCGGCGGAAGAGATTCTATGCGAACCATCGCGGCCCTCGGCATCCTGACGCTGGCTCCCGCGCTGGGCGCCGCCGACAAGCTCACCTGGCAGGATCGCGTCGAACTCGACCGCGGGCTCGACTTCGAATATGCCAAGGCAAAGGTGCTGCTGCCGCGTTCGCGCAAGCCGCTCGAAGTCAACACCGATGGCACCTGGGACAAGACCGCGTGGTCGGCCGTCGCCAAGCGCGAGGGTCCCGCCGCGCGCCAGGGCGATACGGTGCAGATCACCAAGGTGACCATCGAATCCGACCGCCTGGTGCTCGACATCAATGGCGGCTTCGCGGGCGGACGCCACTGGTACAGCAACGCGCAGGTCGGCGCCGGCCCTTCCGCCAATCCCACCATGGCCCCCGTCGCCTCCGGCGATTCCAACGCCAAGAGCGGAACCTACCTGGTGCTGCTGTTTCACAAGCCGCTGGAGCCGATGAAGGCGTCCGACGTGAAGAAGATGCTGGCGCCGGTGCTGGATTTCGAAAAGCACAGCGCCGCCGAAATCTACGCCGAAACCCTCACCCCCGTCGAGAAGGCGGCCATCAAGGACAAACGCGCGCTGGAAGGCATGACTCGGGATCAGGTGGTGATGGCGCTCGGCCGCCCGGGCCACAAGTCGCGCGAAACCGCCGACGGCGTGGAACTCGAGGATTGGGTCTACGGCCTTCCGCCCGGTAAAATCACCTTCGTCACTTTCAAAGGCGACAAGGTGGTGAAGGTGAAGGAAGAGTACGCCGGCCTGGGCACCATCGCCCGCGAGCCGCCGACGCAGTAAGACGGGGAGGGATCGGGCGCTCCCGACTTTATAAGCGGTCGTTTCTTGGATTCTTACGCCTTTAATCGTAAACGGAAATCATCCGCAATGGTAACCTTTCAACATGAGAATCTCGCGTATCGCTCTTCTACTGGGGTCGGCGGCCGCCTGCCTGGCGCAAAGCCGCGATGCGATGTTTGACAAGCTGGCCGACCGTTATTACACCGAGGCGGTTTTCCGCTATGCGCCGGAAGCTGGTACGCAGGCGGGCTTCCATCAGTACGATCCGCTACTCGCCACCGGCGCGCGCAGCGATATCCAGGCCGAGATCGCCGCCCTGCGCGGTTTCGAAACCGAAGTCGCCGGGTTCGACGCGCGCGGCCTGTCGGCCTTCGTTGCCGCCGACCGCGAATTGCTGCTCTCCCAGATCCGCGGCCAGCTTCTGGGGATCGAGACGATTCGCTCGTGGGAGAAGAATCCCGACGTGTATTCTTCCGGCGCGGCCGGCGCGATCTTCGTCATCATGAGCCGCAACTACGCGCCGGCGGCCGCGCGCCTGAAGTCCGTGGTGGCGCGCGAGCGGCTGATACCGCGAATGCTCCAATCGGCGCGCGAGAACCTCGCCAACCCGCCGCGCGTGTACACCGAGGTTGCGCTGGAGCAGGTGCCGGGCATCGTCGGCTTCTTCCAGAACGACGTGCCGGCGGCGTTCAAGACGGTTGCCGATCAGGCGCTGGTGGCCGACTTCCATCAATCCAACCAGGCGGTCATCGAGGCGCTCCAGGCTTATCAGACCTGGCTCAAGAACGATCTGCTGCCGCGGTCCACCGGCGATTTCCGCATCGGCGCCGAGAACTATCGCAAGAAGCTGCTCTATGACGAGATGGTGGATACGCCGCTCGACCGGCTGCTGGCCATCGGCTACGAAAACCTGCGCCACAACCAGGAATGGTTCCGGCGGGTGGCGGCCGAGATCGATCCCAAGCGCACGCCGCAGCAGATTCTCGAGGAGCTCGAAAGCGACCATCCGGAGCCGGGTAAGCTGCTCGACACGTTCCGCGGCGTGCTGGGAGGCCTGCGCGAGTTCCTCGAGCAGCACCACATCATCACCATTCCATCGCCGGTGCCGCCGATCGTCGAAGAGACGCCGCCGTTCATGCGCGCCCTTACCACGGCGTCGATGGACACTCCCGGTCCTTACGAGAACGTGGCCACGGAAGGCTTTTTCAACGTGACGCTACCGGACCCCGGCTGGGCGGCCAAGGACGTGGAGGAGTACATGCAGGGCTTCAACCGGGGCACCATCATCAGCACCGCGGTGCACGAGGTTTTCCCCGGCCACTACATGCAATTCCTCTGGCTGAAGCAGGTGCCGACCAAGGTGCGCAAACTGGCCGGCTGCGCCTCCAACGCCGAAGGCTGGGCGCATTACACCGAGCAGATGATGCTCGACGAAGGCTATGGCAACGGCGACCGCAAGCTGCGCCTGGGCCAGTTGCAGGACGCGCTGCTGCGCAATGCCCGCTTCATCGCCGGGATCAAGATGCACACCGGCGACATGACCGTCGAGGAAGCGGTGGAGTTTTTCGTCAAGGAAGGCTACCAGGTGCGCCCGGTGGCCGAGAAGGAAGCCAAGCGCGGCACCTCGGACCCCACTTACCTGGTCTACACGCTGGGAAAGTTGCAGATCCTGAAACTGCGCGAGGATTACAAGAAAAAGAAGGGCGCGCAATTCTCATTGCAGGAATTCCACGATTCCTTCATCAAGCAAGGCACGCCGCCGATCAAGATCGTGAGGCGGGCGATGTTGGGCGACGATTCGCCGGTGCTGTAAACGGCGGGTCCGGCTGTTGGCGCCTCTGTCCGGGTTTCCGCGCATGGTCCACAAAACCGGATACACTGCTAGAGAGTGCGGCCTTGATCAACGGAAAACGCATCGCCGTGGTTTTGCCGGCCTTCAACGCCGAGACGACGTTGGGGGCCACCGTGCGGGAACTGCCGGACATCGTGGACGACCGCATTCTGGTGGACGATCATTCGCGCGATTCCACCGCCGACGTGGCGCGGCGGCTGGGGCTCACGGTCGAAGTCCATCCCGAGAATCGCGGTTATGGCGGCAATCAGAAGACCTGCTACCGCATCGCGCTGGAGCGCGGCGCTGATGTGATCGTGATGCTGCACCCCGATTACCAGTACAACCCGCTGCTGGTGACGCCGATCGCCACCATGATCGCTTACGGCGTTTACGATCTGGCGCTCGGGTCGCGCATCCTGGGCGGCGGGGCGCTGCGCGGGGGAATGCCGCGCTACAAGTACGTGGCCAACCGGTTTCTCACCGCGGTGCAGAACCTGCTGACCGGGGCGAAGCTCTCCGAGTATCACACCGGATTCCGCGCTTTCAGCCGCCAGTTGCTCGAAGCGCTGCCGCTCGAACGCAATTCGGACGACTTCGTTTTCGACAACCAGATGTTGGCGCAGACCATACTGATCGGAGCGCGCATCGGCGAGATCTCCTGCCCCACGCGCTATTTCGCCGAGGCCTCATCCATCAACTTCCGCCGCAGCGCGGTGTACGGGCTCGGCGTTCTGGGGACTTCGCTTCAGTTGGCGGCGGCGCGGTGGGGCATTTTCCGCGCGCGGATTTTCCGCTTTCCCCCGAATTCGTTTTCCCCAAGCGCGGATGTCGTCTCGCTCCAGGATTCTCGATGAGTTATTCTAGTCGGGCATGTATACCAGACGCCAGTTCGGACGGGCCGCTTTGGCGGCAGTGCCTTTGTCGTTGATGGGGGCGAAGATCGAGTCGCGAATCCGCGGAGTACAGTTTGGGCTCCAGAGCTACAGCTTTAACGGGCTGCCGCTCGAGGGGATTCTCGACGTGGTGATCGCCTCGATGGTGGACACCGGACTCGGCGAGTGTGAAATCTGGTCGCCTCTGATCGAGCCGCCGGAACTGGTCCGCCACCTTCGAGCGGCGCCGGACGCCGGCCAAAGAGCCCAGGCGCAAGCCGAGATCGGAAAATGGAGCCTCTCGGTTTCGCTCGAGCATTTTCGCCAGATCCGCCGGAAGTTCGAAGATGCCGGCATCACGATTACGGCCTTCAGCGCCAACCCAGGTTCGAGCGATGAGGAACTGAACCGCACCTTCGAGATCGCCAAGGCGCTTGGAGCGGGAATCGTGACCCTTTCCAGCCCTCTTTCCATAGCACGGCGGGTGGCGCCGATAGCCGAGCGCCACGATCTGCTGGTGGGGTTGCAGGGGATTCCGACTATGCATCCCACCAATCCCGACCAGATCGCGCGGCCCGAGAACTACGAGGAGGGAGCGGCGCTTTCGAAAAACTTCCGCATCACCATCGATATCGGCGACGCAGTTGGCGGCGGTATTGACGCGCTGAAGTTCGTCCGGGATCATCACGACCGCATTTTTCAGCTTTTCCTGAAGGACCGCACCAAGGCCGGCGTCAGCGTGCCTTGGGGCGAAGGCGATACGCCGATTGCGGCGATTCTGCAACTGATTCGCGACCGGAAGTGGCCGATCCGCGGCTACATCGACAACGACTACAAGAGCCCACTGAGCCGCGCGGAGGATGTCAAGAGAAGCTTCGCATATGCGAAGCGCGCGCTCGCGTAGCGGCCTCCAGGCGTCCACAAGAAACATGAGCCAACCCATCGCCCCAAACCAACCCGAACAGCAATTCGTGCAAGGCCTCGGTCTTTTCGATTCCACGCTGGTGGTGATCGCGGTGATGATCGGCTCGGGGATCTTCATCGTCTCGGCCGATATGTCGCGGCTCATCAACAGCCCCGGATGGATGCTGATGGCGTGGGTGCTCACCGGCCTGCTGACAGTCGCGGCGGCGCTTTCCTACGGCGAACTGGCGGCCATGATGCCGCAGGCGGGCGGCATGTACATCTACCTGCGCGAGGCCTTTTCGCCACTGTGGGGCTTTCTGTACGGGTGGACTTTCTTCACCGTGATCCAGACCGGAACCATCGCGGCGGTGGCCGTGGCGTTCGCGCGATTTTCTTCGATCGTGCTTCCGGCGGTGGCCGAGGAGCGCTATTTGATCCGGCCGATTCACGTCTCGTCGGGCTACGCGTTTTCGCTTTCCACCGCGCAGGCGGTGGCGATCGGCGTCATCGCGCTGCTCACCTGGACCAACACGCGCGGCCTCGAATACGGCAGAATTGTCCAGACCATCTTCACCTCGGCCAAGACGCTGGCGCTGGGCGCGCTGGTCGTGGTGGGCCTCGCGATGGGGTGGAACGCAGCCGCGGTGCACACGAATTTCACCAACATGTTCCGCCTGGGTGCGTTCGATCCGGCGCTGGGCGTGCCGGCGGCGAGCATCTTCGGGCTGGTGGTGGCGATTTCGGTGGCGCAATCGGGATCGATGTTCGCGGCCGATGCCTGGCACGACATCACCATGGTGGCCGGCGAAGTGCGCAATCCCAAGCGCAATCTTCCGCTGGCGCTGGCGCTGGGGTGTTCGGCCGTGGTCGGGCTCTATCTGCTGGTCAACCTGGCGTACATGGCGGTGCTCTCGTTTCCCGAAATTCAGCACGCGCCATCCGACCGCGTCGCCACCGCCATGCTCGAGAAACTCTTCCCCGGTTACGGCCCGGTCCTGATGGCGGCGGCCATCATGGTCGCCACTTTCGGATGCGTCAACAGCCTGGTGCTGGCCGGCGCGCGGGGATATTACGCGATGGCCAAGGACGGCTTGTTCTTCGCGCCGGCCGGCGTGCTGAACCGCGCGCACGTCCCCGCCTGGGGCCTCACCGCGCAGGGCATCTGGGCCGCCGTGCTGGTGCTGCCGCGCACTTACAACCCGGTTACTCAGCATTACGGAAATCTCTACAGCAACTTACTCGATTGGGTGATTTCCGCGGCGCTGCTGTTCTACATATTGACCATCGCGGCGGTCTTCCGGTTGCGGCGGACGCGTCCCAATGCCGAGCGCCCCTACCGCGTGTGGGGCTATCCGGTGTTGCCCGCGGCGTACATTGCAGGCGGTTCGGTGGTGTTGCTGATCCTGTTCGCGTATAGGCCGGCAACTACGTGGCCGGGGATGGTGATCGTCATCCTGGGCGCGGCTGTGTATGGGCTCCTGAAGGTGGCGCGAAAATAGTCGCAGCGTCGGCCGCTCACGCCGCGGTGACGGAAACCCGCCCTGGCCGGCGGGCCCGTGGTCTGTTGCGGATTACTATCTCAACGTCCTGGTTGAGCGACGTAAGGAACCGCATGCGAGGCGGGCAAGGAAGAAGAAATCAGTTGACAGGCGTAAGCGCCTGTCCCACCTTTTATCTCTCTTCCAGCGCGCCGCTCGAGAGCACCTGGAAGCCTCGCTCCTGCAGGCGCGCGATGGCGGCGTCGGGTTGATCGAAGCGGAATATGAGAACCGCCTTTTCGCCGCGCACGAAGGGAAACGCGTACATATACTCGATGTTGATCGCGGTGCCGATAAACGCTTCGAGCACGTCGGCCAGCCCGCCGGGACGGTCCGGCACTTCGACCGCCAGCACCTCGGTGACCTTCACCACCGAGCCGGCTTGCTCGAGCAGATCCTTGGCCCTGCCCCAATCCGAGACGATCATGCGCAGGATGCCGAAACGCTCGGTGTCGGCCAGCGATAGCGCGCGGATATCGATGCCTTCGCGGGCCAGCAGGCGGCAAGGCGCGATCACGTGGCCCGGCTTGTTTTCGCTAAATACGGAAAGCTGGTGGAGTTTCATGGCTGCACCGTTCGCCGGTCGATCACTCGCCGGGCCTTTCCTTCGCTGCGTTGAATGGTGAGAGGTTCGACCAGCGTCACCTGGGCGCGGATACCCAGCACGTGCTCGAGCGCGTCCGAGATCCTCTGGTTCAGCCGTTCGAGCACGCCGATCTGGTCGCTGAACGTCTCCGGAGTCACTTCCACTTGCACCTCGATCTGATCCAGCCCGTGCTGGCAGGTGAGGATGATCTGATAATGCGGCAGCGTGCCTTCCACTTCGAGCAGCGCCGCTTCCACCTGGGACGGGAATACGTTGACGCCGCGCACGATCAGCATGTCGTCGCTGCGGCGCCCGATCCGCTTCATCCGCCGCAGCGATCGCCCGCAGGGGCAGACGCCCGGAATCAGCGCGGTAATGTCGCGCGTCCGATAGCGGATCATCGGCATGGCCTGCTTGCTGAGCGTGGTCAGCACGAGTTCGCCCTCTTCGCCCTCCGGCAGCACGCTGCCGGTTTCGGGGTCCACGATCTCCGGGTAGAAGTGATCCTCGAAGATGTGCAGGCCGTCCTGGTGCGGGCACTCGACCGCGACGCCGGGCCCGATCACTTCCGACAGCCCGTAGATGTCGAACGCCTGAATGCCGGCCGCGCTCTCGATGCGCTTGCGCATGGATGCGGTCCACGGCTCGGCACCGAAGACGCCGGCGCGCACGGGCAGTTCTCGGATGTCCACGCCGAGCTGGCCGGCGCGCTCAATCAAATGCAGAAAGTAGCTGGGGGTGCAGCAGACGGCGGTGACGCCGAAATCGCGCATCACCATGATCTGGCGGTCGGTATTTCCGCCCGAAATGGGGATCACCGTGGCGCCCAGGCCTTCCGCGCCGTAGTGCGCTCCCAGGCCGCCGGTGAACAGCCCGTAGCCGTACGCATTCTGCACGATGTCACCGGCGTGCAGCCCGCACATGGCGAAGCTGCGCACCATCACCGAGGTCCACACATCCACGTCCTGGCGCGTGTACGCCACCACGATGGGTTTGCCGGTGGTGCCGCTGGACGCGTGCAGGCGCACGATATCCCGCATCGGGCTGGCGAACAGACCGAAGGGATAGGTGTCGCGCAAATCGGCCTTGGTGGTGAATGGCAAGGCGGCGATATCGTCGAGGCCCTGCAAATCGCCGGGCTCGAGGCCTCTCTCCTTCATGCGCGTGCGGTGCAGCGGCACGTTGGACCAGGCCCGCTCGACGATGCTGCGCAGCCGGCCGAGCTGCAGCTCCCGCAGGATCGCCGGTGGCAGGTAGTCCGGCGCGCTTTCGGGTTGAAACGGGGCTGCACTGGTTGTTCCGGCTGTCACGGTGTTCATACGATCACGACCCGATATGTTAGCAACTGGCCGGCCTCGGTGGGGCATGCTTTAGCTTGCCGGTTGTTCTCCTTCGATGTCGCTTCCCCAATCGCGGGCATATGCGGATAAGATGAACCGAGGAGCCCGATATGATCTCACTCGGAAGTCTCGCTTTCGCGATGGCGGCGTGGCCGCTGGCGCTGCTGGCGCAGCCGGCCGCGAAACCGGAAGATGCCGGCATGTCGACCGAACGCCTGAAGCGGATCCACGAATCGATCCAGCGCCACGTCGACGCGGGAGAGATCTGCGGCGCCGTCACGCTGGTTGCGCGCCGCGGCCGCGTGGTCCACTTCGAAGCGCACGGCCTGATGGACATCGAATCGAAAAAGCCAATGGAAAAGGACACCATCTTCCGGCTGGCTTCGATGACCAAGCCGATCACCGGCGTGGCCGTTCTGATGCTGATGGAAGAGGGCAAGATCCGTTTGAACGATCCGATTTCGAAATTCGTGCCCGAGTTCCGCGAGATGAAAGTGGCGATGCCGCGCGAACGTCCCGTGGGCGCGCCGCCCATCGCGGCGGCCGAGCCCGAATTCTACCTGGTTCCGGCCAACCGCGAAATCACCATCCGCGACCTGCTCACCCACACCTCCGGCCTGGTGAGCGGAGGCCTCGGCGCAACCCAGTTGCCCAAGTTGGCGCCGCGCGGGCCTGCCGACACGCTGGCCAGCTACGTGCCGAAGCTGGCGACGATGCCGCTCGATTTCCAACCCGGAACGCAATGGGCGTACAGCGGCCTGGCCGGCCCCGACACGCTCTCGCGCATCGTCGAGATTGTCTCCGGCCAAGCTTATGACGAATTCCTGCGAACGCGCATCTTCGAGCCGCTCGGCATGAAGGATACTTTCTTCTATCCGCCCGACGACCGCCGGCCGCGCCTGGTCACGCTCTACCGCAAGACACCCAACGGCCTCGAGAAAGTTCCGAACCAGGACGGCTTTTCGAGTAAGACGTACTTTTCCGGCGGTGGCGGCTTGATGTCAACCGCCGCGGACTACCTGCAATTCGCGCAAATGCTTTTGAACGGCGGCGAGTGGAACGGCAAGCGCCTGCTCGGCCCGCGCACGGTGGAGCTGATGGCATCCAACCACGTCGGCGACATGTTCAACGGCAAGCTGGGCCGGCCCGCGCACGGGATGGGCTTTGGCCTGATCGTGGGGATAGTGGAAGACAACGTGGCCGCTGGCCTGCGCGTCTCCAACGGCAGCTTCGGCTGGGACGGCGCATTCGGCACGCAGGTGTGGGTCGACCCCAAGGAGAAAATGGTGACCATCATCATGATTCAGACCCAGATTCCGCCGGTGCAGCGCGATTTCGAAAACGCGGTGATGCAGGCGATTATCGAGTAGCGGTGAGCCAGGTCCCCGACCTGCCACCGCTGAGGTTACACTATGGGCTTTGAGAATGGGTAAGAGAAGGATATATGTGCGTTGCGGGTGGCCGGGCTTCGCGGACTTATCGCCGTGCGTATCGGCCACCCGATGATTCGAGTAGGAACTTCGATGATCTAGGCCCGCTGTATGGCGGACATATCGTTGCCGATTCGTTCCTT
>JBAVIH010000475.1:0-3624 GCA_049686695.1 Bryobacteraceae bacterium | reverse complement strand
ATCATCTCCTGGTAGGCGATCTCCGGAAACTGCGAGGCCACCTGGCGGCAGCACTTCAGAAACAGGCCGTCGCTCAACTTCATGATGTTGGCCTTGTGAATCGACGTGACCTTCTTGCGTCCCTCGCGCCGCGACCAGGTGAACGCCGCGCGGGCAATCCGCATGGACGCGTGCTCGGTGATGATCTTGAGGCTCTCCACCACGCCGGGAACCACCTCGTGCTCCAGGCCGGCGTAAAGATCCTCGGTGTTCTCGCGGAAAATGGCGATGTCGAGCGCGAGATCGTCGAAGCGCGTCTTGAGGCCTGGCAGCGTGATGACGGGGCGGAAGTTGACATACAGCCCCAGTTTCTTGCGCAGCACCACGTTGATGCTTTGATGACCGCCGCCGATGGGCGTGGTGGTGGGGCCCTTCAGCCCGACGCGCGTCATCTCGAGCGAAGCGAAAACGTCGTCGGGCAGCAACTGGCCTTGTTCGGCGAGCGCCCGCGCCCCGGCATCCACGCGTTCCCATTCGACGCTGGCGCCGGTCGCCTCCACCGCGCGCGCGGTCGCATCGGCCACTTCGGGCCCAATGCCATCGCCCGGGATCAGCGTGATCTGATGAGCCATCATCGCTATTATAAGGTTGAGGCGGAAGCGTGATCCCAAATTGGGCCGGCGAGCGGCAGGCGATGGTGGAAAAGCAACTGCGGCGGCGCGGCATCCACGACCCGCGCGTGCTGGCGGCGATGGGCGAGATTCCGCGCGAGGAGTTCGTGCCGCTGATATGGCGGATAACCGCATACGGCGACGCACCGGTCGAGATCGGGTACGGACAAACCATTTCGCAGCCTTACATGACCGCGCTGATGGCTGCGGAACTGGAGCTGGATGGTACTGAGACGGTGCTCGAAGTGGGCGCCGGTTGCGGATACGCCGCGGCGGTGTTGGGAGCGCTCGCCGAACGGGTGATTTCGGTCGAGATCATCCCGGAGCTGGCCGAACTGGCGCGGCGAAACCTGCGGCGCACCGGCCGCGACGGCAACATCGAAGTGATTGCCGGCGATGGATCGCTGGGATATGCGCCGCTGGCGCCTTATGCGGCCATTTCGGTGGCGGCCGGCGCGCCGGATGTGCCGCCCAAGTTGCTCGAGCAATTGCGGGACCCCGGACGGCTGGTGATTCCGGTCGGGGAACTCGAGGACCAGGAGTTGCGCGTAGTGTACCGGCACGGCGGAAAGATCGATTGCCGGGTGTCGACGCTGTGCCGCTTCGTGCCGTTGCGCGGCGGCGAGGGATGGGCGTGAATGCGGCTAAGGACGGCCCACGACCGGCTCAAGGTGGAGCACAGCATCATCGACGGCGTGCGCGCCGTGCTCGAAGAACTGCTGCGGGCGAACCCGGAAATCCGCTCGGTGATTCCGGGCGTGATCCGGCCGGTGCGCGATGCCAAGGGCAAAGTGCGTGTGCGGGTGACGGTGCCAACGCAAAACGGATGGAAAGCCATCGCCCTGAGCGCGGGCGCGCGGCAGGAACTGTTCGTGAGCTGCGCCTGGGAGAAGGAAGCCGTCGAGGAAGCGTTCCGTAAAGCCGGCGCCGTGGTGGAGTAGGGGATCGGGAAAAAGCCGGTTGGCAGGCGAAAGCGCCTGCCCCACCCGTCGGCAAAGTGGGACAGACGCTTTCGTCTGTCAACCTTTTCGTCCGATGACTAACTCCCGCAACAGCGCGCGCTGCTTTTCGCCGATAGCCTGCCAGTCGAAGTTGCGTTTGGCGTGCCAGAAGGCGGCGTCGGCAATTTGGGCGCGGCGCTCAGGGTCGGCGATGAGGGTGGCGATACCTGCCGCGAAGGATTCCGGCGTGTCGCCGATCCAGACGCTGTGGCGATCCAGCAGGCCCAGGCCGGCGCACCCGGAACTGGTCGAGACCACCGACCGCTGCATGGCCATGGCTTCGAGAACTTTCACGTTGGTGCCGGCGGAGACGGTGGTGGGCACGACGACGAGGTTGGTTTCGCAGTAGAGTGGGCGGACGTCGGCAACGAATCCCAGCAGGCGGATGCGCGGGTCCGCGGCCGGCTCGGGCGTTTCGGCGAAGGCGCGCCAATAGGTGAGAGGATCGGGGCCGCAGACCACGGTCAGCTCCATTTGCGGAAACTTGTCGCGCAGCAACGGCCACACGCGCTCGGTGAAGAAGCGATACGCGGCGACGTTGGGAAAGTGGCGGAAAGAGCCGATGAACAGCAGGCGCTCACCTGGCGTTTCCGCGGCCGGCTGAAAGCGGGCCAGGTCGACACCGTTTTCGATCACCGTGGCGGCCGTCTTGGGGCCGAGCATCTCCGCGTCCTTGGGCGACATTACGACCACGCGGCGGGCGGCGCGGACGGCTCGGGTTTCGAAGCGGCGCCAGCGAAACCAGTTCCACCAAGCGGCGAGGGTGTGCTCGCGGCGCGCGATCTGTGCAAACAGATCGAAGGTGACATCGTGTTCCACCAGCGCGTCGCCGGAGTAACGGGCGAGTTGCGTGTACTCGACTTGCAGCGCCTCGAAACCGAAGGCGGCGTGCTCGCGCGCGATGGCGTTCCGCATGGCGGGCGAGCGGAATTCGTGAACCTCGGGCGGCAGCAGCGTGGACCAGCGCGGCTCGCGGTAGCGCGGCTTGGTGACCAGGACCACGCGGGCGCAGAACTCGAGGACGGTGGCGGCCGGCGGCTCGGCATCGTCATCCGTGAAGGCGAACAGCTCGACGTCGAACTCGCGCGCGGTCTCGCGCAGCAGGTTGAAAATGCGCACCGCGCCGCCGTGAGCGAGCGGGTATGGGAAGTACGGCGAGAGGATGGCGACGCGGCGGCGCTCCGGCGAGCAAGGCCGGCCCTTGAGCACACGGTCGCCAGTGGGCGTCACGGAGCGTTCGCGCTTCGGCCAGGGCCACCACCAGGGGCGCAGGTAGATGCGATCAAGCGGCACGCCGCGCCAGAACAGAAAGGACGCCAGGCTGGGCCGCAGGTGATGGCGCTCCAGGCGCGAATTGTATGCCAGGATTTTGCGCGGGGCCAGCCGGTACGCCGCGCGGCGCAGCGCGCTGGGCTGCCGAGTCAGCATCACCGGGGCGAGCCCGATCCGATAGCGCCGCAACTCGTGCCGCAGTTCCGGCCAGTTGGCCTCGGTCGCCACAAAATGGCGGCGATCCGGCTCGAGCGCGCGCACTTCCTCCGCCATGCGGCGGCACAGGTCGGCATCGCCGGTCGAAAAGGTCACCACCACCGCCTCGGGATCCTTGCCGAGCAGGCCGAAAATCCAGCGTTTGAACCGCTGCTTCACTCGACCGACCTCGTGCTCCAGAGGATCGCAGAAGCGGCCAGCGGCATGACTGCCGCGATGGCCGTGACCGGCGGGTAGCCGTACAGATCGATGAGACGGCCGAATGCCGGCGAGACGACGACCTGCACGGCGCCGTAGGAAGCCACCAGGCAGGACACCGCGAACGCCGCGTGAGCGCCGGAGAATACGTCCAGCGGCAGCGTGTACATGTTGACGCTGAAGGCGGCCACGGCGAAGATGCTGAGCGAGATTCCGGCGGCGGCCCAGCCGGCGGTGGGCGCGGCAGGCACTGCCGCGGTGACCAGCGCCACCACGCTGGCCAGCAG
>JBAVIH010000474.1:0-1868 GCA_049686695.1 Bryobacteraceae bacterium | reverse complement strand
CCGTCCTTTAATAACATTTTGAGGAGGTTCCTGTTGGAACTCAGCAGACATTTCGTTTTGAGAGGCACAGTCGCCTTCGCGGTTCTCTGTCTCGTGGCCGCGGCCGGGGCATTTGCCCAGTCGACTTATGGAACCATCAACGGTAGCATTACGGACCCGTCGTCCGCGGCGGTTCGCGGGGCGACGGTTGAGGCTGCCAATCAGCAGACCCAGGTCAAACACAGTCTGGTAACGAACACCGAGGGACGCTACCGGTTCGTCAACCTCGATCCCGGCGTCTACACAGTGTCGGCCAGCGCTCCCGGTTTCAGCGTGACCGAGCGGAAAGATGTCGTACTGCAGGCGCGCGAGGAACTCCCGATCGATTTGCAACTGGCGGTTGCGAGCGCCGCGGCCACCACCGTTGAGGTAATTGGGACGCCTGTCATTGCGGAACAACTGACCCGGTCCGATTCGAAGTCGGGTGACGCCATCACGGATCTGCCGCTGAATTTCAGGGCGACGGCCAGTCCCAGTCCGATCGTGGTCGCGGATCTGGCTCCGGGTGTTGAGACCGACAGCGGCGGCAACATTACGATTGCGGGCCAGTTGCCCACGGCGACGTCGTTCTCTCTCGATGGCATATCCACTCAGCTTCCGCGTTACGGGGGCCCCACGCATGACCTGTTCCCGTCTGTCGAAGGCATCGCCGAGTTTCGCGTCAATACCGCAGCCAACAGTGCCGAATTCTCGCAGGCGACTGACATCACAGTCATCAGCAAGAGCGGCTCCAACGAGTTTCACGGCGGCGCGTTTTGGTACTTCCAACGGCAAGACATGAATTCGGCAGACCCGATCAGCGGCATCATTCCGACAGGCGATGCCGACACTTTCGGCACGTCGATCGGCGGCCCGGTTCTGCTGCCTCACGTTTACGATGGCAAGAACAAGACGTTTTTCTACTTCGACTACGAGGGCGTGCGCCTCGACTCCAACACGCTGATTTCGGCCAATACTCCGCCTACGGCGTGGGTGAATGGAGACTTCAGCGGCGCGGGAGCGATCATCGACGGCTTGAACGGCCAGCCGCTTCCGGGCAACAAGGTGCCGGCTTCGCAGATCAACGCGGTTTCCGCCAAGCTAATTCCCTCCGTGTTTCCGACGCCCACAAGCAGCGAAACTGCTCTGACGTCTCCCAACCTGGTGACGTCATTCCCGGGAACTTACTCCAACGACGGCTTCGACGGGCGCCTGGATCACAACTTCAGCGCGAATCACCACGTGTGGGTGCGCGTGACCCAGAAGACCATCGCTTCGGTCGGGACCGATGCCGCGATCGGCGCCGGTGGCGCGGGCGATTCGGCCTACAACCCTCTGATGGGCCCGTTCTCAACCGATTCCGACCTTACAAATATTGCCGCTTCCTATAACTGGATCATCAAGCCAACGTTGATCAACGAGCTTCGCTTCGGATTTACCCGCGCGAACTTCACTTTCGGTTACCCCGAGGCGGCGCAGGGCAGTTCGATCGTCCAAGACGCCGGAATCGAAGGTTTGCCGGGGGCGCCGAAGAACGGTCTGGGTGGCGTCCCGGTCTTCTACATCGGCGACATTATGGGAGGCGAGACAAATCCGTACGGACACCCGCGCGTGAATAGGAATGCCACCGCGGAGATCGGCGATAACTTGTCGTGGATACTCGGCCGGCACACCGTCAAGGTTGGCGTCGAAGGGCGCCGTCTCAGCTATCAGGACAACATCACGTTCAACCTGGGCGATGAGTACGGCGATTATTTTTACAACGGAAGCGACGCCCAGGGGTTCGCGACGTTTCTTCTGGGAAGAATCGACGACGCCGAGCAGGCGCAAAACGGACCGGACGGTAAGCC
>JBAVIH010000473.1:0-2929 GCA_049686695.1 Bryobacteraceae bacterium | reverse complement strand
CCCGCGTGTCCAACCCTTCGTTGCGAGCGTTCGCCGGCTTCCGCCACTCCTGCCGGGGAAACCCGTTGTGGTATCGCGTGTACTTCTTCTCCGCGGTGAGTTGCTCGAAGTACTCGAGGTCCCGCCCGATCGGGAAGTGACAGTATCCCGGCCCCGGATCGCGAATCTTCAACCGGTCATAGATCGCGGTCTTCGCCGCATCCACCCCGATCATGAAGAACGGAGTCTGGTTCTTGCGGCTAGGCTTGCGCGGCCAGATCGGCGACTCGCCTGCGCGCCCTTTGGTGGCGTACACGCGCCGGTTGTACCGGTCGCGCGTGAAATGCAGCACGGTGGCATCCTTGAACCCGCAGTCGATGCACGTGGCGACGATCCGCATCGGCAGCCCGGCGGCATGCAGGTACTCGGAGAGCAGCAGTCCTTCCAGGTGATCCCACACCTCGTTGCGGGTCACGTCACCGGGGATCGCGTGATAGGCGATCGACCACGATTCCTCGTCGCGCCCCCACCCGGCAATCTCGAGTTCGAGCCGGTCGGCCTGCACATCCACGCCGGCCGTGATGAGCGCAACTCCCTCCGGCACTTCTGCTTCGAACGGTTCACAGCGGTTCCACAACGCGTGCGCATCGGTCGGCACTTCGTGGGTCTCTTCCCACAAGTCCGCCAGGACCGTGTTCAGGAACGCTTTGAGCGTCTCGGGTGACTTCTTGGCAGCCAGAAACTCCACGGCAACCTCGCCCCAGGACTTCTTTGACGAGATCAACTGCGACACGCGGAATCCGGGGATCGGTGAGGACGGAATCGCCGCGCGATACTCGCCGCGCTCCACCATCTCTGCTTTCTGGTGGTGCGGAATCAGCTCGCTGCAGCCGGCGCAGCGATACATCGCTTCCTCGGGCTTCCCCTCCTGCCACACCAGGCCTGGCCCCGTGCCATCGCCAAACACGAGCACCTGGAAGTATCCGCACCGCGGGCAGGGAACAAAGTAATCGCGCTGGTCGCTTTCCCGCCAGGCGAGCTCGATCCGGCTGATACCCTTGATCGTCGGCGTGGATGCCATGACGATCTTCTTGTTGTGCGCGAACTCGGCCGTACGCTGGACGGCCAGCGACACCGGGTCGCCCTCAGTGCCCGCGCTCGCCGGGTAACGATCCACCTCATCGAGCAGCGCGTACCGGATCGGCCGCATGGCCAGCCCCGAGGGCGAGATGGCCCCGGTGAGTGTGATGTGCCCGGCGCCATTGGCGAGTACCTTGTGCAGCGTGGTGTTGTTCGAATCGCGAGATTTGACGGGCGCGATCTTCCCGCGCAGCGCCGGCGTAGCTCGGAACATGGGCGCCACGCGGTCCTTCGACAGCGCTTTGGCATCCTCGGTGCGAGGTTCCACCACGAGCACTGGGCCCGGATCCACGTCGGCGATGAAGCCGATAAAGTTGAGCAGCACCTCGGTTTTCAGAAGTTGAGCTGCCGACCATAGCACCACCTGCCGGCAAGGATGGCCGGGGCTGAGGACATCCATCGGCTCGCGCTGATAGGGCCTGGTGTGCCACTGCCCTCGTTCAGCCGCCGCGGCGCCGGTCAGCACACGGTTCTCGTCGGCCCATTGAGAAACCGTGATGTCGCGCGGAGGCAGCATCGCCGCGGCGCCGACTTCATGGATGGAGAACGGCTGCATCCTACAGACCCGCGTCCGCGACTGCCTTGCTCACTTTCCGCAGCAGAGCTGAAACCTCGGCCACCAGCATGCGATGGATCACCTTCTCGTCGTTAGCGGCCGCCAACATCGGCGCCAGGCGATCGGGCATCGCCATGAGACCGTCCTTGACGATTGCGGAGAACGTCGCGGCATATTCCGACGCGCGCACCGCCTGGATCAGCTTCCCCGCGCGCTCCTCGTATTCCAGTTGCGATACCTTCGCCTTGAACGTCTCGTTGACGGCACGCGCGCGCAGGTACGCCGCAACCGGATCGCTCGATACCTCACCTGACTGGGGAATGACAGGCGGTTGCGACGAAGGCTTCGGCTGCGCGGAGCCGCCGCGAGACGGTTCCGTGGGTGACCTTCGGTTGACGGTTTGGCCCGCGAACGTGTTCTTAGCCCAGTCCTGGTCGGCGCGGTCGGGATCGATGCTCCCGTCCGCCAGCGTCGTGATGCGCTTGCTGGCGATCGCCTTCTGCACGGCGGGCAAACTGCATCCGCGCATGCGCGCGTAGGCCCGAAGGGAAACTCCCATCATCGCCATGGTTTCGCCTTCCGTTCGGCACACTCACTTTTCTGCGCCGAACGCGAACATTCCGCTTGATGTTCCGGGCGAGCTGAGTGATGAATCGAGGTGCCATGAAGAAGCAGGACGTACAAACCGGATCGATCTACATCGCCAAAGTCAGTGGAGTGCTGGCCAAGGTGCGCATCACCCGCGAGTCGCCGTACGGCGGCTGGTACGGAACCAACCTGGCAACCGGACGCGAGGTTCGCATCCGGGGGGCTGCCCGCCTGCGCCGCCCTGCAAACGAACAGTAGAGAGGAAACCACCATGCGACTATTTGCCATCGACAACGACAACGCCATCACAGCCTTCCCTGACGCCGAGCAGATCCCCGAAGGCCAAGAGCACTTCGCCACCGAAAAGGAACTCGCCAAGCTCGCCGCCAACTGGCCTGCCGACCGCCTGGTCCAAATCTGGAACAGCTTCGCGGGGGTGGCCGGATTCGGCGGCGATCTCAAGCCGGTCAAGAAGTTCACCGACCGCAAGAGCGCCGTGGCCCGGATCTGGAAGGCCATCCAGCCACTGTGCGCCCCCGTTACGCCACAGGCGGCCGACGTTGCCCCGAAGGGCAAGAGGTCGAGGAAGGCTGCCACCTCCAAGGACGCCGCGCCCACGGCGCGCGAGGGCAGCAAGAAGGCCATCGTGCTGGAACTGATCCGCCG
>JBAVIH010000472.1:0-16110 GCA_049686695.1 Bryobacteraceae bacterium | reverse complement strand
GCTCGAGCCGGCGCCGCACCTCTGCGAGGCCCGCCAACATGCGCTCCCGCCGGTCCGGCTCGCGCAACAGCCGCAACGCTTCCTGGGCGATGCGAGCGCCGGTCATCCGGCCCTGCATCAGCTCCGGCACCACCCGCCGTCCCGCAATCAGGTTGACCATCGAGTAGTAAGGCACCTTCACCAGCAACTTCCCCAGCAGCCAACTGGGGGTGGTTACCTTGTAGAACGTCACCATCGGGACACCCAGCAGGGCAGCCTCGACGGTCACCGTCCCGCTGGCCGCCAGCGCCAGCGTGGAGTGCGCCATGGCATCCCAGCTTTCCCCCTCGATCACCCGCAGCGGCGCATCCCCCACGCGGCTCAAGAAGAACCCGGCCCCGGTGGTGACCGAAGCGGGTAAGACAAAACTCAGTGCCTCCTCGCGACTGAGGATGCGCACCGCCTCCACCAGCGCAGGCAGGTGCCGCGCCGCTTCTCCACGCCGGCTTCCGGGTAGCACCGATATCAATGGACGGGCCGGATCGAATCCGTGTTTCCTGAAAAACTCATCCCGGCTGAGCGACGGCTTCACCAATCCGGCCAGCGGATGGCCGATGTAGGTCGTCTTCACCCCGGCCGCGCGGAAAAACTCCTCCTCGAACGGAAAGATGCACAGCAGGCGCGTGACGGCGCGACGCAGCGTCTTCACGCGGCCCTTCCGCCATGCCCAGGCTTGCGGCGCCACCAGGTAAACCACCGGGATGCCCTGGGCCGCCAGGCGGCGCGCCACCGGGAGATGAAAATCGGGTGAATCGGTGAGGATGGCCAGGTCGGGCTTTTCGGCGCGCGCGGCGGCAACCAGCTTCCGGTATTCGCGCCAGATACGCGGCAGGTGGCCCACCACTTCGAGCACGCCGACTACCGCCAGATCGGCCGCATCCACCACCGTGCGCACCCCTTCGGCGCGCAACCGCGGCCCGGTGCAGCCGAAGCAATCCATGCCGCCAGGCGCCCGGCGCAGTTCGGCGATCACCAGCGAGGCGTAGAGGTCGCCCGAGGCTTCGCCCGCCGATACCAGAATTTTCCGCGGCACCCGTTCCAAGTTTACCCCGCCGTGTTGTTACAATCGATTCGGGCCATGCCAGCCGAAACAGAGGGATCGAGATTGACGGTGGACGATCTGGCAGCGCGTTTTCGCGGCGAGATGATTCCGCTTACGGCTAAGTTTTCTTACTTTTCCACTTTGCCTGTACCCGAAGACGATCTCAAGCAATACCTGAATGACCCGATCGCCGCCCTTTCGCCCACCCTGCTGGCCTTGCTGCCGCCGGTGGGCATCATCCTGGCGCCGTATCTCGAGCGCGGCAACGGCAAGGAGGGCGACGCCGTCCGCTTCGAGCGCCCCGCCGAAGGCCGCTATCTCGCCTATTGCCGCCGCGACCTCGCCGAATGCACCGTGCTCGCCTTCGGCATCAAGGACGGTGAGGTCGCCGAATATCATTACCGGCTCTATAACGCGCTGGCGGCCCTGACCGCCGATCGCTGGAGCCAGGAAGTGCAGGACCGCTTCTTTCGCGCCATCCGCGAGGAATTGAGCGCCGAGGTTCACGGCGAGGTGGAGGAAAAAGGCTGGCATCTCAAGCAGGCCCTGGTGCGGCGCCAGACCAACGTGCGCAAGGAGACCAAGCTGTTTCGCGACTACGCGCGGCAGGCCTTCGAAGATACCTTGACCCTGTACCTGCACGGCACCTGCTGCGATATCGACGTGGAAACCGGCCCGCGCCAGATGCCCAGCCGCTATCTACGCCGCCGCCTGGAACTGCTGCTATCCCTGTTCCCCCCGCCCGAAGGTTACGCCGTGCTGCCCGAGCAGTTGAAAGGCAGGTAACACTCGTGACGTCCGCACCGTCTGCCCCACCCGGTTCCGATATCCAGTTCCGTAGGTAATGGTAGCGGCTTGGTAATGAGAGTTAATTAACCTCGCGCTGGGTGTCTTCCATCTTCTTGATTCTGGGACGCGGCATGGTTAACCGTACCCCTTTTGGTACCTCGGGGAATGGCGTGGAATCGCCCCTACCTCATAGAACCTTTGGGGCTTTTGCCGGTTTTTGCCCCAGGATAAACTCGGGCTGGCGATGCGTGGTTTCAAGCCATCTCGATGCGTATTCGGTCTGTTTGCGGCGGCGATTCTAGCGTCCGGAATCGCCGCCGCGGACACGATTGAGGTCACTTCAGTCGGGCTCGGTGACTCCGGCATCTACATCGATGAAGACATTGATGGAACGCTCACGCCAACAGACGTCTATTTTGCCGGCATCATCGACATTCAACTCACCGACAGCAGCGGCACCTATGACCGCACGACCATGTGCGTTCAACTCCTCACCGACATTAACCTGGGCACCGTCTACAACACCACGGTTGTTGCGCCGAGCCAAGCCACCGTCAACTCACCCACGACTAACGGCGCTCTCGAGCAGATTGCGTGGCTGTTGGACAACGTGACGCCAACCACGGGTGATCAGGCAGCGGGTCTCCAACTCGCCATCTGGAAGATCGCGGAGGACGGCGTGGACACCGGATCGAACTTGACGTTTACCAGCGGCACGGTGCAGCAGGCGACCGGAGGCTATACGACCCCCGCAGCGGTGCTCAGCTATGCGACAACCTACCTGGCCGCCAGTGTCGGCAACGCTTCCGACCTCGCCTATGTCTATGAGAACGCCAGCACCGGGAATCCTCCCACCGCGGCGCAAATGTTGGAAGGGCTGGAGTATCAGGACGGCGGCCCAGCGCCCGTCGCGCCGGAGAGTTCCACCTTTGTGCTGGCCGGCGTGGCCCTGCTCGCTTTGGGGCACACAGCCCGGCGCAAGCTGGGAAGCCGCTAGCGCCCCGTTTCCGAGGTTCCTTTACCGCTGCCTCACGGGTGCGGCTCTGTTACGGAGCCGCGCGGGTGGGCAAGCGACCCAGACACTTCAGAGGCACCCCACTTGATTCCAACCCGCGCGCTTCTATGGCACCTGGTAGAACCGGAACTCGTGCTTCGGATCCCGAAAGCGCAACAGCGCCGGAGCCGGGTGCGATTCGAGCCAGCGCCGGCCGGCTGGGTCCGCGGACAGGAACTCGTAAGCCGTCGCTTCCAGCCACAGCGGCTGGCCTCGTTGCCGCGCATCGGTCAGGCTCTGTTCCAACCGGTCGAGATCCATTTTGTCGAGCCCGATCCATGCGTCCTGCTGGTTGAAGTAGCTGATGGTCCACAGGTCCGGATGGAAAGTATGAAACGCAATCGGCGTGCCCGGCGGCCAACGATCGTGCTGCTCCAGCGCGAAACGCAGCGCCGCGTTGTTTTCCACGCGCGATTGCGGGTAAATCGCAAAGACCAGGTTCCACAGAAACAGCACGCCGCAGACCATCCACGGCAGAAGACGATCTATCCTGACCCGCTCATCTCTAGTCCGTTCCACCGCGCAGCACGCGCCCAGTACCAGTGGTGCCAAATAGAACAGCCGGTAGAATGTGTTCTGCGGCATCCAGACGAACAGAAACGCCAGGTATACACCGGTCCACAGCAACAGGTCTCTCGGTGGAACGCGGAACCGAAGCGGGCCGCTGCGCTTCCAACCCACGGCCAGCCCAACCACGCAGGCAACCACGGCAACGGCCGCGATGATGGCGACTGGCTGCGCGGCCGCCTGGTCGAGTCTGCCGCCGAAAAAAAGGCGCAGCGTGCCCTCGAGCGTCAGGCCCAGATCGCGCACCGGAGACCACGAAAACCCGGCATCCGAAGAATGCGCAATAGCCCAGCCGGCCAGACCGCCGGCGCTGAACTGTCCGCACACCACCCGGTACGCCAATACATAAGCCATGCCGGTCGGCCCCAGCGAGCACGCCGCGTAGGACAGGCGCTGCTTCGGTTCTTTCAGCCGCCACAAGGCTATCGGCAGAAAGAGAATTGCCAGTTCGTGAAACAGCATCGCCGCTGCATGCGTCACCCCGGCCAAAACCACTCTGCGCCTGGTTTCGAGCAGATCGTTCGCGCACAGGATGAGAAAGATCGAGGGGATGTACGCATTCGCGTCGGTCGAGAATTTCCACCAGGTGGCCGCAAAAGCGAACGCCAGCGCGCCCGCAATCGCGCTCTCCGTCCGGAGGGCCCTGCGCCGCAGCGCCCGGTAGATTAGCGCCACGCCGGCCCCGGCCAGCATGCTGTTGACGAACTGCATCAGGAACAGCGCGCGCGTTTCGATCCCGATCAACAGCGCCGCGCGGTACAGCCACACGTGGGCCGCCGTATAGATCAGATGATTCGGGTGGAGCGTGTCTCTGAGCGGGAGCTGCTTTTCCACGTTGATGGCGAACGCCACCCCGTCCCAGTAGTAATTGCGCGTCGGCAGCAGCAGGTAGATGGTCAGCGGCAGCGCCAGCCACAGCCGGCTCCATCCGGCGTCTCGAGAATACGCCAACCGCTCTTTTCCCCCGCAGGGGCCGGGCATGCCCGGTCCGGCGTCTCCAAGCCGCATCGCGCCGCCCGCCTAAAAACCTTCCAGCAGGTGTCCCATCTTTTCCTTCTTGGTGCGGAGATACGCCTCGCGCGTGTCGATCACGTGAGCCAGGCACGGCACCCGCTCCACCACCCGCACGCCGGCGCCTTCGACGGCCTCGACTTTCCCCGGGTTGTTGGAGAGCAGGCGGATTCGCTCAAGGTCGAAATAGCGCAGAATCGCCCCCGGCAACGCGTAACTGCGCAGGTCGGACTCGAAGCCCAGTTGCTCGTTAGCTTCCACCGTGTCGGCGCCCCGATCCTGCAACTCGTAGGCCCGCAGCTTGTTGAGCAGGCCGATCCCGCGACCTTCCTGGGCCTCGTAGATCAGCAGGCCGCGGCCCTCGCGCGCGATGCTCTCGAGGGCAATTTCCAGTTGCGCCCGGCAATCGCAACGCAAGCTGTGGAAAACGTCGCCCGTCAGGCATTGGGAGTGGATGCGCACCAGCGGCGCCTCGCCCGCCAGATCGCCCATTTTCAAGGCGACCGCTTCTTCGGCCCGCGCCTCCGCCGGGCCGCCGTAGCCGCCCCGAAAGCCGTAGATGCGGAACGCGCCAAATTCGGTGGGAAAGTCCGCTTCGGCCACCTTTTCGAGCGGCCCCGCGGAGTGATTGTTCATGATCTCGTTTGGGGAACCCTTAGTCCTTCCATTATAATGGCTTCCGGCACTCATGCTGCAAGGCTACCTGGTTACGTTGTTGGTCAAGCTGGCCGCCATGGCTGCCATCGCCAGCGTTCTGGCGCGTTCCAACCGCTTTAAGGCCATGTTGATGCGGGAAAACCGCACGCTCGGCGAGCGGCTGGAACTGGCGATCTGGCTGAGCGTCGTCTTCGGCGCCAGCGTCGCCACCCGCGTGGCCGGTCACGACACTTACAGCGGCGCGGACCTGGGTCTGGAGGGCGCCTTCCTGGCAGGTATCCTGGGCGGCTACGTCACCGGCCTGGTTTCCGGTGTGCTCATCTCGCTGCCCGCGCTTTTCCCCGGCCGCGAACTGCTCACCTTGCCTCTGCTGGCAGGCGTCGGCGTGCTGGGTGGCCTGGTGCGCGACCTGGCGCCCGATCCCGAAGAAATCTGGCGCTTCTCCCCTTACTTCGATCTCAACATCTGGCGATTCTTCAAGGAGAGCCGCAATTACCAACGCACCGCCTTTCACCTGCTCCTGTTTGCCTCCATCCTGGTGGCGGAGTTTCTGCGCCAGATCCTCGCCCAATCCAGCCTGGGCGGCGGCGATATAGCCAGCGTCTTCCGCCTCCACCCGCCCGGCGGCGACCGTCCCCTGACCTGGGTGGCGCTCTACCTCGCGACTATTTTCGCCGTCACCATTCCGCTCAAGATCTGGAACAACACCCGCAACGAAAAGAAGCTCGAGGAGCAGCAGCGCCTGCTGGTGGAAGCCCGCCTGGCCGCCCTCACCAGCCAGATCAACCCCCACTTCCTGTTCAACACCCTCAACTCCGTATCTTCGCTCATCCGCACCGACCCCAACCAGGCGCGGGTGATGGTGGTGAAGCTCTCCAAAGTCCTGCGGCGCCTGCTGCGCAAACACGAAAACTTCAGTACCCTGCGCGAGGAGCTGAGCTTCATCGAAGACTACCTGGCGATCGAAGTGGTGCGCTTCGGCGACAAGCTGCGGTTTGAAAAGGACGTGGCCGAAGACACGCTCGACATGCTGGTCCCCAGCATGCTTCTGCAGCCGCTGGTGGAGAACTCCATCAAGCATGGAATCGGCGGCAAAATAGAAGGGGGCACCATCCGCATCCGCACCCGGCGCGGCGGAGCGCGCCTGAATCTGCTGGTGGAGGACGACGGCGTGGGTATTCCGGAAGAAAAACTGGCCACCGTGCTGGACCACGGCATCGGTGTCAGCAACGTGCATGAACGCCTGAAAGTGCTGTTCGGCAACGACTACCGCATGTGGATCGACAGCCAGCCGGGACGGGGCACCCGCGTGCGAATCGAAGTGCCCGAGTTGGAAACCAACCTGGCCGCGGTTTCATGAATCGATGAGGAGAACTCTTGCCCAGACTTGAAGAACTGGTAAGCCAGTGGCCCGCCGCCGGCGGATTGCCAATGACGCTGGCCGAGCGGACCCGCAGCATCTACGATCATCTCGCGGCGGTCTATCCCCTATCCACCATGCTGTTCCATTCGCGCGCTCACCGCCGCGCCCTGGCGCGCTCCGGAGTGCGCGACGGCATGACGGTGTTGGAAGCCGCTACCGGCAGCGGCGAAATGTTCCGCCGCCTGGTGAAAGTGAATCCCACCGGCGCCACCATCGGCTTCGATCTGTCGCCCAACATGGCTGCCCGCACCGGGCGCCTGGCGCACCGCCGTTTCCCCGCCGCCCGGACTCTGTGCCAGGCCGTCGACGCGCGCCAGATGCCCTACCGCAACGAGACCTTCGATGCGGTGTTCTGCTGCTACCTGCTCGAACTGCTCTCCGGCGACGATATCGCCCGCACCCTCGCCGAGTTTCATCGCGTGCTGCGGCCCGGTTGCCGGCTCACCCTGGTGCTGATCGGCCAGAACACCGCCCTCTTCAACTCCGCCTACAAGCTGGCGGGCTGGCTGGCCCCCGCCTTTTGGGGGCGCCAGGTGGAGCGCAGGGTTCCGGAACTCATCGAATCCGCGCAGTTTCGCTTGCTCGAAAATCACTTCGTCCGCCAGATTTACTATCCGTCCCGCGTGCTGATCGCGCAAAAATAACCGAACCGCCCGCCAGCCGCGGTGCCCCTCAATTTCGGAGTTTAGCTTCGCCATAGGCGGGTTGCCTGCAAAAGTGCATCCTGATATCCTCTGTGTTCAATCACAATCCCTTAGACATTTCACAGGAGAACAACCATGGCAGTCAAAGTCGGCATTAATGGATTCGGTCGCATCGGCCGGAATATCGTCCGCGCGAGCATGCACCGCGACGATATCGAATTCGTGGCAGTCAACGATCTAACCGATACGAAAACCCTCGCGCACTTATTGAAGTACGATTCCGTGCTCGGAACGCTTCCTCAAGAAGTGAAGATGGAAGGCGACGTCATTTCCGTCGGCGGGAAGAAGATCAAGGTCTTCGCCATCAAGGACCCGGCGGAACTCGACTGGGCCTCGGTGGGCGCGGAGATCGTGGTCGAATCGACCGGCCGGTTTACCGACGCCAAGGACGCCTCCAAGCACCTGCGCGGTCCGGTGAAAAAGGTCATCATCTCGGCCCCGGCCAAGAACGAGGACATCACCATCGTGCTCGGCGTCAACGACGCGGCCTACGATCCGGCCAAGCACAAGATCATTTCCAATGCCAGTTGCACCACCAACTGCCTGGGACCGGTGGCGAAAGTGCTGCACGAGAAGTTCGGCATTCTGAAGGGATCGATGACCACGATCCACAGCTATACCAACGACCAGAACGTGCTCGATTTCCCGCACAAGGATCTGCGCCGCGCACGGGCCGCCGCAATCAACATGATTCCCACCACCACCGGCGCGGCGAAGGCCATCGGCCTGGTGATGCCGGAGCTCAAGGGCAAGCTGGATGGCTACTCGATGCGCGTTCCCACCCCGGACGTTTCGGTGGTGGACCTGGTCGCGCTACTGGCCAAGACGGCCACCGCCGAGGAAGTCAATGCCGCGTTCCAGCACGCCGCCGCCAACGAACTGAAGGGCATCCTTGCCTACACCGACGACCCCGTGGTCTCGACCGACATGCTGCACAATCCCAACAGCTCCATCGTGGACGGGCAGATGACCAAGGTGCTCGACGGGAACCTGTTGAAGGTGGTGAGCTGGTACGACAACGAGTGGGGTTACTCCTGCCGCGTGGTTGACCTGATCGCGTTCCTGGCCGCCAAGGGCCTGTAAGAAAGTGGGGCGGACGCCCGGGCGGACGCCCTCGTCCTGGGGTCCCCTCAGGGGACGACCCCCTGGTCGCGCATTGCCGCCGGCAAGTACCTGACTCTCCGAACGAAGGCAGCGTCGGTGACGGACGCGCGGACTAATGCTAATGTCCGCCGCCGAATGGGCCGATAAGACCCAGGTGAGTGCGTTTGACCGGAATGGTCCGAAAACTCGGAACCGCCTTGGCCGTTCCAGGTTCCCGTTGCAGGCCGCCGGCGCGATCCTGACGCTGGCGCTGACGGTATCGTCCCCAGGCTGCGGCTGGCGCTGGTCCGGCGCGCTCCCGGCGCTGACTTCGGTCGCCGAAATCCGCAAGCTGTCCCCGGAGGAGGCCGACCGGCATTATCCCGTTCGCCTCAAAGCGGTCGTCTTGTACCACGATTCGCTCGCGAACATCCTGGTGATCCAGGATTCGTCCGGAGGCATCCGCGCTGAGCTCCAGGATAGGCGCGCCCAGTTCAGCCAGGGGGATACGCTCGTCCTGCGCGGCGTGACCGCCCGGGGCCCATACACCCCCATGGTCCGCAACGCCATCGCGGAAGCCGCCGGCAGATCCGCGCTTCCGGTTCCCGTGCGGCTGGCCGTCACTGACCTCGACTCGCCAGGGCGCCAGAACCAGTACGCCGAAGTCCACGGCGCCATCAGCTGTTGGTCCGAGCGGCATGACGGGCGGGTGGACCTGACGGTCGATTCCGGCGGCACCGTCTTCGATGCCGTCTTGCTGGACCGGACTGGCGCCGATCCCGATAGGCTGACCAGAGCGGCGGTCACCCTCCGCGGCGTGCCGGCAACCGTTTACAGCCTTAGCGGCGCTATTCTCCTCCGCCAACTGCTGGTAGCCGGCCGCTGGGATATCCGTGTGGAGTCCAGCCCCGCGGCCAGGCTCCAACCACCACCCGGCAAGACCGGCCCGCCACTGCTTTGGGCCGCTCGGGTGCGCGCGCTCCGCAGCCTGTCCGGAAAGGTCCCGGTGAGGCTGCGCGGCGTTGTCAGCTATTACGATTCCGACTTTCACATCCTGTTCTTTCAGGATCCGAGCGCCGGAGTTTTCGTGCTCACACCGGGTTTCGCCCCCGTGCAACAGGGAGACCTGGCGGAACTCGAAGGCGTTGCCGATTTGGGCGGCTTCGCGCCCATGGTCGCAGAGGCCCGCTTCCACGTGCTCGGAAAAGTCCGTTTGCCCGATCCTCCAACGGTCTCGCTGGTGGAATTGTTTTCCGGCGGATTCGACAGCCAGCGCGTTGCAGTGGAAGGAACCGTGCAGTCGATCTCCCGCGCATTCCAGCATTTCCACCAATCCCATTTCGAGATGGACGTCGCCGCCGGTCTCTACCGTTTCCGCGTCCACGTGCCCTACCGGCCCTCCCTGCCTCTGCCGGCCGATCTCGTCGACGCCGCGGTGCGGATTCGCGGTGTCGCCGGTTCGGTCTTCAATCCCATGGGGCAACTGGCTGGAGTCATTCTGTACGCGCCCAGCCTGAAAGACATCGAGGTGCTACGGCCGAGCCAGCCCGCCGCCTGTCCCCTTCGGCCGATTAGCGGGCTGCTGCGCTTCTCGTTGGCGAATGAATGGGAGCACCGTGTACGCGTCCAGGGTACGGTAGAGTACCAGCGCGCCCGATCCCGCGAAGTCTTCGTGGCCGATGAAACCGGCGGCGTGCTGGTCCGGACCGAGCAGGATGAGCACTTCCAGCCCGGCGACCGGGTCGAGGTGCTCGGGTTCGCCGTTTCCGGTGGGTATTCGCCGGTGCTGCGCGGCGCAGAATTGCGCAAGCTCGGCCCCGGAAAAGCGCCGGTCGGGATTCCGGTGGATGCGCAACAGGCACTGGGCGGCGAGTTTGATGCCCGCCTCATCACCACCGAAGCGTACCTGGTGAACCGGGTCATTGGGGCTGCCGGGCAGACCCTTACCCTGGAATCCGGCGACATTCTCTTCAACGCCTCCATGGACTCGGACGGCGCGGCCGATCCGGTGGCGCAACTGCGCGACGGGGCCCTGCTCCGCGTTACCGGCGTCTGCTCGGTCGAGCGCGGCGAAAACGATGCCCACCCGCGCGCCTTTCGGATTCTTCTCCGAGGTCCCGCCGATGTCCAGGTGTTGCGCCAAGCCTCGTGGCTCACCCGCGAACGCACCATCGCGGTGGCCGGCTGGATGGGCGGCATCGCCGCGCTGTCGGCAATATGGATTTGGATCCTGCGGCGGCGCGTCAGGCAGCAGACCGCCGTGATCCGGACCAAGCTGGAAAACGAGGCGGCCCTCAAGCTGGCCGCGCAAGCCGCCAGCCGGGCCAAGAGCGACTTCCTCGCCAACATGAGCCATGAGATCCGCACCCCCATGAATGGCATCGTGGGGATGCAGTACCTCATCGGCGGAACGGATCTCAACGACGAGCAGCGGGGGTACCTGGATGCCGCGCAATCCTCCGCGCAGTCCCTGCTCGCGCTGCTCAACGGGATTCTGGATCTCTCCAAAATCGAAGCTGGCCGGATGGAACTGGAGCGGGCCGATTTCGCCGTCCGGCCCCTGCTCGGTGAAATCCTCCGTCCGCTGGACCTGGTCGCCCGCCAAAAGGGTCTGGATTTGGCTTGCGTGGTCCACGACGATGTGCCGCCCGCCGTCAACGGAGACGCCCTCCGGTTGCGCCAGGTGCTGCTGAACCTGATCGCCAACGCGCTAAAGTTCACCCACCTGGGCGGGGTTACCGTGACGGTCGAGCGGGCCGCGGAATGGAGCGGCGGCGTGAAACTGCGCTTTTCGGTTTCCGATACCGGAATTGGAATCTCGGCCGAACAATGCGACTCCATCTTCGAAGCCTTTCGGCAGGCCGACAACTCCATCACGCGGCGGTATGGCGGCACCGGACTCGGCTTGGCCATCTCGTCCCGGCTGGTTCGGCTGATGGGTGGCGAGATCGGGGTGGAGAGCCAGCCCGGTAGGGGCAGTGCCTTTGTTTTTACCGCGCATTTCGCGCAGGCGCACATGGTCGCGCCTGCCTCCGGCCCGCTGCCGGCCAGGACTCCGGCTATGCCCATCGCCCGTCCCCAGTGCATTCTGGTCGCCGAGGACAACCCCATCAATCAGACGGTCATTGCGCGCACCCTCGAAAAGGCCGGCCACCGGGTGGCGCTGGCGAAAAATGGCCGCGAAACCCTCGAGCTCTGGGCCGCATCGTGCTTCGATGTCATTTTCATGGACGTGCAGATGCCGGAGATGGACGGGCTCGAGGCCACCCGGGAGATCCGCCGCCGCGAACGGGACTCCGGTCGGCGCATCTGTATCATGGCGATGACCGCCAACGCCATGTCGGGCGACCGGGAACGCTGCCTGTCCGCCGGAATGGACGGCTATTTCACCAAACCCATGCGCGCGCAAGAGATCCTCGATTGGCTCGCCCGCCACGAAATGGCGCAGGGTCCCCTGCCCGAATCGGCGTTCCCTTCCTGCGACGCCGCCGCGCCACCAGCGTAGTGCGGTCCACTGCGTTCCGGCGCCGCGCCTACGGCGCGATCAACCCCGCGCGAATCGCATACCGCACCATGCTGGCCGTTTCATGCACGCCCAGTTTCTCCAGGATGCGGCTCCGGTGAGACTCGACCGTTTTGTAACTGATCCCCAGTTGCCGCGCCGCACGCCTGGTGGATTTTCCTTCGGCAACCAGCACCAATACCTGGCGTTCGCGCTCGGTCAGCGTAAGCACGATTCGTAACGCTTCCGCATCCGGCGTGAAACGCGGATGCCGGCGTTCGCCGATGTCTGCCGCCGCGCCGTTGAACCCGGCGAACCGGCCCGTTCCGTCCAGGCGTGGGAGACCGCGGTCCTCCACCCAGCAATACTCGCCGTCCGCGCGCTGCAGGCGATATTGGATGCGGTAGGGCTGTCGCGCGGTGAACGACTTGAGATATGTTTCGACGCAAATGTCCCGATCGTCGGGATGCAGACCTTCGGTCCAGCCGTTTCCCGACTCCTCGGCCATCGACCGGCCTCGGAACTCCAGCCACGCGCGGTTGCAGTAGGTCCACATCGCGTCGGGACCCGACATCCAGATCATCAGCGGAGTGCAATCCGCCAGTTGGCGAAAACGCTCTTCTGCGCTGGCGTCTCCTTCTTTCGCTCGCTCGAGTTCGGCTTCCAGTTCGGCAATCCGCTTCCGCCAGAGGGCGCACTCTTCACACGCCATCGCGGCAGATGTCTCCGTTTCCATGGCCTAGTTGATGATAGATCCCCTCGCACTGAGGGTAAAGCCCTAAATTATAGAGGATGACACATCCGGGGAACTTCTCTGGCGCCGCCGCTATGCCGGGTTTGTCGACGCTCCGGAATCGTGGAACTTTAATGCCGTAATATGAAAGGATTAAGTGAGGGCCGATGAAGCCGCCGGAATCGGACCACCAGCTATTCGAACGACTCCGCGCTGGCCAGGAGCAGGCATTCGTGGCTCTCTACCGCAGGCGGCAGCCCGCCCTCTACCGGTTTGCCCTCCAGATGAGCGGCTCGCCGTCCATCGCCGAGGATGTCACCCAGGAAGTGTTCCTGGCCTTGCTGCGGGAGGAGTGCGGTTACGACCCGGAGCGTGGAAGTCTGGTCGCGTACCTCTTCGGCATCGCGCGCAAGCTGTTGCTGCGGCAGTTCGAGCGGCGGCGTCTGGACGTGCCGGTGGACGCGGGCGCCGAAGAAGGGCGGTTTGCGGAGCCGGTGGACGCTTCCGATCCGCTGGCGGATCTGGCCGCCCGCGAGCGCGTCCAAGCGCTGCGCCGCGCGGTAAGCAGCTTGCCGCGCCGTTACCGCGAGGTGGTGGTGCTGTGCGATCTGGAGGAGGTGGATTACGCCGAGGCCGCGGCGGCGTTGGGCTGCCCCATCGGCACGGTCCGCTCGCGTCTGCACCGCGCGCGGCTGCTGCTGGCCGGCAAGCTGCGGGAGGAACGCCGTGGGGGCGCTTCGATCCCGGCGTGGAAGGCGGCGAGGTGTGCGATATGAACTGCGAACAATATTGGAATGATGTTGCCGGGCCGGAGCCTGGCGAGGGTTTCGACACCCATCTGGCTGCGTGCCCCTCTTGCGCCGCGCGGTGGGCGGCCGAGCGTCCGGTTACGGCGGGCCTCCGCTTGCTGGCCGCGGAGATGAAGCATGTCTCGGCGCCGCCGCGGGTGGAAGCGCGGTTGGTGCGCGCGTACCGGGAACGGTACCGCCGGCGCGTGCCGGCCCCGCGCGAGGTGCACCGTTGGTGGGCCGCCGCCGCGGCGTTGCTATTGGTTGCCGGCGCGCTTTCGATGGGCGTGCGGCAGCCTCCTTCGCTGGTTGCCGCCAACTCCGCCGTTGCGCCCGCCGGAATCGAGGAGGAAGAGGGCGCGTTCCTTCCGCTGCCCAATGCCGCAGGCTTCCCGCAGGATGAGGATGTCGACCTGGTGCGGGTGGAACTGCCGCGCTCCGCGACCACCGCGCTGGGTATGCCGGCGAGCGACGATAGCGACGCCGAGAGCGTGGAAGCCGAAGTCCTGGTGGGCCCGGATGGCATGGCGCGCGCCGTCCGGTTCTTCAATTGAAGAAGCCCTATCGAGGGGGCAGACGATGAAGATGCGCAGCAGTTTCGCTTTCCTCCTGGTGGCCGCGGCCCTCGCCTGGGCTCAGAATCCCCACGCCGCCGGGCATGGCCGCTTCGGCGGCCCGCGCTTCCTGGGCGCCGAGGCCGGCATACCGCGCCACGTGGTCAAAGGCGCTCCCTTCTCGGGAGATTTGATCACCGAGAGCACCGAGACCCTGGCCGATGGCAACCGCATCCGTCAAACCAGCACCGCGCACCTGGTCCGCGATAGCGATGGCCGCACCCGCCGCGAAGTATCGCTGGCGGGCCTGGGCGCGCTGGCCGCCGGCGGAGGCGCGCAGCAGGTGGTCTTCATCTATGACCCCGTGGCCGGCGCCAGCTACGCTCTGGATCCCGCCCACAAGACCGCCAGTAAGTCGGCCTGGACTGCCCCCGCGTCCGGCGCGCGCTTTTCCGCCGCGCCCGAATCGCGGCGGGAAATGCGGGCGGGCGCCAATCCGTCCGTGAAGACCGAGACGCTCGGCGCCGCGACCATCGAGGGTCTCCCGGCGCAGGGTATCCGCACCACCGTCACCATAGCGGCCGGCGCCATTGGCAACGAAGCGCCGATTCAGGTGGTGACCGAACGCTGGTATTCGTCCGACCTGCAAATGGCGGTTCTCATCAGGCGGAGCGATCCGCGTAGCGTCGAAACCGTCAGCCGGTTGACCAATGTCAGCCGCTCCGAGCCGTCCCCCGCCTTGTTTCAGGTGCCACCCGATTTCAAGGTGACCGAACGCGCCACGCCGCGTTTCCCCCCTCCCGCCGGCGTAGCGCACTAATGAGACACCAGTGGTCTACCGCTGGAAGGATAAGCCGGAGACGCCCTCCCGCCCGCCAGCCAGGCGTGCCTCGGTTCTGCATCGGTTGAGAGCCGGCATAAGTCGATCGACCTGGAAGGCCGATCAGTCCCACTGCCAGAAGTGCTTCTCAACCGGGAGATCGGTCCGGAACGCCTTGGATGTTTTGTATGGAAGGCACTGCATCCGGTCGCAGGGCCTGATCTCCAGCGCCTCCGGCTTCAGGTTGACGCGGTTGAAATGCCAGCCTATCGCCAAGGCCTCCTTCGAATACGGCCGGGTGAGATACTTGGCCCGCGCATGGTCCGAACCGAGGGCGATGTAGTGGCGCAAGATAAAGGTCTCGTCGCACAACCGCACTTCGCCTCCAGTCAACGTGTGCCCGCCACTGCCAAGGTTCCCGAGGCCGGACTCGCGCTTCCATGCGCGCACCAGCCTGGGAGTTGGAACCGGTCGAAAGAAGTAATACGACAGCAACTCCGAGCTGTAGTCCTCGTGGCAGTGCGACTGGCCATCGACGGGGATGAATACGAACTCGTTGAAGTTGATGCAATTGAAACCTGCGCGATCGGCCGCCGCGATACCGTCGATGAGCCGCATTCCCTCCGCCGGCGCACAGGACCATTCGTCGGCATCGGCGTGCATGACCCAGTCGTGTGGGACCGACTGCATAATGGCATGCTTTGCCTTGAGGAGATCGGCCAACGGGTAAACGCCTGTCCACGGAAATCGCTCGATGGAGAGCAGTCCTTTGCCGAGGAACTCCTTGGCCTTGGCCACGGTGTCGTCCGTCGACTCGTGATCGAGGAGAATGACATCGATCCCCTCGGCGATGAAATCGCGCAGGCAGCGCCGTATGTGAACAGACTCATTGCGAGCCGCCACAACGGCAACGGCAGTTGTCATAAGCCCCATTATAGCCGTCGAAGGCGTAAATGCTGGCGCAGCAGCCCAGGTCAATCCCGTCGGCTCACTCACGCAGGAGGACTCCACGTTACGCTGCGGGTTGTGTATTTCGGCGGGCGACGAAAAGGTCTCGCTAACCGTTTTTCCAGCCAATTTGAAGGTGACCCGGCGGTGGGGCCATGGCCGGATTGGGTTGGGAAGATGGCTGTGGCAGTTGGACTTGCCGCGGCGCCCCTGAATGGCGATAATCGAGCCGCGGCGCCCGATTCCCGCATTCCTGTCGCGCACCCGTGCGCAGCAGTCTCGTAACGCCATTTCCACAGAAGACGTCAGGGCGCTGAGAAAGCAAGGCGGAGTCTCTCAGCCAGATAGGCTCCTGAATCCCGCCTATTTTCGCGTTCGCAAAAAGTCTTGACTTGT
>JBAVIH010000471.1:0-8353 GCA_049686695.1 Bryobacteraceae bacterium | reverse complement strand
GGCCGAGGACGTGCGCCGCGTGCAGGCGGGCGAGCCAGTGATCGCGCATCCGCCGTCGCTCGTCTACCGCACGCGCCGGCTGCTGCGCCGGCACTGGATCACCGCGTCGTTGCTGGCGGCGCTGATTCTGGTGCTGGCCGCCAGCAGCGTGTACACGTACCGCCAGCGCGAGGCCGCGCGCAAGGACGAAATTCGCGCCAACACCGCCATGGGTTTCTATGCGGACCTGATCGGCGGCGGTGCGGGGACGAGCAGGAACGCCACGATGGGCGAGTTTATCTACTCTACCGCCCGGACCATCGATCGCCTGTCTCCGGCGCCGGAACCGCAGCTTGAGGCGACCCTCCGCTACCCGCTGGCGTCCGCGCTCGAGTATCTCGGGGATCTGCCGGCGGCGCGGACGCAGGTTGGCCGGGTGCGCGAGCTGGCGGCACGGCCGGGAGCGCCCGCCCGCGTGCGATATCTGGCGGAGTTCGCTTCGGTCGGGCTGATGAACCTCGAAGGCAAACAGAGTGAACAGGCCGACGCCGCGGCGTGGAAGGGCTACACCATCGCGCGCGACGAGCTCGGCTACGACCGCGAGACGGTGTTGACGGCGCTGATGAACTACCTGGCGACGCACCGCAACCTCCTGATCGTGGAAGGACGCGCCGTGCCCGCGGAGATGGCCGGGCAATACCGCGAACTGGTAAAGCGCGGCTGCGAGATCTCGGGCTCCGATTGCCTGGACACGCGATCCTGGGCCTGCCTGGTGCTGGTCGACAGCCGGTTTGAAGACGAAGGGCTCGGGTACTGCCGCCAGTTCCTGAACGGCGAAGCGAAATACACGCACGACGCGGAGGCCAGCATCCGGGTCGACTGGGCGCTGGCGATGAGCGCGGAACGGCGGAACGATTGGAAGAACGGGCTGCTCTACCGCCGCAAGTATTTCGACTTGGCGATCGCGACCTACGGCGCGGCGTCGCCCCAGGGGCGGTTCAGCCGCTCGGCGCTCGGCAGGGCGGAGTTCCGCGACGGCGATCGCGAAGGGGGATTGGCGCGGACGCGGGCGGCGGTCGAAGAGATGATCCAGGTGGGCGGAACGCCGACCGCACTGATTCCGTTTTTCGATTACGCCGACCTGCTGTCCCGCTCCGGCCGCGGCGCCGAGGCCGAACAGTGGGTGCGCCGCGGTCTGGAACTCACGCACATCCCGCCCAGCCGCGCCAGCGAGGAGGCGCTGGGCGAAGCGCTCATTGCCCAGGACAAGTTCCCGGAGGCGATCCAGGCATTCGAAAGGGCGCTGGCCGCGGCCAGGCGCCGGAGCGACGCAACCGCCGAACGACGGATCGCCGGCTACCTGGAAAAAGCACGCCGCCACGAATTGAAGTTCGAGTAGAAGCCGGCCGAGGCATCGCCCTGGCCCCGGTAACCATGAAACCGCCGGTCTCGGATGCCAGAAACGTGGAGCCCCCTCAGGCGCTTTCGCCTGTCCGTCACGTCGAGAGCAGCTCACGGTAGTGTGTAATCGTCCATGCGGTCGCTGCATCCGGAGCGCCGGCGTCGGCCTCCGGCCTGCGCCTTTTGACATACCGGCCGATCAGTCCGCCGCTCCGCCGCGATCACGATATCATCAAGGTTATGCGAACCGCCGCCGCCGCCGTCTGGCTGCTCTTCGCGGCGCTCTGCGCGAGCCGCGGGCAAGGCCTTCCAGCGGCCGCTCTCGACCAATCCGCCCGGTCCGCTATCTTCCTCTTCGGACCCGCTGGCGCGGAAGCCGCGCGCCAATCCGCCCGGATCGCCGTGGGCGTTTCCCGGCGCTGGCTGAGCGAGCCTGGTTCCACGGCTGAGCTGCGCAGCAGTGGAAGCGTGGATGCTTTGCCGCTCGACGTCAAGAGTCCAGCCAAGACGATCGAGCCGGCATTCCTCAACGCCGCGCGCGAGGCCCGCGACACCGATCCGGACACATTCCTGAATTCTCTCGATCGAGCCGTGCAGTCCCTCGCCAGCCGCCCCGGCCTGCGTATTCTGGTGACGGTCGTGGAGACACCGCCGCTATCCTCCGATGCCGAGGCCCAGCTCAAGCAAATCATCGACTTTTGCAAGTCCAATTCCATCCGCGTGGTCGTGCTCGATCCCACCGCAGTCCCCTCGAAGTACGCGAGCCGTTCTTTTCTGGCGCTCGGGGAAGCCACGGGCGGCGCGCTGATCCGCGACCTCGAGGCGCTGGACGCCACCATTCTCATCGTCTCCGCCGGATCGAAGACCGCGGAATCGGCATACGCCACGCCGGCTGCGCCAGAGCCTGTCGCAGCCGGGAGGCTGCCCGATTTGCCAACCGATTTGCCCGTGCACACGCGCTTCGTGCGTATCTCGCCGCGCGGTTCTCAGAGTTTTGGCGTGCAGGTGAGTGTAGCGGCGGGCCAAGGCGGCATCACCACAATCGAGGGCGGTCCGAATATCGAATACACCACCGGACCGATGCGCGGCCTGTTCCTGGTCGAATCGCCGATGAACGCTTTGCACTTCGATATCGACGACAATGCCGGCACATATACCGCCCGCGCCCGCCTCGCCCAGATCGCGCGCAACGCATCGGGCAAGATCGTTTGGCAACAGAGCAAGCCAGTGACCCTGCACGGCCCGCTCAAGAAACTCGAGGCCCGGCGCACCGGCAACCTCTACTACATGCGGGAAGTGGTCTTGCCAGCCGGCCTGTACACACTGGAAGCTACCGTGGAGGACCTCATCGCCGGTAAGCGCGGTGGCGTGCGCCAGCCATTGCGCACCGGCACAGGCGCGCCCAGCTTCACCGTCAGCGATGCACTGGTGGTGCGGCCTTTCAACGGAGCAGCCGACAAATTCGAAGCCGATCAGGTGCTCAGCTATGACGGCAACGCGATCTCCCCGGTGCTCGATCCCGTCTTTCGCGCCAACCAGCCGTTCACGCTGCAGATCTACCTGGTTGTCTACCCGGATCTCTATGGCGCGCAGCCGCAGATGAGCCTGGAGATTTTGCGCCATGGGCACGTCGTCGGCCGCAACGCTCTGCCGTTCACGGACAAGATCCGCAACGAGGCCGTCGGAGGCGGCAGCATGTCCATGGTGGGCGAACAGAAACACGAATTCCCGTATATGGCGACCTTACGTGGCGTGCAACTCAGCCCAGGCGACTATGAGGCGCGCGTGACCGTCCGCCAGGGCATTGTCGCTCTGACGCGTCCCGTGAGCTTTAGCGTTCTCGGCGATGAGCGGACCGCCGTGCTCGCCTCCGCCGGGCCTGGCGCCACCGCGTCCGCCAAAGACGAAGACTCCGAAGACGCCGAAGTGACGCTGCCCGAGGTCGATCCCGTACACCTGGCCGCGGACGCCGGCGCCCTCGCCGCTCCCGAGCAGGAGAAACTCTGGGAGGAAGCGGCCGGCAGCGCTTTGTCGTACTCCTCGCGCCTTCCCAACTTCCGCTGCAACCGCGAGACGCACCGCCTCAAGGCTCCCCTGAAGAATGCCGAACGTTTTAGCGAAACCGACACCGTCATCGAAGAACTGACCTACGAGAAAACCAGCGAAACCTATCGCACCCTAGAGGTGAACGGACGGAAGTCCAGCATGCAGCGCGACGCGCTCACGGGTGTGCACTCGCGTGGCGAGTTCGGTTCCCTGCTCAAGGCCATCTTCGGCCCCGAAGTGGCGGCTCGGTATAAGTGGGCCGGCCGTGCCATGACTGGCGGCGCTCTGTGCGATGTCTTCGATGTGGACGTGCCCGCGGAGCGGTCGAACTTCATTTTGACCTTCAACCTGCGCCAGCAGGTTTCGGGCTTCCATGGCCGCGTGTTCCTCGACGAAGATAGCGGTCTCGTACGTCGCATCGTATTGCAAGGCGGCGGCCTGCCGAAGGACTTCGGTCTGCAGTCACCCACTATTTCGCTCGAATACGGAATGGTGCGCATCGCGGGCGAAGATCACCTTCTCCCCTTGCGCTCGGTTCTCCAGGTGCGTCAGGGCAAGCAGGTGGTGCGCAACGAAACCCAGTTCCGCGATTATCGCAAGTTCGACGCCTCTTCGGAGATCAAGTTTCAGTAAGTCGCGGCTTGTCCCGTGCGTGGCGCAAGCTCTCTTGCGAAACGCACTCATGTGCACCGCGTCTGCAGGCCGGTATGCGAAGCGCAGTTATGTCATTGCACGCGGAGAGCGATCATACGGCTGGCGGCGGACGCGCCTTGCCGCGCCGTCACCCTGATTTCGTACTGGCCCGGGGCGGGTGAAATGGTGCTCATGAAGGGGATGGCGCCGGTCGCGTCGGGAGGCGGCAGATCGGGCGAGGCGCTGGAAACCGGCTGCCCATCCTGCAGAACCTCGATCAGAAGCCGCGGCGCTCCGCCGGTCTGGGCCGGGTAGACCACCATGTAAAGCGGGATATCGGTCCCGGCCGCATACACTCCGTCGAGCGACGGAGTGACCTTGCCGCCGGCAAAGTGCAACGGGTCGGTGGGATTCCGGCCGCCGTCGCGAGGGACGTCGAAAGGATCGACGCGCCGCACTGGCACGAGTTCACTCAACCCGATACCTGGCCGATCGGCCACCAGCAGGGCTGTCCGTTTCACGCTGGCCGCGCCGTTTTCGCGGTCTACGACGGCAGTCTCCACGGTATACCGTCCGGGCGCCAGCAGCAGTGGCTGCGCGAAGGTCAGGTCGCCGCGGGTGAACGCTTCGAACTTGTCTGCCGGAATATCGTTGGCCAAATCCCGGCTGACCTTCGCGGCTACCTGGCCGTCCGCGTCCTTCACCAGCGCCAGCAGAGAAACATGCGAGCGCAGCTTGGCGGTTTGCTTGTCCTCGCGATAAGACAGGTTCTGCATGGCCACCTGGAAGACCAGGGAATACTGCACGGCGCTTCCCGCGGCGCGGAACGGCAGAGCCTGCGTGCGGTATGGAAAGGCACTCGGCTGGGGCCTGGCGTTCAGCGCATCCAGCGCGGCCATTTCAAACGGCTCCATGACCTCGTCGGCCAGCAGCGGCAAGGCAAAATACCCGGCGCGCGTGTGCACCTGGGCGCCCGTCCGCTTCACCTGCACCTCGATTTTGCGGAAGTGCCCGTCGTAATTCTGGGAAGTGGGGACGTAACTCAGCTCATAGTGCGCGCGCACATCTTCCATTACTGCATGCAGAGGCTTGGCGACATCGTTGGTATTGGCGATCAGAAAGCCGCCGGTGGATTCCGCCAGGTTCGCCATGGCTTGTTGTGGGTTGGCGGAGAGGCTCATGTTCACCGTCTCTCCCTGGTGGACCATGTCGACCGCAGCATCGCCCTCTGCCGCCATGCCCTGGTTTTGGCTAATCCTCGCGCTGGTACGCAACCAATCGGTGTTCGCAGTCGCCGGAGACTTGACCGAGAGACCGGTGACGTCCACGCAATAGATGCTCACGTTGGCGCGGTTGGCCGCGCCGATGATGGCCTGGAACATGTTCTCGGCCTCCCACGGCACGACCAGACCTTCGGAAAGCAGTAGCACAGTCTTGCGGCCCGGCAGCGCAGCCTGCGCCTGGACCAGCGACAGCAGCCCATCGAGCGAACGCCAGCCCGCTGCGTAGTTGAACATTTCCATCTGCTTCCATACCAGCCGGGCCAACGCCATCTGCCCTTGCGAGCTCATGTTGGGAGCTTCGGCTCCCTGCGTGCCCGCGCCGGCACTTTGAAACGGATCGCCGCCCGCCGTCGTGATCACAATGCCGGCCTGGCCGCCATAGATCTCGACAGCCAGATTATTGAGCACGTTTTCGGAATCTTTGCGGAATTCGATGTAGTTCCCGGTGGTGGCGCGTGCAATCGCCTGGCGCAGCAAATCCCGATTGTCGGTGTAAGGCTGCAGCGCATTCAGCCGGGAGTCCAGGCTGAAGACGCCGCCGTAAGTGTTGGAGCGAAATTCGTTGGCGAGAAATTCCGCGGCAGCCGTCTGGGCGAACGGGCGGCTGCCCGGTCCCATCCGCTCGAAGACGATGGTCACAATGTTGAGATTGTGGAGCGGGTTGAGCGCGGGACCATTCGGCGCCACGGTTGCGCTCGAGCCGGACTTAGCGCCCGGCTGCGCGGTGGCGGGCTGCCGCTCATCGGCATCGGTATCGGTGAACCGGAAGGTCTGTATCTTCTGGGGAACGCCGTCCTCCAGCACGCGAACCTCCTCCGGCTTCAGATTGCGGATGGGGCGCTCTTTCTTGTCCCGCACCACGGCGTCCAGCAGCACTTCCCGCGTGGTACTTCGGATTACCGGAAGGTTGGCCTCCTGGGCCGCCAGGGGCAGGCAGGCCAAGCCGGCGCAAATGAGCGAGACGATGCGCATGGAACCCTCCCTCTTGAGCGTATGACAAAAAAACGGCCGCGGCACGCGCGGTGAAACCGGTCTCGAGTCGCAGTTCTCGCTGAAGCTATACTTTTGATATGGCGATGCAGCGCCGCAATCTGTTGCGGGCAATCGGGACGGCAGGGCTGTTAGGCCTCGCCGGCCCGCGGGAACAGAAGGCGCAGGAGCAGGCGGCCCGCGCCGCCCGCGCCCTGCCCGCCCCGAAGATCCAAGACGTCGGCGTGATCGAGTGCGAGCCCAACGGCGTGCGGCTGACCGTGGTCAAGATCACCACCGACCAGGATGGCCTCTACGGTTACGGCTGTGCCACCTTTACGCAACGCGCCGAGCTGGTGAAGCCAGCCGTGGAGCGGTACCTCAAGCCGTTCCTCCTGGGCAAGACCACGGACCGGATCGAGGATATCTGGCAATCCTGCTACGACAGCTCCTATTGGAAGAACGGCCCGGTGCTGAACAACGCCATCAGCGGAGTGGACCAGGCGCTGTGGGACATCAAAGGCCGCCAGGCGGGTATGCCGGTCTACCAGCTTGCGGGCGGCAAGTGCCGCGAGGCCGTGGACTGCTACACGCATGCCGCGGGCGCGGAACCCGAAAACACCATCGAGGCGGCGAAGCGTTTCATGGCGCAGGGCTTCCGCTATGTCCGTGTACAGGTCGGCGTACCCGGCATGGAGGGCTACGGTAGTGCGCGCGGCGCCGGCGCCGTCCAGGCGCTGCACGACCGGCCGGTGTTTGAGCCGGCCTATTACATCAGGCGTGCCCTTAAGCTGTTCGAACTCTGCCGTAAGGAACTGGGCGACGAGATCGAATTGCTGCACGACATGCACGAGCGCGTCTCGCCGAACCAGGCGGTGCAGTTCTGCAAGGACGCCGAGAGGTTCAAGCTGTTCTTCTTGGAAGATCCGCTATCGCCGGAAGACATTGCGTACTTCCGGCAGATTCGCCAGCAATGCGCCACGCCGATCGCGATGGGAGAGCTGTTCAACAACCCGCACGAATGGCAGCCGTTGATCGCCGAGCGGTTGATCGATTACATCCGGGTGCACGTTTCGCAGGCGGGCGGGTTCACGCCGGCGCGCAAGATCGCGATTCTGGCGGAGAACTTCGGCGTGAAGACGGCCTGGCACGGCCCGGGCGACGTCTCACCGGTGGGCCACATGGCGAACGTGACGCTGGACCTGGTGAGCTACAATTTTGGCATTCAGGAATACTCGGCCTTCAACGAACGCACGCAGGAGATTTTTCAGGGCTGCCCGGCGATGAAGGACGGCTACCTGTGGGCCAGCGAGAAGCCGGGTTGGGGCATCGAGGTGGATGAGAAAGCCGCGGCGAAAGCGCCGTTCACCCCGGGCGGGAACAACCTGAACGGAGGCTGGGGCGAGATTCGAAGGCGCGATGGCACGGTAATCAAGCAGTGATTCCGCCGGTCCGCCCGCTCGACCGCCAACCGCTCACTTCGCCGCCATCTTTTTCTGGATGAGCAGCGCCTGCGCGTTCAAATTATTCAACTGGCGCAGGTCCTCCTCGGCCATGGCAATGGAATCCTGGATGCGCGCCAGGTCGGCGCTGCCCGCGGCTGGCGCGTCGGTGCGCTGCGCCTGGAGCACGCCCGCTACCGACCGGTACTGCTCGGTGATCTGCCGGTAGCGCCGCAGAATTTCGTTCAGGTAGACCTCGCGCCGCTTGTGAATGTCCTGCAGGTCGGCGGCGAGCTGTTGGATCTCGCTTAGCTTGCGTGCGTCAATGCCGCTCTGGTCCCGCAGCTTCTGATAGGCGACCTCCACCTGCGCCACCCGGTCGCGTGTGCGCTTGAGTTCCTTTTCGAGCGCATCCACGGCCTGGTTGGCCGCCGTCAGGCTCTCCTTCAGATCGGCTTCCGATGCCGCCAGGCGTTTGTTGTCCGCAGTGAGCTCCTGCACCTGCGCTTCGGCCTCGTCTGCACGCGATTCCAGGCGCGCGACGGAAGCATTGGCATCCGCCAGGCTGAGCTTGAGCCGCCCGATGGCGATGGCGTCCTC
>JBAVIH010000470.1:0-11880 GCA_049686695.1 Bryobacteraceae bacterium | reverse complement strand
ATCCCGAGTTGCAGGCTTACATCCTCGACCTCGCCGCGGTGGTGCCGCTGGCCCAGCGCCACATCGAGCAGGCCGGTCTCGCCGCCCGCGTCCACACCCGCATCGGCGACTTGCGCTCCGATCACCTGGGCGAAGGCTATGACCTGGTGTTCGCCTCCGCCATCTGCCACATGCTGGACGAAAAGGAAAACGCGCGCCTGATCGCGCGCTGCTACGACGCCGTGGCGCCCGGCGGCCGCCTGGCGATCCAGGAGTTCATCCTCGAGCCGGATAAGTGCGGCCCGCAATCGGCCGCCCTGTTTTCCCTGAATATGCTCGTCGGCACGCGCGCCGGCGCCAGCTACAGCGAGCCCGAATACACCGCCTGGATGCAAGCCGCCGGCTTCACCGCCATCCGCCGCGTCCGCATGCCCGGCCCCGCCGGCTTGATGATCGGCACCCGCGCTGTCTAGCGACGTAGGTCCCATCCAGGATTCCCCAGAGCCGTTCCCTAACGAATCGTGCGGCCGAAAGCCTGTTTGTTATGAGGTGGGAGATGCGAGTATCGGGTTCAACCCGGTTGATCGCCACCGGTGGAATCGCGCTGCTGCTGGTCACCTGCGGCGCGCTGTCACTAGGTGTGCTCGTCACTCGGGAACCCCACGGAATCGACGTTCCAGGTCCTTCCCTCACGAGACTTAACCTCATGAAGTAGAGGTCCTTGCCGAGCTTCTGGTCAAGCGGGCTTCCAGCTCCTCCTGCGCCATTCCTTCCACTTCCACGATCTTGGTGCGCGCGGTCGCCCCGGTGATCACGCGCACCCGCGAGCGCGCCACGCCCGCCAGCTCCGCCAGCAAGCGCGTGCACTCCTCGTTCGCCTTGCCTTCCGCCGGCGGCGCCGCCAGATCGAGCTTCCACGCGGCTCCCAATCTTCCGGCAACCGCCGATCGTCCGGCGCGCGGATGCGCCCTTATCGTGATGCGCGCCATTCCACCCTCGCCCGCAAATTGGCCACGCCGGCCGCCACCCGCGTGTCCACCACGTCGAACGCGATGGCGTCGTCCAGCCAGTCGTGGCTCGATCCATCGGCATTCTGCGTCGCCGCCGTCAGCGTGTACTGCTGCGGCGTCAGCCAGCATTCGAGGCCGAAATCCACCTCCAGCAACTCGCCCGCCTGGAAGTCGCCCAGGTCCGTGTGCTCGATGACCGTGTTGGTGCCGTAAACATCCATGCCGATGCGGGTGCGCACCAGGATCCCCACCATCGGGTTCGAGACCGCGCGGTGGAAGCGCGCGCTCACCCGCACCGTCACCGGCTCGCCGCTTGCAATCGAGGTGGTCTCTTCGCCGCGCGCGTTCAGCATTTGAATGCCGACGATTTCGCTGGTTCCGTCGCCGTGCCGGAAGCTCGATCGCACCCGCTCCCGCCGCTCTGTCTCCGGAGCCTGCTTCTCGAGCACCAGCCCGATGTAGCGGTTGATCACGTCGTTGGGCGCTCCTTCGGCTTCGATTCGCCCGCCCAGCAGCAGGATCGCCCGGTCGGAGAGCTGCTTCACCAGCCCCAGGTCGTGTGAGACGAACAGCACCGCGATCTTGCGCTCGCGCAGTTCCTGGAACTTGCGCACACAGCGGTTGGCGAATACCGCGTCGCCCACCGCCAGCGCCTCGTCGACAATCAGGATTTCCGGGTCCACGTGGATGGCCGTCGAAAACGCCAGCCGAACGTACATGCCGCTCGAGTATTCCTTCACCGGCCGCTCGATGAAGTCGCCGATTTCGGCGAACGATTCGATCGACGGCATCGCCCGGTCGATCTCGGCCCGGCTCAGTCCCATGATTTCGCCGTTCAGATAGACGTTCTCCCGCCCGCTGAATTCCGGGTTGAAACCGGCGCCCAGTTCGAGCAGCGCCGCGATCCGCCCCCGCGTCACCACCCGGCCCATGGTCGGCTGCAGGATTCCGCTCACCATCTGCAGCAGCGTGCTTTTGCCGCACCCGTTCGGCCCCACCAGCCCCAGCGTTTCGCCCCGCTCCACTTCGAAGCTGACGTCGCGCAGCGCCCAGAAATCGCGGTGGGCCGGCGCCACCCCCGGCAGCAGCTCGCGCAGCCGGTCCGCCGGACGCCGGTACAAACGATACAGCTTGGAAACCTTCTGAACCAGAACCAAATCTGATTCTAACCCGCCGCCACCGGCCAACCGCGCGCTGTGGGGCAGCTTGGCGGCCCCGCATGCCGGGCGCGCGCAACGCGCCAGGCGCCGGAACCCGCTCCCGAACCCGCTTCGGCGGGTCGCACACTGGCATCTGGTGCATACTGATCGAATCCAGGGAGAATGGGAGCCCGGTTCTGAGGGGTCATCCCAATGTCCGGCTTGCGCTGAATGTCGCCGGACCGGGGAGGTACGACAAGACCGGCGTCATGAACATTGTGGTCCAGACCGGCTTCAACTCCTGGAACTTCTCGCGAGACAAAGACGATTGTGTCTTCCATTTGACGCGGGTTGACAAATCCGGCGTCGAAGGCAGCGTGACCTGCACATCGGCAGTGCCGTTCACGGGCATGAAATTCTACGCCAGGCCATAACCTCGCTACCGCGCGTCAGGAGTCTGTTGAAAAACACTATGCCTACAAAATGTTTTAGTTAGCGGTAGGCGCTCGAAAACTGAGTGACATTAGGTTGACAACCTGCCCCACTTGGCACTAAATAGCCGCCGGCGCTTCCCTTGGGACTGGCGCGGTGGCGGCTTTGCCACTCAGGCGCTCCATGTACACGTAGATCACGGGGGTGATGTAGAGCGTGAGGAACTGGCTGACCACCAGGCCGCCCACCACCGCCAGGCCCAGCGGCTGGCGCGCGTCGCCGCCTTCGCCGTAACCGAGCGCAATCGGCAGCGTGCCGAACAGCGCCGCCACGGTGGTCATCATGATGGGCCGGAAGCGCAGCATGCAACCCTGCCAGATGGCTTGTTCGGCCGACAGCCCTTCCTTGCGCTTGCCAATCGCGAAATCGATCATCATGATGGCGTTTTTCTTCACCACGCCGAACAGCATGATGATGCCGACAAACGCGTAGAGGTCGAGCTCCTTGCCGAACAGCAGCAGCGTGAGCAGCGCGCCGAATACGGCCGAGGGCAGGCCGGAGAGGATCGTGATGGGGTGAATGAAGCTCTCGTACAGCACGCCCAGCACGATATAGATCACCAGAATGGCGACGATCAGCAGCAGGGTCAGGTTGCGGAAGGAATTCTGGAATTCCCTGACGGTTCCCTGGAAGCCGGTGCTGATGGTGGAGGGCATGCGCAGATCGAGAATGGCGTTGTCCACCTGGTCCGCGGCCTGCCCCAGCGAGAAGCCCGGCCGCAGGTTGAACGACGCGGTCACCGCCGGCAACTGGCCGAAGTGGTTGATGTTGAGCGCGCCGGTCTGGCGGTGAGTGCGGGTGACCGCGTCGAGCGGCACCAGCGGCCCCGTGGACGACCGGATGTAGAGCCGCGACAGAGAATCCGGCGTGCGCTGGTACTGCTTGTCGAGCTCGAGAATCACCTCGTACTGGTCGGCGGGCGCGTAGATGACCGAAGCCTGGCGCTGGCCGAAGGCGCTGTACAGCGCGTCCTGTATCTGCTGCGCGGTCACCCCGAGCGCCAGCGCACGGTCGCGGTCGATATCCACCATCAGTTGCGGCGCGGCGATCTGCAGGTCGTCGGTGACGTCGACGAAACCGGGGATCTGCTTCATTTTGGCGGTAAGCTTGGGCGCCCACACGTACAGGTCCTTGAGGCTGGGGCTCTGCATGGTGAGCTGGTAGGCCGATGCGCCGAACTGGCCGCTCACCGTGATGGGCGGCGGGTTCTGGATGAACGTAAAGAGCGCCGGCACGGCCATCACCTGCGGGCGCAGCCGCTCGATCGTCTGGTCGACCGATAGCGCGCGCTCGGCGCGGGGCTGCATCTGCGCGAAGAAGAACGCCTGGTTGCCGCCGATCACGAACGAGCCCACGTCCCGGATGCCGGGTTGGGCGCGCACGATTTCCGAAATGGCGCGATGGTGGCGGGCCATGTTCTCGAACGAGATGTCCTGCGGCCCCAGAGTTACGCCGAAGAAGAAATCCGAATCCTGCGACGGAATGAAGCCGGTGGGCATGGTTTTGAACAGGTAGATGGTGCCCACCAGCATCAGTACCGCGACCGCCAGCGTCACCAGGCGGAACCGCATGGCGATTCCCAGCGTCAGCTCGTACCAGCGCGCCATCAGGTTGTGGCCGCCCTCGAGCGTCCGGTACAGGACGCCATGGCGCGCCTCCCGATCGCTGCGCAGAAACCGGCTGCCCAGCATCGGCGTCAGGCTCAGCGAAACGAAGCCGGAAATCAGAATCGCCACCACGATGGTGACCGAAAACTCGTGCAGCAGCCGGCCCACGATCCCCGCCATGAACAGCACCGGAATGAACACGGCCACCAGCGAGAAGGTCATCGAAAGAATGGTGAAGCCGATCTCGCGCGAAGCCGCGATGGCGGCCTCCATCCGCGACTTTCCCATCTCCATGTGGCGCACGATGTTTTCGAGCATCACGATGGCGTCATCCACCACGAAGCCCACCGAAAGCGTGAGCGCCATCAGCGAGAGGTTGTTCAGGCTGTAGCCCAGCAGGTACATCACGGCGAAGGTGCCGATGATCGAGAACGGAACCGCTGCGCCGGGAATCAGGGTGGCGGAAATGTTGCGCAGGAACAGGAAGATCACCATCACCACCACACACACCACCAGAACGAGGGTGAACTCCACGTCGTGAATCGACTGGCGCACGGACTCGGAAGCGTCGAACGCCACCGAAAGCTTCAGCGCCGGAGGGACTTCCTTTTCGAACTCCGGCAGCAGGCGCTTGATGTTGTCCACGACATCCACCGTGTTGGTGCCCGGCTGGCGGTTGACGGCCAGCATGACGCCGCGCTGGTTGTTGTACCAGGCGATCAGCTTGTCGTCCTCGACGCCATCGACCACGTTGGCGATCTGGTCCAGGCGCACCGGAGCGCCGGCGCGCCAGGAGACGATGATGGGCCGGTACGCCGCCGCGTTGAGCAGGCCGCCGCTGGATTCGATGGTGAAGGCCTGCTTGGCTCCGTCCAACCGGCCGGTGGGTATGTTGGTGTTGCTGGAAGCGATCGCCGCCTGGACTTCATCGATGCCGATGTTGTGGACGGCGAGCTTGTCGGGATCCACCTGCACGCGCACGGCGTACTTCTGTTCGCCATAGACCTGCACGCGCGCCACGCCGCTCACCATGGAAATGCGCTGGGCGAGCAGAACGTCGGCGTAATCGGTCACCGTGTAGAGCGGCAGGGTGTCGGAAACCAGCGCCAGGTAAAAAACCGGCTGCTCGGCGGGGTTGACCTTCTGATAGGAGGGCGGCCGCGGCATGCTGGTGGGCAGCCTCCCCCCGGCCGAAGCGATGTGGGCCTGGATGTCCTGCGCGGCGGCGTCGATTGTGCGGTCGAGCGTGAACTGCACGGTGATATCCGTGCTGCTCTGCGAATTCACCGAGTTCATGGATTGAATGCCGGCGATGGTGGAGAACTCGCGTTCGAGCGGGGTGGCGACCGAGGATGCCATGGTTTCGGGGCTGGCGCCGGGCAGCGCAGCGCTCACCTGGATGGTGGGGTAGTCGACGCTGGGCAGTGCGGCCACCGGGAGCCCGCGAAACGCCACCGTGCCGAACAGCAGGATGGCGAAGCACAGCAGCGCCGTCATGATCGGGCGATCGATGAAGATGCGCGAGAGGTTCACAGCGGCCCCGTTCCCAGCTTGGCTGGATCCACGGGCGCGATCTGGGCGCCGGAGAAGATGCGCATCTGGCCATCGGTCACCACGGTCTCGCCCGGCCGAAGGCCGCTCGCGATCACCACCTTGGCGCCCCAGGCGCGGCCCATCGTCACCGGGCGGATCTCCACGTGGTTATCCGGCTTGACGGCGTACACAAAGTACCCCTGCTGGCCGCTTTGCACGGCTTCGGCCGGCGCCACCACGGCATTTTGAATGGTATCGAGCGTGAGCGTGGCGGTGACGAACTGGCCCGGCCACAACAGGCGGTCGGCGTTTTCGAAACTGGCCTTGAGATGAATCGTGCCGGTGGTGGAATCCACGGTGTTGTCGATCACTGCCAGATAACCGTTGGCGGCGCGGCCGGGATCGTCCTGGGACTCGACTTTCACGGCCAGCTTGCGGCCCTCGCCGGCCAGGCGGCGGATGGCGCCCAGGTACTGCTCCGGTGCCGCGAAGTTGACGAAGATGGGCGACACCTGGTGGATCACCACCAGCGGCACATCGTTCACTTTGACGAGGTTGCCCGGATGCACCAGCAAGTTGCCGGTGCGGCCGGAAATCGGCGCGCGAATCTGGCAATAGACCAGATCGAGGCGGGCGCGCTCGACCGCGGCCTGGTCGGCATCGAGCGCCGCTTTGGCCGTATCGATGGTAGCCAGCGTGGAGCGGGCCGAAGCGTTGGCCGCGTCGGCGCTGGACTGCGCCTGGTCGTAGACCGAGTGCGGCGTGAGCCCGCTCTTGTTGAGCTCCGCTTGCCGCTCGGCGTCGCCTTGGGCGAAGCGCGCGGTGGCTTTGTCGCGGGCGAGCGCGGCCTCCGCCTGCGCGATCTGCGCCTTGTCGCGCTCCACCGCCGCCAGGGCCTGCCGCAGCGCGTCGTCGTATGGCCGCGGATCGATCTCGAACAGAAGATCGCCCTTGGCCACGTTCTGTCCTTCGGTGAAGTGGACGGCCATCAATTCGCCGGCCACCTGCGATTTGGCCTGCACGATAGCCGAGGCCTCCACCGTTCCCACCACCTTAAGCTCGGTGGGAACCGATTCCTGCGACACTTTGGCGACCGACACCGGCACCACCGGCATGCCGCCCATCCCGGGCCTCGCCGCTTTTTGCTGGCAGCCCGTCAAAGCCAAAACCACGGCCATTACAACCCAAACTTTGTTCACTGGATTGATTCCCCGGAATTCGCAGTGTATCAGGAACGGGGGGGACGGCGGAAAGGTGCAGGTCTGCGCGGACGATGGGTTATGCGCCAGTCGTCCGCGCGCGCGTCCCCGCCCAGGCGTGGCCGGTGAGACTCCAAGCAATCGGGTTCGGTGTTCCGTTATCGAACAGGATCCTCATCAGCCGAAGGTGGGCGCCTTCGCGAGGCTCTCGCTGGCAAAGCGCAGAACGGCTTTTACTTCCTCCGGGGTCACGTCGAAGACCTCCGTGATCTCGGCAACGGACATGCCGGCCTCAAGATTTTCGAACACCGTCTGAACCGGCATGCGCGTTCCCCCGAAAACCCACGCGCCGCTGACTTTGCCGGGGATGCTCTCCACGGCGGGACATTGCGACCAATCGAGACTCGCCATCGTCGCCCTCCTGATTTTAAGAATAGCGCCTGCCCGCCTGCCCCGGCCAATCGCCCTACTTCGTGTAAATCGTCACGTCCACGTTCATGCCGGGGCGCAGCACCACGCCCTCATGTTGGTCCACCAAAATCTTCACCGGGATGCGCTGCACCACTTTGACGAAGTTGCCGGTGGCGTTTTCGGGCGGCAACAGGCTCATGCTCGCGCCAGTGGCTCCGGCAATCGAATCCACGTGGCCGCCAATGGTGGCGCCGTACATATCCACGTGAATCTCCGCCCGCTGGCCGGCATGCACATTGGCAAGCTGGGTCTCCTTGAAATTGGCGGTGACCCAGGTGTCGCTCAGCGGAATCAAGGTCATGATTCCTTGGCCGGGCTGCAGAATCTGGCCGATCTCCACGCTCTTGCGCGTCACCACGCCATCGATGGGCGCGGTGATGGTGGCGTAGCTGAGCTGCAGTGCGGCGGCTTCGAGGGTTGCCCGCGCCGACGCGATAGTCGCCTGCGCGGTGCCTACGTCGGCCGTTCGGATGGCCACCTGTTTGCGGTTCGCCACCGAGGCAGAGAGCTGTGCGTCCGCCTGCGCGACGCGGGTTTCCGCAGCCGCCAGCGCGGCCTTCTTGATCGACGCTTCCTTGCCGGCCGAGGCCAGCTTTTCCTGCGCGGCTTTCAGCTCGCTCTCCGCCACCTTGGCCGCCGCCACGAAGGCGTCATACTGCTGTTGCGAGATCTCGGCTTTGTCCACCAGCGGCTTCATGCGGGCCAGATCGGCCTGGGCGCGATCGTTGTTGGCCTGGCGTGCGCGCACGTTGGCCTCGGCAAAGGCAAGTTCGGAACTCGACGCCTCTTCGTAGGCCAGGCGCGCGCGGTCGAGCTCCGCGTGAGCGTCTCCCACCCCCGCCGAGGCAGAGGTCTGGTAGGATTCGGTGGTGAGATCGGTCAACGGCACACCCACCTGCGCCGCGCGCAACTTGCTCTCCTGCTCCGCCAGCGCTGCCTTGGCCTGGTCCACCCGCGCCTGGTAATCGCGCGGGTCGATGCGCACCAGCACGTCTCCCGCCTTCACAGGCTGATTGTCCTTCACCAGCACGTCCAGAACGCTGCCGCTGATTTTGGGAGCGATGGCGCTGACGTGCCCGTCCACTTCCGCGTCGTCGGTCGAGACGCGGTCGCGGTAGTGATAGTAAGCCCACAGCCCCACCCCGACCGCGACCACCAGCAGGATCGCCACCACAAACCGCACCGGCGATTTCTTTTCGGGCTCCGCCACGGCGGGCCGTTCTTCCGTTTCCGGCATTGCGACTCTCGATTCGGCCATAAGTTACTCCGTCACCAACGGGCCACGCATGGGCCCGGTCCGCTTCATCAAGAACATAAAAGGAATGATCAAAAGAAACAACAGCGCCATCACCCAGAATGCATCGGCGAAGGCCAGCATGGCGGACTGGCGCAGCAGGCCGCCGTACAAAAGTCCACCCGCCTGCCTGGCCGCGTCCGGCATGGTGGCGCCATGCGCGTGCAGCAGTTGGGTGGTGTGAGAGACCGCGTCCCGGTACGCCGCGTCATAAGGAGTCAGATGCGCCGTCAGCACGTGTTGATGCATCTGCGACCGCCGCGCCAGCAGCGTGGTCACGGTGGCGATGCCGGAGCTGCCGCCGATGTTGCGCGCCAGGTTGAACAGGCCGGTGGCGTAGTTCATGCGGTCCCTGGGCACCATGGCCACCGCCGCCACGCTGATCGGCACGAACAGGAAAGCCATGCCCGCGCTCTGCACCATGCGGCTCCAGACCGCGGTCCAGTAATCGATATAGAGGTTGAAATTGGACATGATCACCAGGCCGCTGGCCGAGACCAGCACGCCGAAGATCACCAGCCAGCGCGCCTGGAAATGGCGTAGCAGAATGCCCACCATCGGCATGCAGACGATCACCACCAGGCCGCCCGGCGAAAGCACCAGCCCGCTCAGCATGGCGGTGTAGCCCAGCAGCGTTTGCAACAGCACCGGCAGCAGCATGGTGCTGGCATACAGCACGAAGCCCAGCACCAGCATGGACAGCGTGCCGAGCATAAAATTGCGAATCTTGAGCACGCGGAAATCGATCACCGGGTGCTCGTGCCGCAACTCCCAGAACACCACCGCCACCAGGCATACCGCGGCCACGATGGCGAACCCGATAATGAAGTGCGATGCGAACCAGTCTTCCTTCTGCCCCTCATCGAGCACCACTTCGAGCGAGCCCAGCCCGAGCGCCAGCAGGCCGAAACCCGTGTAGTCGATTTTGAGGCCGTCGCGAAAACTCCGGCGCACCAGGTACGCCGGATCGAACACCAGCACTTTGGTGAGCAGCAGCGAGAGCACGCCCACCGGAATGTTGATGAAGAAGATCCAGCGCCAGGAGAAGTCGTCGGTGAGCCAGCCGCCCAGGGTGGGGCCGATCACCGGCGCCAGCACCACGCCCATCCCGAATACCGCCATCGCCATGCCTTGCTTCTCGCGCGGGAAGGTTTCCACCAGGATGGCCTGCGACATGGGCTGCAATGCGCCGCCGCCGATGCCTTGCAGGACGCGGAAGAAAATCAGCGAGCCCAGCGTCGGCGCCAGGCCGCACAGAAACGAGCTAATGGTGAACAGCGCCACGCAGATCATGTAGAACCGCTTGCGCCCCATCAGCATGCTGAACCAGCCACCCATCGGCAGGATGATGGCGTTGGCGACCAGGTACGAGGTCAGCACCCAGGTGGCTTCGTCGGTGGACGCCGAAAGGTTGCCCGCGATATGCGGCAGCGCCACGTTGGCCACGCTGGTGTCCAACACCTCCATGAAGGTGGCCAGCATCACCGTGAAGGCGACGATCCACGGATTGATCTGCCTACTTGGCGTAGATCGCCTCCATTTGCCCGGCGGCGTGCGCCAGGTCGGCCCGCCCCTGGTTGTAGCGGTAGAGCGCGGCGATCTGGTTGTCGTTGGCGCGCGCCAGCTCGTTCTGCGCGGTCACGACTTCGACGTTATTGGCGACGCCGGCCTGGAAGCGGTCGCGGGCTTGGTCCACTTCCTGCCGCGCCAGATCCACTCCCAGGTTGGCCACGTCGACTTCGTTGCGGGCGGCCGCCAGTTGCGCGATGGAGGTCTTCACCTCGAGCGCGATCGAGTCGCGCGCGGCCTGCTCTTGCTGCTTGAGCTGGCGCAGGGCGATTTCCACTTTCGAGCGCTCGGCTTCGATCCGCCCGCCCGTGAAAAGCGGGACCTCCAGGCTGGCCTGGTACTGGTACACCGGAATCACGGTGGTGGGCGTGAGGCCCTGCTCCGACCAACTGCCGCTCACCGTGAGTTTCGGCAGCCGCTCTTCCTTGGCGGCTTTGAGGCCCAATTGCGCCTGCGCCACCTGAGCCGCGATCTGGCGCAGCTCGGAGCGCGTGGCGTAAGCGTGCTCCAGGGTCTGATCCGCGGAAACCCCGGGCGTCTCGAAGAACTGAACCTGGTCGGCCAGCTCGATCTTCCGCTTCGGATCGACGCTCAACAAGCGGCCCAGCCCGAACAGGCCGGTCTCCAGTTGGGTGCGGGCCACGATCACCCGCTGCTTCTCGTTTTGCAGTTGCACGTTGGCGCGGAGCGTGTCGATGCCCGTACCCACGCCGTTCTTCTGCAAATCGGCGGCCTGGTCGTAGAGCGCCTGCGCCAGCACCTGGCGCGCCTGCGCGGCCTCCACTTCCGCCGCCGCCCGCTGACAGCCCAGGTACTGCGAAACCACCAGCATCACGCTTTCCTCGCGGGCCGTCATTTCCTGCGCGCGCGCCGCCGTGATTCCAGTTTGCGCCGCCTTATAGCGCCGCCACAGCGTCAGATCCAAAGGCGCGCTGAAGCGGAACCCTTCCTGCTCCACCCAGAACGGCCCGATGTGTTGCGGAATACCCGGGAACGGCTCTCCGAACAGGGTGTCGACATTCAACCGCTCGACCGACTCCCCAATCCCCGCTCCCACCTGCGGCAACAGCGCGGATCGGGCGATGCGGCTGTCCTGAGCGCTCTGCGCCACGTTCAGATTGGCCAGGATCACCTGCGGATTCTGCCGCAGGGCCAGACCCACCGCATCGTGCAGCGTCAGCTTCAGCGGCGCCGCATCCTGCGCCAGGGCCAATGGCGCAACGGCGAGCCAAACCAGAACCCTCGATTTCATAGTCATCCAGCGCGTCCTGTAGATAATTGTAAAATGCAGCGGGCGGGCCATTGTATTCGACTGGATTGATTGGACTAGTGAGAATGAACACTGCCCGTATTTCGGCACCGGCCCAAATGGCGGCGCGTTCTGGAGTGGCGCTGGACTGCGGCCCGCCGGCCGGGCGTGCCCGGCCCCTACGGATGCCTGCCGGTGGTCCCGATCGATACGCTGTCAAGGCAAAGTAGAAATGTCCTATTCCCAGCAAAGTAGAAATGTCCTGTTTTGAGGGGCCGGTCAGAGGGTTGGGGTTAGAGTGGGTTCGATGTTCCGGGGGAGTCGCGCTCCCTGGGGCA
>JBAVIH010000469.1:0-2382 GCA_049686695.1 Bryobacteraceae bacterium | reverse complement strand
TAGGACGCTATTTTATGTTGCGCAACCCGCGCGCTGGTATCGGGGAACAGGGCTGAGCAAACGGCTAGGCCACATAAGCACAAGCGCCACAGAAGATCCGTTATGTGGTGCACCACATAACGGGTCGTAGACCAGCTCGCCCCGCTTGAGGTGGTTCAGGATCGGGCGTCGCATCAGTTCGACGGGCTTTTGAGTTGGGTGGTCAGATTTCGCTTCGTCGGAGCCGCCCATAATGAAATTCGGGCTTGGCGAATCCCAGATGGTGGAGTTCTCGCCGGCCCTGCCGAACCACGGCACGGTACCGTCGCTGCGCGCAAGCACCGGCACCTTGAAGCCGAACTCGCGGATGCTGGCGACCATTCGATCCACGGCGGTATCGTTCTTGCGCGGATTGCGGACGTAGAAAATGAAGCGCTGGATCGACCAAGATTGAATTGCCGTCGCGTTTTCTGGAGGAACCCGACATCAGTTTTGCGAACAGAATCAGTCGCTTAGGTCGAAAATGTCGGGAATGTCGGGTTTTTCCAGTAAGAGAGAGGCGCCAGGAATTTGGGCAACATTTTTCGCCTGGTCGGCGGGCCGTTCGGCTGGTGTCCCTTTTGGACCCCAATTGGACTCCAAAACGCGACCTACGATAACTGCTTTGGTTGTAAGTCTTTAAGGAATTTGGTCGGGCCGCCGAGATTTGAACTCGGGACCTCTTGCACCCCAAGCAAGCGCGCTAGCCAGGCTGCGCCACGGCCCGAATCACCTATTGTACACGCCCTCGAGCCCATTATCCAGCAATGTTGCCTTTGGTTAATACGCGTCCTCTAACCCCTGAGGAGTAATGAGAGTAAGGCCACCAAGCGCTGTTAACCTACCGCAACTTGTGATGGGCCGAACAAGGCCGCTACCCTCACTCTAGCGCATTGATGACGATTCTTTTACACTGACTATCATGGGCTCTCAAACGCCGTTCCATGGCTCTATTGAGGGGATGGGCAAGAACCCGGCAACCCGCTGCCAGCGGATGTCAAAGATCATTTCCGATGTCGAACGCGTGACGCTAGCTGCGCGCAACGGGAGGTTCAATCCTTGAACGACCAAATCGGATCGCGCCCCGACCCGGACCTCGAGTCGTTCGCCGCCCGTTTCGAGCAATTCGAACAAGACCTGGCCGCCATTGCACTCCGGCTCGCCAGAGCGGAACAGCATATCGCAGCCCTCGGCAAGCAGGCGTCGGAATCGCGGGATCGGGTGGAAGCCGATATCCGGCGGATCGAGCGCCAAGTGGAGGAACAGACCGCGATTCTCGACTCCTCCCGCGCTGCGGTTGCGCAGACCGACGATCTGGTGGAGCGCGTGGTTGAGGCGCTCGAATCGCTCCAATCCACGGTACTCGAGCAGCCCGAGGATCGGGCTGCGGGTGTGAACTGAGATGGCTGCCACGAACTGGGTCGATCTGGCGGCGACGGCTGAGCAGGGCACCATGCTGGCAGCCGGGATGCGGTCGCTGGCGGATGTGCTGGCTTCCGGCCCGCTGCCTTTAGGGGTGGCCGTGGCCTATGCCAGGGAGATCGCAGCCGGCGCCGCCGCCTTTCACCGTGGCGGCCGCGCTTATGGCGCGCTGGCCCCGTCCTGGATCACGGTCGGACCGCACGGCTTGATCCTGCCGCCGCCGAATGGCGCGTCCCGCTTCGCTACTCCATCGTCGGATCTGCGCGATTTTGGGTTGCTGCTCCATCAGATGCTGACCAGCTCCGATCCCCGGGGCAGTTCCCCGCCGGCCAGCGCCGATGACGCCTTGGAGCCGTCGCCGGAGACGGTTCGATCGGCGGCCCTGCGCCTGGCGGAACGCTGCCGCCGCGCGCCCGGCGGTTTCGACTTGCGGCGCGTGTCCACCGAGTTGCGGCTCCTCCAGGTAGTGGTTAACAGCTTCGGCCCGTGCGGGATGGTTGAGCCGGCCTTCGACGAACGTCCCGCGGAACGCCCGGCCGTCCCAGCGGTCCCGGCCAAGCCCGTCAAGGCGGGTGCCCGTGGGAGCAGTTGTCCGTCCTGTGGATCGTCAGCCGTTTTCCCGTCCCAGAGGCTCACGCTTCTGGAGAAACTGCTGGCTGTTGTGGATTTGAAAACCTATCGCTGCTACGGTTGCTGCCAGCGCTTCATCAGCGTGTTCGGTCTGCGTTTGCCGCGGCCCGAGAAGAACTGACCGGCTGGCTGCGTCCTTTCCACTGCCCGCCTCCGCCGCGCCACCACTGCCACGCCGAATGCACGGTGGCGGCCAGGTAGAATAGCGCTACCAGCGGAAGGCCGACGGCCTCGTATGCCGGCCGGCCGAAGAAACGCACCGCCGGCCGGTAGCAAAACGCCATCGCGAGCCACGCTGCCGCTCCCAGCCAG
>JBAVIH010000468.1:0-12700 GCA_049686695.1 Bryobacteraceae bacterium | reverse complement strand
GTTTCACGTCACGAATGATCATGTCGCGGCGGATCAATTGATCGAATCGGAACATAGGCGTGCGGACTGATTGTACTGCACCGCTGCTTCCAAAGGAAACCCCTCCCCCATCAACAAATTGTGAAGACCTGGCAAGGCGGGTGGGTGAAATGCCCCTGGGGAAGGGCCGGTGGCTGAAACCAGCGCAAGCCGTGGCGGCGGGCAGGGATGAGTCAGCCAGCACATTTGTCACACATCGAGCCTTCCCCATGCCTCCAGTTGCTTCTTGACGTGCTGAATCGCAACTCGTCCATGAGGCTCGTAGGACCCGGGAACGCCGACCAACGCCTGACACGCCCTCAACAACGCCGAGCGAAGCCGCTCGCCAGCAGAAAGGGACTCGCGTGAGGTGCGTTTCACCAATTCGAGTAGACCTTCGGGAGCATCCGCTTCTGAATAGACGCTCGCAAAAGCACCGCTGCAGTTCTCTGCCCATCCGGCGCTCGGACCGGACGAGCCAAAGGAGCTGACGAAATACTGCACCGCGCAGTCCAGGGCGGTCCCCCTGTCCAGTCTTATCAGGTTGGCTAGCAGTACGCACTGATCGGCCTGAAACTCCTGGCCAGATCGTACACCTTCTATGCAGAGGTCGAGAGCTGGGCGATGCCCCATCACTGCAAGTTTCATAATGATCCAGTCTCTCCACTGGGAGCGGCCCGCCACGGACCTGGCCATCGACTCCAGTGCTTCGCCAGTGGCGGGCGCGCAGTCGCCGGCCAGCGCCTCGAGTGCCATCCCCCAATCTCCTCGAGCAAACCTTACGCGGTCTAAGAGCATCTCGCGTATGAATTGCTGATCCTCAGGGGAGCTGCTTCGAAACCATTTCCTAATGTGATCGTATTCCGCGTAGCCTGCGTCCTTGTCATTCGTGTGACTCTCGGTGATGCGGTCCAGGGCCCCAGCAAGGTGGGCCTTTCCCGCCACCCTGAGCCGTTCAGCATCATCGCTCATCTCAGCCACAGGCCTCCTCAATGCCAACATCTACCCTGGCTGCCGTTTCGGTAACGTTCCGTCGGTCCGGTTCGGCACCTCATGGCGCGTCTTATCGCGGATCTCCTTGCAGCCGCTTGGCCACATCCTCGCGAAAACGGTCGATGAAGGAGAGCACGTAGGCGGCGATGGGCAGGGTGGGATCGTCGATCAGGGGAGTGAGATCCATGGCGAAGTTGAGCGCGGATTCCTGGTCCGTGGCATGGGAGGCGAAGTAGGTGGCGTGGGCCAGGCGGCGGCCCGCGGTGGCGAGGTCATAGCGTTTGCCGCCGGAGACCTGGGAATCGAAAACGCCCACCAGGGCGGCTGCGATGTTGGAGCGGGCGGAAACCGGGAGTGGCCGCTTGTCCTGGTCGGGCAGCCAATCGAGATCGCGCCACACTTCGCAGCCATAGACCGCGCGCGGCCGGGTTTCCTCGCGCACCGCGCGCAGGGCTGCGATGGCGCGCAGGGCGACGGCGACGTGGGTGTCGTGCTTGTCAGCCAGGTTGTGCAGGTACACCACCTGCGGCCGCGCGGCGCGGAGGATGGCGCACAGGTCGCCGGTCAGCGCCCCGGCCGGATCCTTGACCTGAGCGCTCGAATAACCGAGCTGGATCTGGCAGGCGTACTCGCCGACGAAGGCCGCTTTGCGCTGCTCCTGGATCCGCACCCGCTGCATTTCCCGGTCGCTCAAATCGGCGTAGATGCCGCTGCGCGGACTGCCCGCGCCGTTGGTCGCCACCACGCCGGTGAACCACCGGTCCACGATCCCGAAACATTCGGCGATACCGTGGTAGGCCATGATTTCGATGTCGTCCTGGTGCGCGGCAATTGCCAGGTGGGTGGTGCGGGCCAGCGCTTCGGAAGGCGGAAGATTATCGGGAACGAACACGTCGAGGTGGGGATTGTCAGGAAACATTGGGGATCTCCTTGGGTGGGATAGCGGGAAGGCTGGCGGCGGCGATGGCCTGGCCGTGGCGCTTCTCCCGCTCGCCCGGGATGTGAAAGCGGATGCTTTCGGAAAGATCGGGAAACTCGGCGGCCAGCACGCGGCGGGCGGTGGATAGCAGCAGGCCGCCGCCAACGCCGGTCATCACGCGGCCGAGGACCAGGAACCGATGATCGAAGGCGCGCGCGCCGGCGGCCGAATACCCGGCGCCCAGGTAACCGGCCAAACTCGAATCACCCGAGACCATCACGCGCCAACCGCCCTTCTGCCATAGGAGGAATTTGAGGAGCCGTTCGGCGTAGCGGCAATTCCACTCGACGTTCGCGCCCCGGTGCGGCAGCACGGCGGTGCGGTGAACGGAGATCGAACCAGGCCCGCGTTCGAGCGCGATTCCGAGCGGCGTGCCTCCGGCCTGGCTGACGCGGGCGCGGTAGGCGCGGTTCCACAACGCCGCGGGAACGAACCCGGGGTCGAGAGGCGGACTGAATCGGGGCGCAATGGCAAATAACGGGGCCAAACTACATGGTGCGACGGGCTGCGGCCGCCTGTCCAGTGGCTGTTCAGCGGCGGTGCGCCGTCAACGGCCTCGATGATCGATGGTCGGGACGAGCCGGCGATTGCCGCAGTGGCCGGCGCGAGGACAGGTATCGTGACTTGCGAAGCGATATATTTGCGAAATATCGTGCGAAGCCAGTCTCGGAGGCGACGATTTCACGTTGTTGGAGCCCGCGCGGCGCTCCGGTCCGGACGGGCGGGCAGGGTTGCCAGCGCAGCGTCGAGCGCCTCCGTCTGAATCGGTTTGGAGATATAGGCGTCCAAGCCGGCCTGCAGGCACTTTTCGCGATCTCCCTTCATGGCGTGAGCGGTCAACGCGATGATGGGGATGTGCGCTCCATCTCCCGACTCACGGGCCCGGATGCGGCGGGTGGCTTCGTATCCGTCCATTTCCGGCATCTGAATGTCCATCAGAATGCAGTCGAAGCGATCTCGGAGCCAGGCCGCAACTGCGGCGACGCCGTTCGCGACCACGGTCACGCGATGACCGCGCTTCTCGAGAAGGATCCCGATGAGACGCTGATTCACGACATTGTCTTCTGCGACCAGGATGGAAAGAGGCCGGCGCGGCGGCCGTTCGGCAGTCGATCGGCCGTTTGCGGCCATGTCGGGTACTTCGCCCGATGCCGGGGCCTGGCCCGGCGGCAGCGACGCGGTGAAGGAGAAGGTGCTGCCCTGTCCCTCGGCGCTTTCCAGCGACATGGCGCCTCCCATCATGGCGACGAGCTTCCGGGAGATGGCCAAGCCGAGGCCGGTACCTCCAAAGCGCCGGGTGACCGACCCGTCAGCCTGCCGGAAAGGCAGGAAGATCATTTCCCGTTGTGGTTCGGGGATGCCAATGCCCGTATCGGAGACGGCAAACCGGATCTGCTGCGGCGCCGGGGCGCCAGCGGAGCCATCCGCCGCAGCTTGTGGTTCCGGGGCGTTGGATACGCGCGCCGAGATGCCGCCAGCCGCAGTGAACTTCACGGCGTTGCCTAACAGGTTGAGCAGGACCTGGCGCAGCCGGTGGGGGTCGCCCCGGACCCAATCCGGCACGTCAGCGTCGATCTGAATCGAGGTTGCGAGACCCTTTTCGGCGGCCAGCGACTGGACGGAACCAAGAGCGGCCTCGACGCACTGGCGGATCGAGAAACTCAGCGATTCGAGTTCGAGCTTGCCCGCTTCCACGCGGGAGAAGTCCAGAATATCGTTGATGACAACCAGCAGGTTTTCGGCTGACGAGCGCACGGCTTCGTTGTGTTCCCGCTGGAGGCCGGTGAGCCCGCTATCCGCCATCAGCCCAGCGAACCCGAGGATGCCGTTCAAGGGCGTGCGGATCTCGTGACTCATGTTGGCCAGAAACTCGCTTTTGGCCCGGCTGGCCTGCTCGGCGGCGTGCTTGAGCAGTTCTTCCTGTTGTAGTTTCCTGCGAATCACCGCGGTCTGCAGCACGACCCTGCGCCGCAACACGGCCACCCAGGACAGAACGACGAGCAGCAAGGCCGCCATGGAGCCAAGCACAGCCAGCAGCCGGCCGGGGGTCCACCAGGACGCGGACCGGACCACGGCGATGTCGCTGGCACCGCGCAGTATCAGGCTGAACGACTTTGGGATGCGATAGGCGAGATTGCCCTCGGCTGCAATGGAGCAGACCCCAGTCACACGGACGACGCTGCCCCGCTCCAGCGGTGGAACCCGCCCGCAATCCAGGGTGGCGTTGAACAGCTTGCCACCCGCCTGAAGCATCACGTCGTTCTGGGTCGTGCTCCTGAGTTGGTCCACGACGGCGGCATCGATGCTGACCAATCTGGAATCGTAGACGCCTTCCAAGGCTTCGTCCACGGTTATGGACCGCGGCGGCGGTGCGGGACCCCGTTCGACGAGCGAGATCTGCGCGTCCCTCATTTCCGGGCTGAAGGAACCGGAGTGCCCGAAACCGAGCACGTCGACCAGGTCGCCAGGACGGAGATCCATGCGCGCATGGTTGACGATCTTGATGCCAGCAGCGCTATCTTCGACGTATGACGGGCCGGAAGGGCTGGCCAGGGTGACAATCCCCCGAATCCGCGTGCGGTGCCCCGGCGAATCGGCAAAGGAGAAGCGGAGAAGCTCATCGATCGGATGCGACCGCAGCGCGGCCGGATCCGGACCGGGCTCCAGTACGCGCACGAACTCGGGCGAGGGCACGTAGATGTGAATGCCCACGATCTGCCGCCTGGCATTGAACAAGGACCCGCAAACACCCTGGACGCGGACGCGGCTATCCGGCGGCGGAAGGGGGCGTCCGCCCGGATTCCGGACCAGCGCGAGATACTGGTGGTCTCCCCATTGCATGGAGAGATTGTCCCCCCCAGTCTTAGCCTCCGTGCTTTGCACGATGCCTTCGGTTTGAACCCAGGCGCTGTCCATCTTTCCGGAAAGCAGATCGTCGAAAGCCGCCGGCGCCGGCGGCGGCATGGACGACGACGATACACGTTCCACCGAGGCATTGGAAATGGTCGGCGCGAACTGACCTGGTGCGGTGACGCCAGTCAGATCCACCAGATCGCCCGGTTGCACTTTGATCTCGCGGACGCGTCGAGCGCTAACGTAAGTGGCCCCGGTAGAATCCTGGACAAAGAAAACGGTGCTTGCAGGATCCAGGTAGGTCACTGTGGCGCGGACGTGAACGGGGATGGCCGAGCCTGCCTCCTCCGGGCTGAGAGCATGAACCTCGGCCACCGAGGTGATGATCCGGTTTCCATCGGTGGGATGTTGCTCGGGATTCGCCTGGAACAGCCGGGCGTCCGTAACTTTTAGCTCACCGTCTTCGCCGTCGGCAAAGCCGGACACGTCGACTACTTGAGCGAGCGGCATCACCGCGACGGAGCTGGGGCGGATGCGAATGGAGCCGGTGCCATCCTCAAGTCGCAATCCCTGGCGCACGCCGTCGGATAGAATGCTGCCGCGGAGGTGCAGCATGCGCTCCGCAAGTGAATTCCGGGGCAGTGCAGCCACCTCGCCGACGGTCTGAACAGGGATGCTTTGGGGCGGCGGCGCGAGGACTTCGAGGTCCGTGGCACGGGGTATCCACACCCGGACACGAGCCGTGCGGCCGTAAACATCGCGGCTCAGGTTGGCCACGGCGCGCAATCGAATGTGGGCACCGATCCCGCCCTTGAAACTCGGCATCGCTTCCGAGAAGGCATACGCCTCGAATGTCGTTGCGCCAGAACCGATCTTGACGACGGCGTTACCCAGGCGATCCTGCTGCCAGGAGTGCAGAACTCCGTCCACCGCCACATAGCGGAAGCCGGCGCGGCCGGCGGCAAGGTCCGCGACCTGGATGGGGAACGCGCGCGGTTCGTGGCTGCCTTCCAAAAGCCTGACTTCGCTGGCGACAATCGTGGGAGCGAGACCGCCCTCGGTCACTTCGCCGATAACCTCCACCAGGTTGCCCGGCCTGGGGTCGAGGTGAAGAAAGGGGAGAGTCACGCGGGTGGCGCCGGTGCCGTCTTCCAGGAACATCAGATTAGTGGTGGGATCCGAAAGAGTGACCCAGCCCTTAAGGTGTACCGGTACGCGGTTATCCGCGACCTGAAAGGGCAACGCCGCGATCTGCGCGATGCGCTCGAGCGGCGCGGCGGCGTGGCGGCCGATGCAAGAGTTGGCGACGACCATGACAACCGCGACAAGGCCGGCATGGAGGCGTTTTGTTCGTTCGGAAACAGGGTGATCCGTCACTCATGGCACTTATCGGCTGCATTGGGTGGCGACTTTAGTTTGCGGGGACGAAGGCTACCGGCGGCGAAGGCGGCTTCCTATGGAGAATTGGCGCCACCATGGTCCGGACCTCTTGGATGGACGCGAAATTCAAGCGGCGGATGCCGAGAATCGCGCGCCCGCTGTGGACTCGAAAACGAAGAACCTGGGCCTTCCCAGGTGGCGATGGCACAGGTTGGCCGATCAGCCTGTTGCGGATCGCCTCCCGCTCCTAGTATGATGGAGTTTCCCCGTAAATGATTCTCGCTTTGGGTGGGAGTATTGCGGGTCCGGACGGGTGGCCGAGCGGCTAATGGCAACAGACTGTAAATCTGTCGCTCCTTGCGAGCTACGGAGGTTCGAATCCTCCCCCGTCCACCAGAGTTTGTAGACTGTTGTTGTGGCCGTTGGTAGAGCGTCCGTGATCGGAAGGTCGCCGGTTCAGCTCCTGGCGGGCGAGGCAAGGGTTTTCGCCGTTGTAGCTCAGTTGGTAGAGCGCGTCCTTGGTAAGGACGAGGTCACCAGTTCAATCCTGGTCAACGGCTCCAGACTTACGGCGGTTGACCGGTAGAGCGTCCGTAGCGGAATGTCACGGGCTCCATCCGTTCCACTGCCCCGGAATTAAGCACAGTTGACTGCTCCGGAGGATTCCAACGGGGCGGGCGGTGGGTTTGGGCATGCCCGGCCCGCGCGGGTGGGCACAGAACTTAAAGGAGCAATCAAATGCCTCGCGAAATCATTACTTTCCAGTGCACGGAGTGCAAGAATCGCAACTACACCTCGACCAAGAACAAGAAAACCACCACGGAACGGCTGGAACTGAGCAAGTTCTGCCCGCACTGCCGAAAGCACCAGCCGCACAAGGAAATCAAGTAGAATGGGAATCGGGTGAGAACGAGCCGGGCCCCCGCCGGGGGGAATGACCCAGGGGCGTAGGTTTAACGGCAGACCAGCGGTCTCCAAAACCGCGAGTGGGGGTTCGAATCCCTCCGCCCCTGCCAATCACCCGTTTTGGCGAGTTGCAAGTCAGGAGCAAGCATGGCCGAAGAAAAGAAGAATTGGTTTAGGGCCACGGGAGACTACATCAACGAATTGAAGCTCGAGATGCGACGCGTCTCCTGGCCGAACCGGAAACAGGTGGAAGGCACCACGGGGGTGGTGCTGTTCGCGGTTTTCGCGTTTGCGGCTTACTTCTGGGTGGTCGACTCCATACTCGCTCGGGGCGTCAAGGCGGTTCTTTCGTTCTTCACGAAGTAGGCGGATGATGGAAGCCGAAGACAACGTGCACATCGACGACCGACAAGCGGCCGAAGCGGTAGACGAACAGGCCGTGGCGCCGGAGGAGTATCCGCCGGCCGAAGCCGCTTCCGACTCCGCGCCGGAGGCCGAGCCCACCGAAGCCGCCGCGCCCGCCGCAGCGGAGGAACCAGCCGCTGTAGCGCCCGCCGCGCCGGCCGCGGCTCCGGCCTACGACGAGTCTTCGCCCAAGAAGTGGTTTATCATCCATACTTATTCGGGCTTCGAGAACAAGGTAAAGGAATCCCTGCAGACGCGATCGGAAGCTTTCGGTTTCGCCGATAAGATCGGCCAGATTCTGATTCCGACCGAAGAAGTGGTGGAACTGCGCAACGGCAAGAAGGTGACCAGCCGCCGCCTGGTGTATCCCGGCTACGTGCTGGTGGAAATGGAAATGAACGACGAGTTGTGGCATGCGGTGAAGAACACGCCGCGGGTCACCGGATTCGTCGGCGGCGGCAACTCGCCGGTGCCGCTGAGCGCGGACGAAGTCAACCAGATTCTGTACCGCCAGGCGTCTTCCGCCGAGCGGCCGCGTCCAAAAATGACGTTCGAAAAGAACGATTCGGTGCGCATCGTGGATGGCCCGTTCGCCAACTTTTCGGGGAAAGTGGACGAGGTCAACACCGAGCGCGGCACGCTGCGCGTGATGGTCACCATCTTCGGCCGGTCCACGCCCGTGGAGCTCGAGTTTCTGCAAGTCGAAAAGGCTTAATACCGCGCGGGGCGCCGATCGTCCGGCGGCCGCGGCGAGAGGAACGTAAGAATGGCAAAAAAAGTTACCGCACAGGTGAAGCTGCAAATACCGGCCGGCAAGGCCACTCCGGCGCCCCCGGTGGGCACCGCGCTCGGGCCGCAGGGCGTCAACATCATGGACTTCTGCAAGGCGTTCAACGCCAAGACCTCGGGCAAGGATCAGGAAGGCCTCATCATCCCGGTGGTGATCACGATCTTCTCCGACCGCTCGTTCACCTTCATCACAAAGACGCCGCCCGTCCCGGTGCTGATCAAGCGCGCCGTGAACCTGGCCAAGGGGTCGGCCGAGCCGCACAAGACCAAGGTCGGCAAGATCAGCAAGAAGCAGATCGAAGAGATCGCCAAAATCAAGATGCCGGACCTGAACTGCTTCGACCTGGAAGCCGCCATGCGCAGCGTGGCCGGCACCGCCCGCAGCATGGGCGTCGACGTGATATAGTTTTTCCTGCGATTCGTTTTCGTCTGCACACTGCGCGGCGTCTCCGGACGCCGCGTTTTTTTGTACTCAGGTGCTGCGACGGTTGGCAGGCGAAAGCACCCAATCCACTTAAGTAATTCACTGGGACTCCTTGCGCGCGGGAAAACTGTGACGGCGATGCCAAGCGGCCCGCGGGAACGATCTGCGCTTCTTTCGGTTGGGGTGGACACCTTCAGTGGCGGCATCCAGAAGGCTGAAGATTTCGCGCTGGTGGGCCTCAGCGTCAGGTGCCGATTGCAGCCTGTGCCAAGAAGCGTTGGCCACGTTGAGCACGAATGTGAAACTGAGTTGCCTGGGCACGAGATTGTGGCGTCGCGCCGCCAGAGCCATTACGGCGCGCACCAATAGATAGAGCTTTTTCTGTGTACAAAGCCCGTAACCGGCTGGACTTCCTTCTTCCCCGAATCACTCCTTCACTTCAATCGTCTTCTCCAGCCGCACGTCGGCGGAGGACGCGCCCAGCATGATGCTGAGACGGCCGGGCTCCAGAACGTAGCTCTGCTTGGCGGCGTCCCAGTAAGTCAGGTTGGCCCCTTTCAATGGCAGTTTGACGGTGCGGGTCTCGCCCGGCGCAAGCGCAATGCGCTCGAACCCGCGCAGTTCCTTGATCGGCCGCTCCACCGCGGAATCCAGGTGCTTGACGTACATTTGCACGACTTCGTCGCCGGCGCGCGTCCCGGTGTTTTTGACGTCCCCGCTGACGGTCAGTTCGCCGGCGGCGTTCACCGAATCGGCCGAAACGCGCAGGTTGGTATACTCGAACGCGGTATAGCTCAGGCCGAATCCGAAGGGATACAACGGCTGCCCTTTGAAATAAAGATAGGTGCGGCCTTTGCGAATGTCGTAGTCCATCATGGGCGGCAAATCGTCGAGCGATCGCACCCACGTGGCCACCAGCCGGCCGGCCGGATTGTAATCGCCAAACAGCACATCCGCGAGCGCGTTGCCTTCTTCCTGGCTGGAGTGCGCCATGTGGAGAATCGCCGGGACGTTCTCCTGCACCCAATCGATGGCGTAGGGGAAGCTGGAAATCAGCACCACGATGGTCTTCGGGTTGGCCGCTTTCACCCTGCGGATCAGATTGAGCTGCGCGGGGTCCAGGTCGATGGATTTGCGGTCCACGGCTTCCTTCCCCTCGCTGGGCAACGGGCAGCGGCCGAACGGCGCGTTGCACATCGGATGGTTGCCCACGAACACGATCGCCACATCGGATTCGGCGGCGAGATTGGATGCGTAGCGGTTGTAATCGTCCGGCGCATAGCGGAGCCGCACACCAGCCCCGACCTTGTTGCGAATTCCTTCGATCGGCGTCACCGTGTACGGCGGCATGCCCGCGTACCAGTCCACCAGGACCTTGTCGGCGTAGGGGCCGATCACCGCAATCGAGCGCAGCTTGCTCTTGTCCAGCGGCAGCAGGTTATCGCTGTTCTTGAGCAGGACGATGGATTCCTGCGTCACCTTTCTGACGAGCGCTTTGTTCTTTTCGCCGTACCAGGGTTCCTCGGCGCCCGAGATGCTGGTGTAAGGCGATAGCTCGGGTGGATCGAATTCGCCGAGCCGCATGCGCATGCGAATGTTGCCCCGGATATTGCGCTCGATATCGGCTTCGGTGACCAGCTTTTTTTCGAGCGCATCCCGCAGCGGCGATGCGTACGGATCGAGGAACACGGTAATGCCCGCCTTGACGGACCCCGCCACAGCGGCCGTGAGATCCGGATAGTAGTGGAACTGGCGCGTGAGGTTGAAAAGCGAGCCCGCATCCGTGCAGATCATTCCATCGAATTTCCATTCCTTTTCGACGATGTCCCTGAGGAACGGCGACACCGTGTCGGGGATTTTGTTGACGGCGTTGTACGACGCCATGAACGATTGCGCGTTCGCCTCCTCGATGCCCATGCGGAAGGGAACCAGGTAATATTCGCGCAGGTTGCGCTCGTCGAAATCGGACGAGGAACTGGTGCGGCCATCCTCGTTGCTGTTGGCCAGAAAATGTTTCATGGTCGCCGCCGAGAGCAGGTATTTCGGGTTGTCGCCCTGCAACCCCTGGATCATACCGGCCGACAGTTTGCCGACCAGGTAGGGGTCTTCGCCGAACGATTCCTCCGTCCGGCCCCAGCGCGGGTCGCGGGCCAAATCCACGTTGGGCGCGCGGATGGCGAGGCCGACTCGTGCGCCATCGTACTTCTTGAAGTATACGCGGGCTTCATAGCCTTCCGCGGCCCCCGCCTGGCGGAGAATCGCGGGGTCCCAGGTTTCGCCCAGCCCCACCGATTGCGGGAACGTGGTGGCCGTGACGCTGCCGCCCCACACCCAGCCCAAACCGTGCAGCCCTTCCGTGAAATTGGTGAACGCCTTGATTCCCAGCCGCGGGATGGCCGGCTGCATCTGCCCGAGCATGGCGATCTTCTCGTCCAGAGTCAGCCGGGAAACCAGATCGTCGACTCTTTTCTCGAGCGGCAGATTGGGGTCGCGGAACGGCTCGGCGGCGGCCAGCGCCTGCGCCATGCCGGCGGTCAAAAGAAGCGGAAGGACGATAGTCCGGGGTGGGAGCTTCATAAGCGTCTCTTTGAGATACGCATATCATATATCGGCAAAGCGCGCTTCGAAGAACACACTCGGGAATAGGATAATAGGATCATGATTCCGCAGCGAAAGTTGGGAAGCCAGGGACTTCGAGTGTTTGCGCTGGGACTCGGATGCATGGGAATGAGCCAGTCCTACGGCGCGGCGGACGACACTGAATCCATCGCCACGATCCACCGGGCGCTCGAGCTCGGACTGGATTTTTTCGACACGGCCGAGGTCTACGGCCCGTTTGTCAATGAAGAGCTCCTGGGACGCGCGTTGCAGGGGCGCCGCGAGCGCGCCGCGATTGCCACCAAGTTCGGCTTCCGGATCGAAAACGGCAGAATCGCGGGGACCGACAGCCGGCCTGGCCATATACGCGAGGCGGCCGAGGGCTCTCTGCGGCGCCTGCAAACGGATTACATCGACCTTCTGTACCAGCACCGGGTCGATCCGAATGTCCCGATGGAGGATGTCGCCGGAGCGGTCGCGGACCTCGTGCGCGCCGGTAAGGTGCGCTATTTCGGCCTTTCGGAGGCGGGCGAGAAGAACATCCGGCGCGCCCATGCAATCCACCCGGTGACGGCGCTGCAAAGCGAGTATTCCCTGTGGGAGCGCAACCTGGAGCCGCGGATCATTCCGGTGCTGCGCGAACTGGGCATCGGCCTGGTGCCGTTCAGCCCGTTGGGCCGCGGCTTCCTGACCGGCACGGCCAGGCGCGCCGAAGAATATACCGAGGGCGATTTCCGCCGCGGCGATCCCCGGTTTCAGGGCGGGAATTACGATGCCAACGTGCGTGCCGCGTCGGCCGTGCGGGAAATCGCGGAAGGAAAGAACGCGAAGCCCGGGCAGGTGGCATTAGCCTGGCTCTTGCAGAAGGGCGAGGATATCGTGCCGATTCCAGGCACCAAGCGCCGAACCTACCTGGAAGAGAACATCGCTGCCGTGTCGCTGAAACTGGAGCCGGATGAAATAGCCCGGCTGGATCGAGCGTTGTCGCCCGAAGCAGTATCCGGCCCGCGCTATAACGAGCGCATGATGGCGACCATTGACCGGTAGCGGAGGCCTTCCAAGGCGGCAGATCGGGTTCCCCGGCCCGATCACCCGCCCGGAGGGTTGACAGACGAAAGCGTCTGTCCCACTTTGCCGGTCACAAGCTTTCGGCAAAGACCTGCGCCAGCGGCATCAGCAACTTGCCCGTGCGCCGCGGTTTTCGCCGGGCTATGCGCGATCCTCAGGTTTGGGAGTTGGGCAGAATCTGCCCAACTCCAGAGGTTAACTCCTTTGTTTTCGGTGAGCACTTGGGCAGATTCTGCCCAGCCCCATGGAGCGAACGTGAAACCTGATCGAATCGACGAAACACCGGC
>JBAVIH010000467.1:0-5699 GCA_049686695.1 Bryobacteraceae bacterium | reverse complement strand
GCAGTTGCACAATCGTGTACGCCGAGTACACCGTCACCGCCGATAGCGTGACGGCCAGCCCGGCCAACAGTCGGATTGTAGGAGATCGGCCTTGCTCCACTAGTATGTACCCATTATGGCCGCATCGCGCTTACTATGATATTTTGACGGCACCGGTGGTGTCTTCGAGGAGGTCCTCTGCGATCACGAACTAGTCTGCCGATTTCGTTACGCGGCAAAGTTATCCCGGTAATCATAGCAATCTGTGGATCGGCCTGGCTCGCCCACCCTCAGATGAATCGGGAGCAGATCGATCGGGCGCGCGAGGCGCGGCTCTGGCAACATCGCAACCTGGGCAAGGCGTTTTACGAGAACCCGACCACGCAACTTCAGGCGGTGACGGAGTTCCATACCGCCCTCGAGATGGCGAGGGACTCCGTGCGCGAGCGGCTGAATTACGGGCTGGCGCTGCTGCGCGTCGGCGAAATGGCGCGCGGCATCGCCGAGCTCGAGAAGGTGCAGAAGCAGGATCCCAAGCTGCCGCACACCTGGTTCAACCTGGGCGTCGCTTATAAGCGAGAGAGCGAATTCGACAAAGCGCTCGTCGAATTCCAGGAGATGGCGCGGCTGGTTCCCACCGAGCCGGTGACCCACTACCAGATCGGCACGCTGCTCAAAATGAAAGGCGAGACCGCCGACGCCATCAAACAATTCGAAGCCGCGCGCAACCTGAACCCGCTGCTGGCCGCCCCGCATTTTCAGCTCTATGGCCTCTACCGGCAGACCAATCGTCAGGCCGATGCGGCCACCGAACTGCGCGTCTTCCAGGAGGCCAAACAACGCCAGGAAGGCGCCGCCATTCCGGAGGACATGGACTGGTGCACCTACGCGGAAATCTACGATCCCATCGACGAGCCGCCACCCGCTCCGCTGGCCGCGCCCGTGTATCGCGACGAGAAACTCGCCACTGGGTTCATCGGCGACGAAGCCGGCCTGGCCGTGCTCGATCTGGATGGCGGCCCGCGGCCCAGCCTGATCGCCTGGGGCGGCGGCCACGCGCAACTCTTCCGCAACGGCAAAACGCCGGTCCCCGATTCGGGATTGGAATCGCTACGCGACGTGATCTCGATCGTGCCCGGCGATTTCGATAACGACGGCTTGCCGGATCTCTGCGTCATCACCCGCGCCGGCGCGGCCCTTTATCGCAACGTCAACGGCCATTTCACGAAGCAGGCCGATCTGTCGGAGGGCGCCTACCACACCGCCGTCTGGCTCGATTACGATCACGACTACGACGAAGACCTGTTCCTGATCGGCCCGCAATCGAAGCTGATGCGCAACAACGGCGAGGCCGGCTTCAGCGACGAAACCGCGCGCTTCCCGTTTGTGGGCGGCAATGCCCGCAATGCGGTCCGCTTCGATTTGGAGCCGGATACGCCCGGCTTCGACCTGGTGATCACGTATGACGACCGGCCCGCCGTGCTCTACCGCGACCGCCTGGTGGGCCACTATGAAGCCGTCTCGGCCGGTGGCTTGCCAGCCGGCACGGGGCGTCTGGTGGCGCGCGACGTCAACCACGATAGCCGCACCGACCTGGCCGCGCCGGGCTTGCTGCTCCTCAACCGCCCCGGTATTTTCGAGCTGCACCCGGCGCTGCCGGATGAGCCGTTTCCGCCGCGCGAAGCGCTCGCCGATTTCGATGGCAACGGACGCCTCGACCGCGCGCGCATCGATGCCGATGGTTCCCTCATCATCCGCCATGACGTCACGCCTGACTACGGCAACTGGATCGAAGTGGCCCTCACCGGCGAGAAGAACCCCAAGGCCGCCGTCAACGCCAAGGTGGAAGTGAAGGCCGGCGCCAGTTACGAAAAGATCACCTACGCGGGCGTCCCCGCCGTTTTCCGCGTCGGCAATCGCACCAAGGTGGACACCGTGCGCATCACCTGGCCCAATGGCCTGGTGCAGAACGAAACCAACCAACCGGTGAACAAGGTGGACTCGATCAAGGAAGCGCCACGCCTGGCCGGCTCCTGCCCGATGATCTTCACCTGGAACGGCAGCCGCTTTCAGTTCATTACCGACGTGCTGGGCGTGGCGCCGCTCGGCGCCAGCTCGGGCGATGGCGAATTCTTCCCGGTGGATCACCAGGAATATGTGTCGATCCCGGCCGAGGCCCTCCAGCCGCGCGATGGCGCTTACGAGGTCCGCGTCACCGAGGAACTGCGCGAGGTCTCCTATCTCGACCAGATCAAGCTGATGGCGCTCGATCACCCGGCGGACACCGATATCGTCACCAACGAAAAATTCAAGTCGCCGCCTTTCCCGGAGTTCCGTCTGTTCGGCGTCACGCGCAAAATCTATCCGGTGGCGGCCCACGATTCGAACGGCGCCGATGTGCGCGCCGCCGTGCTCCAGCGCGACCGCGTCTATCCGGATTCCTTCCGCCGCGACCTGGCCGGCGTGGCCGAACTACATCATCTGGATCTCGATTTCGGCAACGCCGCCCGCTCCAATCGCGCCGCGCTCATTCTCTACGGCTGGGTGGATTGGGCCGATGGCAGCACCTTCCTTTCCGCCTCGCAGGCGCACCGCGATCTGGTCTTCCCGTACCTCCAGGTGAAGGATGCCGCCGGCAATTGGAAGACCGTGATCGAGGACATGGGCATGCCATCCGGCAAACCGAAGCCCATGGCGGTCGACCTGGCCGGCAAGTTCCTCTCCGCCTCGCGCGAGGTCCGCATCGTCACTAACCTGTGCGTCTATTGGGACGAAGTCTACCTGGTGGAAGACAATGCGCCGCCCAATGTGCACCTGACCCGGATGCCCCTCGACGCCGCCGATCTCCATTTCCGCGGCTTCTCCAAACCGTTGATTCATCCCGAGCGTAAGCAGCCGGAGCAGTTCGATTACTCCACCGTCAGCTTCACTTCCATGTGGAACCCCACGCCAGGCCTGTACACGCGTTACGGTCCGGTCGATACGCTGCTCGCCGAGCCCGACGACCGGATGGTGGTGATGGGTTCGGGTGACGAGATCCGCATGCGCTTCAGCGCCGACGGTCTGCCGCCCGTGCCTCCCGGATGGAAACGCGATTTCCTGTTGCTGGTGGATGGCTGGGCCAAAGACGCCGACGCCAACACTGCGTTTTCGCAATCCGTATTGCCGCTGCCCTTCCACGCCATGAGCCGCTATCCGTACCCGTCGGCCGAGCACTTTCCCGACGATGCCGCGCACGCCCAATACCAGCGCGAATACCTGACGCGCCCCGCCCTGCGTCTGATCCGCCCCCTGGCGCCGCAATCCGCGGAGTCGCGGCGTTGAGGTGGGACAGATGATCGGTTTTTGTCGTCCGTCAATTTGTCGTCCGCCAATGCGGCGCGCTTTGGCAAGGCCTGACAGACCACGAAGAGCGATGGTCTGTCCTACCTGTTGCCGAGGAGTTCGCACTATCTTGAAGCCTTAGGAACTCCCTATGAACAGAACTAACCACATCCGCGCTGCTATCGCCGGATTGGCTCTGCTGATCGTCAACAGCGGCTACCTGGTTGCCTTCCCGCGCGCCAGCGTATTCTACATGGCCAACGTGGTGCTGCATCTCGCACTGGGTCTCGCCTTGATGGCCATCGCCGTCCGTTTCGTAAAAAGCCATCCGCGGCCCGCCGGAGCGTTTCTGCTGTCGGGCCTGGCCGCGCTGTTTCTGGTGTTCTACGGCAATACGCGCGACCATCGTTTTGTTCTGTGGCTGCACATCGCGCTGGCCGTTGTGGCGCTGCCATTGATCGCCGAAGCGCTCACCTCCGGCCGCCGCCTGCTTCGCGGAGCTTTCGCCTTGGCCGTGTTGCTGGTGCTCGTCTCGTGGGGCTGGACCCTCATCCATCCCGACCCGGGCGCCCACATCGTGAATCCTTCATCGCCTCCGCTTTCGATGGATCGGGAGGGCGCCGGCGCTGGGTCGCCCTTCGCTCCGGCATCCGCGCAAACCAACACCGGCCGCATCATACCGTCCAATTTTTTCATGGATTCGAAGGACTGCGGACGCTGCCACAAAGATATCTACGAGCAGTGGCAGAGTTCCACGCACCACTTCGCCTCGTTCAACAATCAGTTCTACCGAAAGGCCATCGAATACTTCCAGGACGTTGCCGGCACGCGTCCCAGCAAGTGGTGCGCCGGCTGCCACGATCACGCGGTCTTCTTCAACGGCCGCTTCGACCGCCCCATCAAGGAGCAGATCGATACGCCGGAGGCCCAGGCCGGCCTCGGCTGTATGTCGTGCCACGCCATATTCCACGTCGGCAGCACCATGGGCAACAACGATTTCACCGTCGAGTACCCGCCGCTGCACCAAATCGCCTCCAGCCATAACCGATACATCCAGGCGGTGGATACTTTCCTCACGTACCTCGCCCCGCAGCCGCATCGCCAGACCTTTCTCAAGCCATTCATGAAGGACGCCGAATTCTGCGCGGCGTGCCACAAGGTGCATCTGGACGTGCCGGTCAACCACTACCGCTGGTTCCGCGGTTTCGACGATTACGATAACTGGCAGGCCAGCGGCGTTTCCGGCCAGGGCGCGCGCTCGTTCTACTACCCCGACAAATCCATGGCCTGCGCCGATTGCCACATGCCGCTGGTCGGCTCGCGCGATCCCGGCAACGTCGATGGCAAAGTGCATTCCCACCGCTTCGCTGCCGCCAACACCGCCGTCGCGTACGCCAACCAGGACTCGAGCCAGTTGGAAGCCACGAAAAAGTTTCTCCAGTCGGGATTCATCACGGTCGATATATTCGCGGTGTCGCCGGTCGAAGATACGAAAGGCCCGGCCGCGATGCTGCGCCGCGCCGATAACCCGGTGGCGGCTAACACCACTTTCGGCGTCGGCGAGGAATCCGAACAGTCCGCCCCGGCGCTGATTCGGGAAGTCGGCAAAATCGCGGCGCCCATCGACGCCGCGGGCGCGGTGCTCGAGCCCGGCAAAACCGCGCGCGTGGACGTGGTCGTGCGCACGCGCAAGATCGGCCACTTCTTCCCGGCCGGCACCGTCGACGCCTTCGACGTGTGGCTGGAGTTGCAGGCGCACGATGCCGATGGCCGCATCATCTTCTGGAGCGGCAACGTGGCCGATAACGGCAAAGGGCCGGTCGATCCGGGCGCGCACTTCTACCGTTCGTATCAGCTCGACGCCAATGCGAACCCCATCGACAAGCGCAACGCCTGGCAGGCGCGCAGCGTGCTCTACGTGCATCTGATTCCGCCCGGCGCGGCCGATACCGTTCACTATCGCGTGGCCGTGCCCAAGGGCGCGCGCGGTCCCATCGGTTTCACGGCGCGCCTGAACTATCGCAAGTTCTCCTGGTATTACACGCAGTTCTCTTACGCCGGCCAACCCAAGCCCGGCCAGGATCCGGCGCTGCTGGGTCTCGATCACAACGGCCTCGAATATCGGTTTCTGCAAACGTCGATCCCCGCCAATGTTTCGGGAGCCATTCGTGGCCGCATCCCGGATCTCCCCATCGTCACCCTGGCCGAAGCTCACGCTACCGTGCCCCTGGGCCAGCCCACCTGGACGCCCGTCGCGCGCAAGCAGGACCGCGAGCGCTGGAACGATTGGGGCATCGGCTTGCTCTTGCAGGGCGACCTGAAAGGCGCCGAATACGCATTTCAAAAGGTGACCGAAGCCGAGCCCGGTTATGCCGATGGCTGGCTCAACGTGGCGC
>JBAVIH010000466.1:0-6790 GCA_049686695.1 Bryobacteraceae bacterium | reverse complement strand
CCATAAGCTGCCCCGGGGCTGACGCCGATGGCCGCGCCCTCCACGCCGAGCGCGCGCAAGCGCGCGATACCGGCTTCGCGCGCCGCCGGAATGCCCTCCAGGCGGATCGCGGCCGGTTCCGGGAAATGCTCGATCAGCCCGGCCCGCCGCAGCAACTCCAGGTAATAGAAGCGCTCATGGCGCGGAATGTCGCCCGGCTCCGGCCGCGGAATCGCGCGGGTCAGCAGCCAGCTCCGTCCGTCGCGGGCATAGCCGATGCGCTCCGGAATGCGCGCCAGCCAGGCCATCAACGCCGCATCGAATGAGTTCGGCAACAGAAACGCAGCGTCGAAACGCTCCGCGCGCAAACCAGCGGCGAAGGCCCGGCGCTCGCCCAGCGTCTTGGGCCGTGGGCACGGAATCACCCGATTGATCGAGGATTCGCGGGCGTAGAGTTCGGCCACCCAGGGCCGCGCCACCAGCGCGACCTCGGCGCGCGGGCACACCTGTCGAATCACCCGAATCGCCGGCAGAGACATCACGGCATCGCCCAGCCAGTTGGTGGAACGGATCGATATGCGTTCGAACGCGGCGGGGTTGAAAGCCACTCTCGTTCAGCATAACAACCGGTGGTGGGGCATGCTTTAGCTTGCCCGTTGAAAAGTGAAGAGACCTCCATTTCCAGGTCGCACACCGGTGGATTGGCCGCGCCGCTCATGCGCGCTCCGCCGCCCTTCCACAGAGCACCCCTAACCCGGACTTGGCCCTAACAACGGTCGAGATGCCGAGCTATACCCACCATCCTCGCCATCGGCCTTCAGCGGTGTGTTTTCGCCATTCCGAAAGCGTTCAAGGTTGCTCCCAGGGTGCTAACCCCAAGAAGCACCCTCGATTGTGAGGCTTGCCGACGGCCTTCGACCGCCGATGCGGAATCGCTGGCTGAAGCCTGGCTGAAGCCGTGCCCTACCTCAATCGAACAACCCGCCGCGCTCGAGGGTCAGCAGGCGGCGTTTGACCGGCAATCCGCCGCCGTATCCGACCAATTTGCCGCCGGCGCCGACGACGCGATGGCACGGCACCACAATGGCGATCGGGTTGGCGCCATTGGCCGCGCCCACCGCGCGCACTGCCTTCGGCGCTCCAATGGCGCAGGCCATTTCCCGGTAGCTGCGGGTTTCGCCGTACGGGATGCGGGTCAGCTCGATCCACACGCGCCGCTGAAACTCGGTGCCCGCCAGGTCCAAGGGAAGGTCGAAGTGCCGCAATCGGCCATCGAAATAGGCTTGCAACTGGCAGACCGCCTCGGCCAGCAGCGGGTTGGCCGGATTCGGCGCCGCGCCGGCCGCCGCGAAAGGCTCGAACTCGATGGCGCGGATTCCCGCGTCGCCGGCCGTCAGCCGCAACCGCAGGTCTCCCGCGAACGTCTCTTCCATAGACTCCCACATGATGGAACCGGCCTCGGCGGACTATCGGATCGCGAGTTCACAAGTGCTTCCGGCTCAGGTATTTCAGCGAAAGCTAATGCTCGCTTGTTATAATTGTACCCACGCGTCCCTATGTCATTAAAGCCTTTCGCACCTAATCTCAGCGCGGAGAAGAAGATTTTTCTGCTCAAGCCTCGCGGCTTCTGCGCCGGTGTCGTCAGGGCCATCGATGTGGTCAAAATCGCTCTGGACCTGTATGGCCCGCCGGTCTACGTCCGCAAGGAAATTGTCCACAACAAGCACGTGGTCGACGAACTGCGCCAGGCGGGCGCGATCTTCGTCGAAGAGCTGGATGAAGTGCCGGCCGGCGGGCGCGCAATTTTCAGCGCCCACGGCGTAGCCCCTTCGGTGCGCAAGGAGGCCAAGGGGCGGGGGTTGGACGTGATCGACGCCACATGCCCGCTGGTCACCAAGGTTCACCTGGAAGCCGCGCGGTTCGCGCGCGACGGATACAGCATCGTCCTGATCGGCCACAAGGATCACGACGAGGTGATCGGCACGCTGGGCGAGGTCCCGCATGCGAGCCACCTGGTGGAGACCGTCGAGGATGTCGACCGCCTCGAGCTGCCCGACCCAGGGCGCGTCCGCTATCTGACCCAGACCACCCTCAGCCTGGATGAAACGCGCGATATCATCGAACGCCTGAAGCAGCGCTTCCCGCTGATCCAGGGTCCGCCCGCGCAGGACATCTGCTACGCCACCGAAAACCGCCAGATGGCGGTGAAGGCGATTGCCGAAGTGGTGGACCTGCTGCTGGTGGTCGGTTCGGAGAACAGCTCCAATTCCAAGCGCCTGGTGGAGGTGGGCACCAATTTCGGCGTGCGTTCTTACCTGGTGAACGATCGCGGCGACGTGAATCGCGGCTGGTTGACGGGGGTTACCAACGTGGGAGTCACCGCCGGCGCCTCCGCGCCCGAGCACCTGGTGGAGGAACTGATCGCCTTCCTGCGCAACGACGGGTTTGGGCAGGTGGAAGAGATCGAGATGGTGGATGAGGACGTGCGCTTCTCGCTGCCCTCGGAGCTGATGGTCAGCCTTCGATGAATACACAGGTGGAAACGGCCAAGTCGATCGAGACCGCCGCGGAGATCGCGGTCAGCCGCGCGTGCGCCAGGCTGGTGGACTTGCAGGCGCGCGACGGCCACTGGTGCGCCGAGCTGACCGCCGATACCACCCTCGAGTCCGATTTCGTTCTTTTCCAGCTCTGGCTCCATCCTCCATCGGAGGGCCGCTGGGATCCGCCTACGCGCCCGCTGATCGACAAGGCTGTCCGGAGCATTTTCCGCCGACAGCTCGACGATGGCGGCTTCAATATTTACAGCGGGGGACCGAGCGAAGCCAGCGCGTCGGTGAAGGCCTATGTGGCGCTGAAACTGGCCGGCATGGCGGCGGACGAGCCGCGCATGGCGCGGTTGCGGCGCCGCATTCTGGACCTGGGCGGCATTCAGGCTGCCAACAGCTACGTCAAAATCAACCTCGGCCTGTTCAATCTCTATCCTCGGCGGTACTGCCCCAGCATTCCTCCGGAGATCGTGCTGCTGCCGTTCCACCTGCTCTACCAGATGTCGGCGTGGACGCGCGCCATCGTGGTCTCGCTTTCGATTGTGCACGCCGCCAATCCGCGGCGGCCGGTGCCCGCCGGCTTTCAGCTTGACGAACTGTGGCTGCCCGGCGTCAGCCCGGTGCTGCATCGCGACCGGTCGCTGCTCTCATGGCACAACACGTTTCTGGTGGCCGACGGTTTCCTGAAGTGGTGGGAACGGAGCGGACTGAATGCGATTCGCCGCAGAGCCGTCAAACGCGCCGCGGAATGGATGATCGAGCGCCTCGATCAATCCGACGGGCACTCCGACGGCCTGGGCGCCATCTACCCGCCGATGATGTATTCGGTGATGGCTCTGGATGTGCTCGGGTACGCCGCCGACCACCCGCTGCGCGCGGGCGCCTTGCGCCAGTTCAACCGCCTGATGGTGGACGATGGCGAGCGTTTCTTTTTCCAGCCGTGCTTTTCGCCGGTGTGGGACACCGCCATCGGCGCCTATGCGGTGGCGCAGAGCGATCCTGGGGCTCGCGCGGCGGTGCGTGCCGCGGACTGGCTGCTCGAACGCGAGGTGCGGCGTCGGGGAGACTGGAGCCTGAAGCGGCCCGGCACCGAACCCTCCGGCTGGGCCTTCGAATACTCCAACGAGTTCTACCCGGATATCGACGACACCGCCATGGTGATGCTGGCCCTCAGCCACGCGCGCGGTTCGGACGCGGCCGCGCAGCGGCAAACCGAGCGGCGCGCGCTCCACTGGCTGCTCGCCATGCAATCGCGCGATGGCGGCTGGGCGGCTTTTGACGCCGACAACAACTGGGAGTTTCTGAGCCAGGTGCCGGTGGCCGACCACAACGCCATGCTCGATCCGACCTGCGCCGATATCACCGGCCGCGTGCTCGAAGCCCTGGCCGCCCACGGCCTGGGCCGCGATCACGCCGCCGTGGGCCGCGCCGTGGAATGGCTGGTCCGCCACCAGGAAGCCGATGGAAGCTGGTACGGCCGCTGGGGAGTGGCGTACATCTATGGCACCTGCTTCGCGCTGCGCGGATTAGCCGCGTGCGGGGAAAGCGACCGCGAAGCCCACGTCCTGCGCGCCGGCGAATGGCTGCGTTCGATTCAGAACGCCGATGGTGGCTGGGGCGAAAGCTGCGCCAGTTACGACAATCGAACCTTCACCGCCGCGCCCAGCACGCCTTCGCAAACCGCTTGGGCGATCCTCGGCCTGATCGCCGGCGGAGACGATGCCAGCCTCAGCGTGCGCCACGGCATCGAATATCTTCTGGAAACGCAGCGCGCCGATGGAAGCTGGGACGAGGACGTGCCCACCGGCACCGGCTTCCCCAAGGTTTTCTACTTGAATTACCACTTGTACAAGGACTACTTCCCGCTACTCGCGCTGTCTTCGTTCGTGAAGACCCGAGCCAACTCGAAAGACAGGTTATGAAATTCTCACTCTGGATGACCGCCGGCCTGGCCGGATACATTTTCAGGAACAAGATGCGTCCGCGGCCGGAGTGGCAAAAGAACTCCGTCCGCGATGGCGGCTCGGCCAACCCGTTCCGCATTCTGCCGCCCAAGGCCGGCGAGAAGCGGCAGCCGCATCCGATGATCGGCAAGCGCTTCCCGATCGTGCTGATGCTGGAGCCGCTGCACGCCTGCAACCTCACCTGCACCGGGTGCGGACGGATACGCGAGTACGAATCCACCATCACCGAGCGGGTGCCGCTCGAAGAGTGCCTGGCCGCGGTGGACGAGTGCGGCGCGCCGGTGGTCTCCATCTGCGGCGGCGAGCCCATGATGTATCCGCAGATCGGCGAGCTGACCCGCGGCATCCTGGAGCGCAACCGCCATATTTACCTCTGCACCAACGGCATGTTCATCAAGAAGCGGATCCGCGAATTCACCCCGGACAAGCGCTTCTACTTCAACGTCCACCTGGATGGGATGCGGAAGAGCCACGACCTGGCGGTGGAGCGCGAAGGCGTTTTCGACGCGGCCGTCGAGGGCATTCAAATCGCGAAGCGCGCCGGCTTCCAGGTCTGCACCAATACCACGGTCTACAAAGAGACCGACATGCGGGAAATCGAGGAGCTGTTTGAATACCTGCGGCAGTTCCACGTGGACGGTCACCAGATCGCGCCGGCCTATGGATACTCCGCCGTCGACGACCGCGAGATTTTTCTGACACGCGACGACATTCGCGAAAAGTTCAAAGACTTCGACCGGATCGCCGCGAAATACCCGGTCCGCCAGACCCCGCTGTACATGGAATTCCTGCAAGGCCGGCGAGAACTGCCATGCACGGCCTGGGGCAATCCCACGTACAATATCAAGGGCTGGAAAGGTCCGTGCTATCTGATCACCGACGGGCAGTATAAGGCGTTCGAGGATCTGATGACGCATACGCCGTGGGAAAGCTACGGCCCCGGCAACGACCCGCGTTGCGAGCACTGCATGATGCACTGCGGCTTCGAGCCTTCGGTAGCCTACGGCATCAACGCCGGAGTAGCCGACAATCTCAAGATGCTGGCATGGATGCTGCGATAGAGGGCTTTTCTCGCTGCCGCTCGAGCGCAGAGCGTGGCGCGGGCAGTCTTGCCTGCAGCGTCGCCAGCCGTGGCGGCGTTTCCGCCGCACGTAACAAGAAATGTCGAGATGACTCTCGACACAGCAGGCTTAACAGCCTGCGTCACGTTGGGGCACTCCCATGAAGCCGGTGCTGATCACGGGCGCTTCCGGGTTCCTGGGCTGGCACGTGGCGCGCGTGGCGATTGAGCGCGGCTGCGCGGTGCGCGCGCTGGTGCGGCCGGGCAGCCGCGTCGAGGAGTTGCCGGTCGAGATCGTCAACGGCGATCTGCGCGATCCGGCCTCCCTGCAGCGGGCCGTTAGCGGCTGCGGCATTGTCTTTCACGTGGCCGGCGATTACCGGCTGTGGGCCCGGAATCCGCGCGAATTGTACGACTCGAATGTCGCAGGCACGCGCAACTTGCTGGAAGCGGCGCGCGCGGCCGGCGTGGAGCGCGTGGTTTACACCAGCACCGTCGGCGTCGTCGGCATCCCGCATGGCGGGCTGGGAGACGAAACAACGCCGGTGTCGCTGGCCGACATGGCGGGCGATTACAAGCGCTCGAAATTCCTCGCCGAGCAGGTGGCGCTCGAGTTTGCCCGCGCCGGCATGGATGTCGTCATCGCGAACCCAACCGCGCCGATGGGCGATCACGATTTCAAGCCCACCCCCACCGGCCAGATCGTCCTCGACTTTCTGAACGGTCACCTGCCGGCTTACATCGATACCGGCCTCAACGTAGTGGATGCGCGCGATGCCGCCGAAGGCCACTGGCTGGCCTGCCAGCGGGGCCGGTCCGGGGAGAGGTACATTCTCGGTTCGGAGAACCTCACGCTGGCCGAAATCCTGGGCAAACTGGCGGCTATCGCCAACCGCAAACCACCGCACATGCGTCTTCCGTATTTCCTGGCATGGTGCGCCGGCGCGTTAGGCACGGCCCGGGCGAGCCTCTTCCGATCGCCGCCGCGCATCTCCCTGGAAGCGGTGCGCCTGGCTAAGAAGAAAATGTGGGTCACCCACGCCAAGGCCACGCGGGAACTGGGCTACCAGCCGGGGCCGGCCTCGCAGGCGCTCGAGCGCGCGGTGGAATGGTTCACCCGCGAGCGGGGACAAGCGTGAAACTGCTGGTGGTGGCGGCGGAAGCCAGGGAACTTCGCGGCATTCTGGCTCACACGCAGCGGAAACCCGGAGACGCACAAGCGGGCGCGGACTGGGCCCGCG
>JBAVIH010000465.1:0-2922 GCA_049686695.1 Bryobacteraceae bacterium | reverse complement strand
GCGCACGATGCACCGCGCGAACGTTCTCCAGCGCGCGCAGACGGCTGCCGAAGTCGCGCGCGGCGCGGGTGCGGGCCGCGTCCGGCGGAATGCCCTGTTGCTCATGCCAGTCGGCGCGCATGGCAAGGTGGCTGTCGATTTCCTCCAGCCAGGCGGAATCGCGATGGAAGAGACGCCTCAGCCGAGCGATGGCGCGCTTCATACGAACCTCAGGACTCTCTCGATGCCGAGCGAGACCGACGACCAGCTTGCTTCGCCTTCCGCCAGGCGCTTGCGGCCGGCCGCGGTGAGCGTGTAAATGCGGGCCCGGCGGCCATTATCCGTCTGCCGCCACTCGCCCGCAATCAACCGCTCTCGTTCCAGGCGGTGCAGCGCCGGGTACAGCGAGCCTTCTTCCATGTGCAGCAGCCCCTTGGACACCGTTTCCACGTGGAGCGTGATGCCGAAACCGTGATTCGGCCCGACGGCCAGGGTTTTCAAGATCAGGAGTTCGAGCGAACCGAAAAGGCGATCGGAGTTTTTCATAGGCGATTCCGCTGGCGCCGCTACTATCCTCAGATTGCTAGGGTAGACTTCTAGGGAGGTCATGTCAAGGCCGCTCTTGCGCGCGATGTGATATTCCGTCCATGTGTGGCGATGCGAACGCCGGTTAGCCGAGGTTGGCGCGCCACTGGCAGTTCGGACAAGGCGAGTTGCCTGCCGCCGCGGTCTTATACTGTGATGCATGGTGCGTTTCGTTGCGCGCTGGCTGCGATCCGCCTGGATTTGGGCTGCAACTGCATCTCTGGTGCTGCTTTGGGCCCCGCTGCTGGGCGCGATCAGGCTATTTGACCTCGATCCGCGCCGGCTCAGAACCGGACGCTGGTTCCGCAGGCTGGGGCGGATCCTGGCAAGAATCAATTCCTGGCGCATCCACATTTCCGGGGGCGAGAATCTGCGCGCGAACCAAGTGTACGTGGTCGTCAGCAATCATCAATCCCTGGGTGACATCCCGTTGATTGCGCACCTGAAGCTGGATACGAAATGGCTGGCCAAGGCGGAGTTGTTCCGGGTGCCTGTGCTCGGCTGGATGCTGCGCATGGCCGGCGACGTGCCGATCGATCGAACCGACCGGCGCAAGGGCGCCAAAGCGTTGTTGCAGTGTGCGCGATACCTGCGACTGGGATGCTCGGTCGTTTTCTTTCCGGAAGGAACCCGGTCGCCCGACGGGCGGGTCCTGCCGTTCAACGAGGGCCCGTTCCAGTTGGCTGTTCGAGAGCGAGTCCCAATATTGCCGCTTGTGGTGGAAGGCTCCGGTGCGGCGCTCCCACGGAATTCGTGGCTGTTTGGAGGGATACAAGATATCCATCTTCGGATACTGGAGGCAGTCTCCGTCGACGGCTGGAACATAAAACAAGTCCCGGCGTTGCGAGATGCAGTTCGGCAGAGAATCGTGGACGAGTTGAGCCGGTTGCGCGGAGTCGATCCAGGTTCCTGACGTCCGTCCGGACGCCGTCGTCAGCCAATTCCGGCCGGGCCGAGCTGGCCCGTATCCATGACAGGCACCCAGTCTGAACACCTCGCGGGCTCGCCAAGGGAGCCCAAGGTAACTTCCGGATCGAGCGTCATCCGGCCGCCAGTGGATCGCAGAATGTGACCGCATTAGCTGTGGGCGGGCGGCGCGAGGACGCCTAATCCCACGGTTGTGCGTCCAGGACTACACTTCCGGCATGTTGCGCAGCGCTCGATCCAGATCGGTCCAAAGGTCCTCGACGGCCTCGATGCCCACGCTCAGCCGCAGCAGCGCCGGAGGCAGATGCTCCTGCCCAGGAATGCCGGCCCGCCGTTCGATGGTGGATTCGACCGCCCCTGGGCTGGTGGCGTGTTGGATGAGCTGCAATCCGGCGCACACGGCGTCGGCGGCGGGGGCATCGCCACGCACGTCGAACGAGATAATCGTGCCGAAGCCCTTGAGTTGGCGTCGCGCGGCCTCGTGCGTCGGATGGCTCGCCAGGCCGGGATAGCGCGTCAGCGTAACGTTTGGATGCCGCGCGAGACGTTCGGCCAACGTCATCGCGTTACACTGCGCGCGCTCCAGACGCACTGCCAGCGTCCTAACCCCGCGGACTGCGAGGAATGTCTCGAGCGTTCCGGGCGTTGCGCCTGCGAGCTCCCGGCTCTGCCGCAGCGATGCCAGCAGATTCGCGTCGCGCACGGTGACGACGCCGCCGAGCAGGTCCGAGTGTCCGCCGATGAACTTGGTCACCGATTGCACGGCGACATCGGCGCCGAGCGCCAAAGGGCGCTGATTGAGCGGCGTTGCGAAGGTGTTGTCCACGCCGAGGATCGCTCCCGGTTTGCGCGGCGCTGCGGAGACAAGGTCCAGGTCGGCCACGGCCAGGAGTGGGTTCGAGGGTGACTCCAGCCAGATCAGATCGGCCACGCCGCACATCTCGACCCAGCGCGCGGTGTCGGCCACATCGATGCGATGCACGGTCCAGCGACCACGGGCTTGGCCGGCGGCAGCGAGACCCGCGACACCCTGGTAGCAGTCGTCCGGCAGTGCCACGACTGATCCGGTGGGGAGTTGATCGAAAATCGCCGCGATCCCCGCCATGCCGGAGGCGAAGGAGACCGAAGAGCCACCTTCTAGACCGCCGACGATCTCTTCCAGTGCCTCCCAGCCCGGCGTGCCGTCGTCGCGAGAGTACGCACGGCGCTCGCCCAGCACGAAGTTCGACGCCGGGCATGGCGGCACGTTTAGCGGCGAGCCCGGGCGCCGGTCCCGCCCTGCCGAGACCAGCCACGATTCGACCGAACCTGGATCACCCGCCCTGCGCCCTGTCATATCTCTCGATGTCATTGCTCGATTTTAGCGAATGGCCCTTCCCATGAGACTCGTGCGTTTGTCAACTTGATTTGGCCCCTTTTGATGCTCTGATC
>JBAVIH010000464.1:0-29569 GCA_049686695.1 Bryobacteraceae bacterium | reverse complement strand
TGGAAAACCGAAACCAGGTTTCCCACTTTCCCACGCGGGGCTCGCGACGACGACCACGGCTTGTTTGAATTTAGAACCAAAAACCAAGAAAGGAGACCGGCCGCTGCGCGGTCGCCCCCTCACTTTTCAAGATCACCTTGTATTGGAAACGGAATCCGATTTCAGGATCATCCTTCGATTGGAAAATGCTCCAGGGCTCGGGAATCAGGGAGCCTACGGGCCCGTTCGTCCTCGACGCTTCCGTGACCCTGAGTGGGGCGTTTGAAGGCGAATCCACGCCGTTTACGGTGGCTGTCCTCAAATCCCTGGGCTCGCGGCTGACCGGATTAGCCGGATTAGCCGAAATCGCCCGAACTTGATCCGCACGTTATAATCGACGTCGATGGATGTGTTCGAGGAGTTGGTGCGCCTGCGGGCCTTGGGTCAAAAGTGCGCGCTGGCTACCATCGTGGAGGTGCGCGGCTCGATTCCCAGCTACGAAAGCGCCAAGCTGCTGGTGCGCGAGGACGGCTCCATGGTGGGCACCATCGGCGGCGGCTGCGTGGAAGCCGAAGTCTGGAACGCGGCGCGCGAAGCGATGGAAACCGAAAAGCCGAAGCATCTCACCTTCAGCCTGGGCCAGGATGCCGCTTATGACAACGGCCTGATTTGCGGCGGCCAACTCGAGGTTTTCGTGGAAGCGGTGCTGCCCCTGCCACACGCGTTCATTTTCGGCGCGGGACACATCTCCAAGAGTCTCTCGAAGGTGGCCACTCTGGCCGGTTTCTCGACGGTGGTGATCGACGACCGCGAGAGTTTCGCCAACCGCGAGCGTTTTCCGGAAGCCGCGGCGGTGCACGCGGGCGAATACGAAACCGTGTTTCCCACGCTGGCCATCAACGAGACCAGCTTCGTGATCATCGTCACCCGCGGGCATCGCGACGACATGCGCGTGCTGAAACTGGCGGTCGGGACGCCGGCCCGCTATATCGCCATGATCGGGAGCAAGCGCAAGGTTCTCAACGTGGTGAAGGAACTGGAAAAGGAAGGCATGGCGCGTAGCGCCTTCGAGCGCGTTCACGCCCCGATGGGCCTGGACATCGGCGCGATTTCGCCGGAGGAGATCGCCATCGCGGTGGCGGCCGAGATGATCGCCGTGCGCCGCAACGCGGCATCCGGCTGGCGCGCGCTCTCGCTTTCGGTGCTGGCGGGGAGCGCGCCACGCGCCGTCTCGCAGTGACTGCCGGGCTCATTCTGGCCGCCGGCGAATCGCGCCGCATGGGCACGCCCAAGGCGCTGTTGCGGTACCGCGACGAATCGTTCCTCGATACGCTGATCGGCCGGTTTGAGACGCGTTGCTCGCCGGTGATCGTGGTATTGGGAGCGGCGGCGCGGCAGGTCCGCGCCGCTACCAGCCGCGCGGCGGCTTTCGTCGAAAATGTGCGTTGGGAAAGCGGCCAGACCAGTTCCATGCAGTGTGGGTTACGGGATGTGCCGGCGGAGGCCGAGGGCGTGCTCTTCACCCTGGTGGACCACCCGGCGGTGCGGATGGAGACGATCGACGCGCTGCTGGACGCAAGTGCCGGGGCCAGCGATGAGCCGGGCAAGCTAAAGCATGCCCCACCCGGGACCAACAGGTGCGGCGGGCGGCGATCCGAGAGCGGTGCGCTGGTGCGCGTGCCGCGGTACCAGGGCCGCAACGGGCACCCGATCTGGTTTTCGCGCGGTTTGATTGCCGAATTCCTGGCGCTGGCCGAGTCCGGCGCCGCGCGCGAGGTGGTGCGCGCGCACATCGCGGAGACCGAATTCATGGACGTGGACGACGCTGGCGTCCTGGCGGATATCGACGATCCGGCGGCCTACCGCGCCCTGATCGAGGCCCAGCCATGAGGGTGCGCACCGGCACGGTGTTCCAACTCGCCGGGGTTGCGCTGGCGCTCGTGGCGGTGGCCGGCATCGTCGTCCCTTATGTCGACACCGGCTCGTACGGCGAGCGCTTGCGCGGCTCGCTCGAGCGCGCCCTGGGACGGCGGGTGGAATTCCGCGGGCCCGTGCGCTTCAGCCTCTTCAGCGGCCCGGGGTTTTCGGTGGACGATGTGGTGATCCACGAAGACCCGTCCATCGGCCTGGAACCGATCGCGTACATGGACACGATGACGGTGCGGCCCAGCCTGTGGTCGCTGGCGGGCGGCCGTTTCGTGATCGCCTCCCTCAAGCTGGATGGCGCCAGCATCAACCTGGCCAAGTCCGGCCCGGCCTCCGAGTGGGGCCGCTGGAATTTCGCCTCGCTCGTCGATCGCTCGGTGATGAGCCGCGCGCCCTCCCTGCACGTGCGCAACAGCCGCATCCACTTCAAGTTCGGCGACGAGAAATCGGTGTTCTATCTGACCGAAACCGACCTCGACATTTCTCCGCCGGGAGCGGTGGGCGGCGGATGGGCGCTCGATTGCTCGGCCCAACCGGCCCGCACCGATCGAACCGCGCAAGGGCTGGGCGAATTCCGCTTGCGCGGCCGCTGGTACGTGGCGCCGGAGCGGGTGGATCTCAACCTGGAGATCGATCGCACCCTGCTCGGCGAGATGACGGCTCTGCTGCGCGGCCAGGCCGGCGGCGTGCACGGGAGGATCTCGGCGCGGCTGCACCTGGCCGGGCCGATTGACCGGATCGGCATTGCCGGCCGGCTCAACATCGAAGATGTGCACCGCTGGGACCTGATGCCGCCGTACGGGCAGGGGTGGCCGCTCGACGTGCGCGGCCGGCTGAATCTGCCTGGCCAGGACCTGGAGATCGAATCGGGCTCGGTAAACGGCGCGGCACTGCCGCTCGAGGTGCGCTTCCACGCCAGCAATTACCTGTCGCAGCCGCGCTGGGCGGCGTCGCTCCACTGGAATCGTTTTCCGCTGGGTCCGCTGCTCGAGCTGGCGCGGCACATGGGACTCGAGGCTCCACTGAAACTGGAGTTGGATGGCGCGGTGGACGGCGCGATCGGCTACTCCGGCGCGGGCAGCCTGCAGGGCGAACTGGCGCTACACGAAGCGGCGGTCACCATCCCCGACGCGCCGCCGCTGATGATCGAACAGGCCAGCATCATACTGGATGGCGGCCATGCGCGCCTGGCGCCGACGGTGGTGCGCACCGCGGGCCAGGACAAGGCGCAGATCGAAGCCGATTACGCCTTCGGCGATGGCGCGTTCGATATCGCGATTTCAGCCGAACGCATGCGAGTGGCGGCGCTGCGCGCGCAGGTTGCGCTGGCGGCCGTTCCCTGGCTGGAACAGGTTCAGAGCGGCGATTGGAGCGGCCAGTTGCGCTACCATCGCGACGCCGGGAAAGCGGGATGGACAGGCAGCCTGGAGGTCGGTCAGGCCGAGATTCCGGTGGATGGCCTTGCCGATCCCCTGCGCATCGATTCCGCGCGCGTCGAGATCGAGGGTGCGCGGGTCACCATCGACCGGCTGCGCGGCGCCGCCGGCAAGCTGAGCTTCACCGGCGATTACACCTACGTTCCCGGAGCGCCCCACCCTCATCGCGTGCACCTGCGCGCGGCGGATTGGGATGCCGCCCAGGCGGAAACCGAATGCCTGCCGGCGCTGCGCCGCGGATCCAGCCTGCTCGAGCGCGCCCTGGGCCGCACCACGCTGCCCGATTGGTTGAAGGCGCGCCAGGTGGAGGGTACGCTTCAGATCGATCGCCTGGAGCTGGCCGGCGCGCGCCTGGACGGCGTGCGCGCGCATCTGGAATGGGACGCGGGCCGGGTGGAGTTCGCCAACCTCGGAGCCAAATTGGCCCACGCCGCCATCAAGGGGCACCTGGCGGTGAATTTGAGCGGCCCGTTGCCTACGTACCGGTTCAACGGGCAAGTGAAGAATTTGCCGTGGCAATCCGGCGGCCTCGATGCGGAGGGCGCGGTCGCCACTTCCGGCATCGGCGCCCAGTTGGTGGCCAACCTGGCATCCACCGGAACCTTCTCCGGAACCGCTCTCGATTTCGGCGCCGCCGCGCCCTGCCGCGCCGCCGGCAATTATAGCCTGGTGTGGGCACACGGCGTTCCGCAGCTCAAACTCACCGGCCTCACCCTGCGCACCGACGAGGACGTGTACACCGGACACGGCGCCACCCAGAGCGACGGCAAGCTGCTGATTGTGCTGACCAGCGGCGCCAAGGAACTGCGCGTGGCGGGCATCCCCGGCAAGCTGAAAGTGGAAGAGACCGCGCGGTAGTGCCGGCGGTCTTGCCGCCCGGTGTCTTCGCTGGAACGCGCCGCACAGCTTCTATTCCGCACCGGCAGTCTCCCGCAGTCTGGTGCGCGGCTCCGGCGCTGACGTGGCTGGGCTATAATGGAAGCAGGTTGTTGGGGGAATTGTCCTTTCTTTATGCCACTTTACGAATATCTCTGTCACCGGTGCGGGAAGAACTTCGAGGTCCTCCAGAAGTTCGCCGACGAACCGCTGACTTTGCACCCGGAGTGCGGCGGCGAAGTGGAACGGCTGGTGTCGGCTCCCGCGCTCAAGTTCAAGGGCTCCGGTTGGTACATTAACGACTACGGTAGCGGCAAGACTTCGTCGCCCGATTCCAAGAACGGACACGCGGACAGAAAGCCCGGCAAGACCGAGTCGAAGACCGAGACCAAATCCGAGAGCAAGCCGGAAACCAAGTCCGAGAGCAAGCCCGCACCCGCCGCCAGCGTTGAGAAGTAGCCCGCCGCGATCAAGCCGCGTTCGACTTGAGTTCCTCGCGAATGATGCGGCGAAGGGTGTCCTCAAGTCTTGGCGCCTTTCCTTCCAGGTATTCCCTAAGCGCAGCATTGATGAGGGTTTGATAGCCCGTCTCGCCCCCGGATTGTTCCGCCATTTCAAAAAAGCGGTCCACAATGTCCTGGTCGAGCCGGATCGTAATCCGCGTTTTGCCCTCCGTCTCGGGTTCCGGCGGAAGAACCCTGCCCCGTTTGCCCTTGCTGAAATCGTAGCGGTCTTTCATAGTGCTGCCTCGTATTCCTGCCGGCCTTGCCCTCTTCGTCCCACTCGATAGCCACCATCTTTAGTGTACGTACGTTATGTGCATACGTCAAGTTGGCGGGACGCGGCCCCGCGATCAAGCCGCGTTCGACTTGAGTTCCTCGGGACGGGCAAGCTAAAGCATGCCCCACGACGGCGCCTGAAACCGGTTAATATAAGGCATTGACACCCAGAAGTCTGCTGGGGCTTTCCCTGCGCATGGAGGGCTAGCATCCATTTCCGCGAACGGCGTTCGCGACAATCAGGATATCCGCATGAGTACTCTCGCAATTCATCCCATTCACCGGGCGGTGCGCTTCTATGAAGCGGCCATCGGCAAGAAAGCCGTCATGGCGATCACCGGCGTCATGCTGGTCGGCTACGTGTTCGCCCACCTGCTCGGCAACCTGCAAATCTATTCGGCCGATCCCGGGCAGATCAACCGCTACGCCGCCTTTCTGCACAATCCGCAGAACGCGGCGGCGCTGTGGGCGGCGCGCAGCGTGCTGCTGCTGGCGGTGGCGCTGCACATCGTCGCGGCCACCCAACTCTGGCTGCAAAACCGCGCGGCGCGGCCGGTCGGGTATGTGAAGAAGGCCGACCTGCCTGCGTCCTACGCGGCGCGCACGATGATCTGGAGCGGCCCCATCGTGGGCGCGTTCGTGATCTTCCACGTGCTCCATCTCACGGCGGGGAAGGTCCTGGAGTTGCACGAACTGGGGCCGAACATGCCCGACGTGCGCACCAACGTGATCGACGGGTTCTCCAACCCGTGGATCGCGGGATTCTACATTCTGGCCATGATCCTGTTGTGCCTGCACCTGTACCACGGGATGTGGAGCATGTTGCAGTCGCTCGGTATCAGCCATCCGCGCTACACGCCAATCGTCAAGAGAGCGGCGGCTGTGCTGGCGGTTCTGGTGGCGGTGGGCAATTGTTCGATCCCCATCGCCGTGCTGACCGGGTTGCTGAAGTATTAGAGGAGGCGACATGGAACTCGATTCGAAATCTCCGACAGGTCCGATTGAGACGCGCTGGGACCGGCACCGCTTCAGCCTCAAGCTGGTGAACCCGGCCAACAAGCGCAAGTACACGATCCTGGTGGTGGGAACCGGCCTCGCCGGGGGATCCGCGGCCGCCTCGCTGGCCGAACTGGGCTACAACGTCAAGTGCTTCTGCTTCCAGGATTCGCCGCGGCGGGCGCACTCCATCGCCGCGCAGGGCGGCATCAACGCCGCCAAGAATTATCACAACGATGGCGACAGCGTGTACCGCCTGTTTTACGACACGGTGAAGGGCGGCGACTTCCGCGCCCGGGAATCGAATGTCTACCGCCTGGCGCAGATCAGCCTCAACATCATCGACCAGTGCGTGGCGCAGGGCGTGCCGTTCGCGCGCGAGTATTCCGGCTACCTCGACAACCGCAGCTTCGGCGGGGCGCAGGTTTCGCGCACGTTTTACGCGCGCGGGCAGACCGGGCAGCAGTTGCTGTTGGGCGCTTACCAGGCGCTCGAACGGCAGATCGGCGCCGGCACGGTGGAGATGTTCCCGCGGACGGAGATGCTCGACCTGATCGTGATCGACGGCCACGCGCGCGGCATCGTCACGCGCAACCTGATGACCGGCAAAATCGAATCGCACCTGGGCGACGCGGTGGTGCTCGGCACCGGCGGATACGGCAACGTCTATTACCTTTCCACCAACGCCAAAGGCTCCAATGCCACCGCCATCTGGCGGGCGTACAAGCGCGGCGCGCTGTTCGCCAACCCGTGCTTCACGCAGATTCATCCGACCTGCATTCCGGTCTCCGGCGATTACCAATCCAAACTCACGTTGATGAGCGAGTCGCTCCGGAACGACGGCCGCGTTTGGGTTCCGGCGAAAAAAGACGACACGCGGCCGGCCAGCCAGATTCCGGAAGCCGAGCGCGATTACTACCTGGAGCGCCGCTATCCGAGTTTCGGCAACCTGGTGCCGCGCGATGTGGCCTCGCGCAACGCCAAGACGGTCTGCGACGAGGGCCGCGGGGTGGGCGAAACCAAGCTCGCCGTGTATCTGGATTTTCGGGACGCCATCGACCGCCTGGGCAAGCACACCATCAAGGAGCGCTACGGCAACCTGTTCGACATGTACGAGCGCATTGCAGGCGAAGATCCTTACCAGTCGCCGATGCGGATCTACCCGGCCATCCACTACACCATGGGCGGCCTGTGGGTGGACTACAACCTGATGTCCAACATTCCCGGCCTGTACGTGATCGGCGAGGCCAATTTCTCCGACCACGGCGCCAATCGCCTGGGCGCCAGCGCGCTGATGCAGGGCCTGGCCGACGGTTATTTCGTGCTGCCCAACACCATCAACGACTACGTGGCATCGACCAAGCTCGAAAAGGCCGATGCGAGCCACGCCGCCGTGCGCGATGCCGAAGAGCAGGTGGTCGAGACCACCCGCAGGCTGCTGAACAACAAGGGCAAGCGCTCGGTGGATAGCTTCCACCGCGAGCTGGGCAAGCTAATGTGGGACTACTGCGGCATGTCGCGAACCGCGGAAGGGCTGAAGCTGGCGCTCTCCAGGATTCCGGGCCTGCGCGAACAGTTCTGGCGCGAGGTGAAGGTGCTGGGCTCTGGCGAAGAGCTGAACCAGTCGCTCGAGAAGGCCGGCCGGGTGGCGGATTTCTTCGAACTGGCGGAACTGATCTGCCTGGATGCGCTGGAGCGCAACGAATCCTGCGGCGGCCATTTCCGCGAGGAATACCAGACGCCGGAGGGCGAAGCCGCGCGCGACGACGAGCATTACTCATACGCCGCGGCCTGGGAGTTCCGCGGGGTGGGCAACCGGCCTGGATTGCACCAGGAGCCGTTGACCTTCGAATACGTGCATCCGGCGCAGAGGAGCTACAAGTAATGAAAATCATCCTCCACATCTGGCGGCAGCGGAACGCGGACGATGCGGGCCGCATGGCGCGCTACGAAGTGCCCAATGTCAACGAGCACATGTCGTTCCTCGAGATGCTGGACGTGCTCAACGAGGACCTCATCGCCAGAGACGAAGAGCCGGTGGCCTTCGACCACGATTGCCGCGAGGGCATCTGCGGTATGTGCGGCTCGATGGTGAACGGCGTGGCCCACGGCCCGAAGCCCGGCACCACGCTGTGCCAGCTTCACATGCGGTTCTTCAAGGACGGCGACGAGTTGTACCTCGAACCATGGCGGGCGCGCGCGTTCCCCATCGTGAAGGACCTGGTGGTGGACCGCAGCGCGTTCGACCGGCTGATGGCGGCCGGCGGTTTCATTTCGGTGGCGACCGGCAGCGCTCCCGATGGCAACGCCATCCTGGTGACCAAGGAAAACGCCGACCGCGCGATGGACGCCGCGGCCTGCATCGGCTGCGGCGCGTGCGTCGCCATGTGCCCCAACGCTTCGGCCTCGCTATTCATGGCCGCCAAGATTTCGCACCTCGGCCTGTTGCCGCAGGGCCAGCCCGAGCGCGCCCGCCGCGCCGTGGCCATGGTGGCGCAAGCCAACCAGGAGCTCTTCGGAGCCTGCACCAACATCGGCGAATGCGAAGCCGTCTGCCCCAAGGAAATCAAGCTGGAAGCGATCGCCAGAATGAACCGCGATTTTCTGAAAGCGAAGTTGACAGGGCGGGGAGAAGCGGAAGCCTGAAGCGCAGGTGGGGCATGCTTTAGCTTGCCCTGACTCGCTGCTTAGCGCGCTTCACCGGCATCAAAAAATCCGGGCTCTTCCAGCAGGCGCTTCAAGCGCGGCAGAGGCCGCGGAGGCGCATCCAGCGCGGCGGCGAACGCCTTCCACTGGGCGGCATTCAGAACGAATGTCCGGCGGTCCTCTACCCGCAGGTCAAGTTTTTCGGTCCGGGCGGCGAGTCGTCGCATAGCTCCAGCCCCTCACTTTGAGGGTAGGGAGTGCGCCGGGCAAATGTCAATGCAAGGGTTCAGTCATGCAAGGGTTTAGTCAGCGCCCTTCGGACAGCCGGTCGGCGAGGATGGGGGGCAGGGCCGCCTCGCGAATCCGCCGTTGCGCGGTTTCGACGTCGTAGGCGACGCGATGGTATTCCACCGCGGCGGCATCGGTATCGTAGATCAGGTACGCGGCGCGCGGATCGCCATCGCGCGGTTGGCCCACCGAGCCTGGATTCACCAGGTAGCCGCAGTCGCCGTCGACGCTCAGCATTTCCGGGCAGGATCCCCGCCAAAAAGGGGAAATCGTCTCGACCCGCCCGTGATTCCAGACGAAGCCGCCCTGCAGGTGGGTGTGGCCGAAAAAGGCAAGCCGCGTTTCCATGTATTCGAAGGCCAGCGCGGCCTCCTCGGCGGACATCATGTATTCGTCTTCGTCATAGGGCGCGCCGTGCGCCAGTTGAAAATCGTCCACCAGCAGCGGCCCTTTCCGGAGCGTGGTCACGTATGCGGCGTTCTCGGGCGTCAGGGCCCTGCCCGTCCACAGGGCGGCGTGGCGCGCCACCGGATTGAACCATCCCAGATCCTCCTCGGCCAGCCAGGCGCGGTCGTGATTGCCGCGGATCACCGCCGCGCAGTTGGCGCGCACCCAATCCACCACCGCGTTCGGGTCGGCGCCGTAGCCGACCAGGTCGCCGCAGCAGAGGGCTCGGTCATAGTGGCCGGCGGTGGCGGCGGCGACTGCCTCGAGGGCCTGCCAGTTGGAATGAAGATCGCTCAGAACCAGATAACGCACGTCGGCCCCCGCTCAAGCCTTTCTCAATCGCAGCACGGCGATTTCGGGCGGCGCTCCGATGCGGGCCGGCAGCGCGATGGTGCCGATCCCGCGCGTCACGTAAACGGCCGCGCGCGGGCTGCCGTACAGCCCGTAGACGTAAGGCGTGAAGAAGCGCGCGGCACTGATCGACTGGTCCAGAATCTCCACCGTGACCTGGCCGCCGTGGGTGTGTCCCGCCATCACCAGATGATAACCCTGGTGCGCCGCCACTGGAAACACGTCCGGATTGTGCGACAGCAGGACGTTGGCCGCGCCCGGCAGTACGAGCCGTTCGGCGCCCTTCAGATAGAGCTTGCGCTCGCCCACCTTCTGATAGTCCACGCCGGCCAGGTTGAGAATCGCACCGCCGAATCGCAACTGGCGCGACCGCTGGCGGAGGAACTCGATGCCCACACGGCCGGCCGCGGCCGCTGTGTAATTCTCCCCGCCGACGTATCGCTCGTGGTTGCCCATGCAGCCGAACACGCCGGCGTCGGACTGGAGCCGCGCCAGTTGCCGGATGCAGGCGTCCAGCGGATCGCCGCGGGAAGAAATCAGATCGCCGGTAACCACCGCCAGATGCGGACGCAGTTCGCGCGAGGCGTCCACCACGCGGGCCAGATCGGTTTCGCCGAGGAACGGGCTCAGGTGGATGTCGCTCAATTGCAGCACCCGCAGCCCATCCAAATCTCCGGGGAGACCTGCCAGCCGAACGTCAATCTCGCGCACGCGGAAGTCCAGCCGCTCGATGAACACGCCGTAGCCGAGCGCGGCAAAGGGCGCGGCCATCAGGGCCGATCCGCCGGCCTGGACGAGATCCCGCCGCACGGGGTCGGTATCCGCGCCAAGCTTGGGGCCGAGGCGCCGGAGAACCTCATACACCGCCAGCGCGCCGGTGGCAGCCATCAGCCAGGCCATCGCCGCCGCGCCCACCGGCGCCGCCAGCCAGCCGGGAACTCCCAGCCGGGCCACCCACTCATAAAAAGTGCAGGAATAGCTTAGTGCGACCAAGGCGCCGAATGCCAAAACGGCCACCCGAAGCCTCGCCAGCCCTCGCTGGCCGAGGCGGTGACGCCCGGCGCGCAGGCACAACACCGAGATGCGCCACTGGACGCAAACGAAGATCAGGATCAAGCAGGTATCGAACGGCACGTCCGGTTGGCCTCGGGAATCGATGAGATGGGCGGGTCTCCAGCGCTTAGTCTGCCGAGGGCTCCGGGGAAGTTTCCGGTTCCCCTGCTTCATTGTACTGACTCGAAGCGGCGAGCACCGAAGCCACCACCGCAACCGCTGCGATGGCTGCCGTCTCGGAACGCAGCACGCGGGGCCCGAGCGACGCCGGCAGCCACCCGGCACGCACGGCCGATTCGCGCTCCTGGTCGGTCCAACCGCCTTCGGGCCCTATCAGCAACCGCACTTCGCCGCCGGCTTGGGGCCCGGCCAGCAGGCGCACCAGCGGAGGCGCAGCGCCTTCTTCGAGCCGGTACCGGGCGCCTCCTCTTTCGGACGGGCCGGCGGCCAGACAAGCCTCGAAGCGCACCGCCGGCAGAATCTCGGGCGCCCGCAGGCGGCGGGACTGCTCGGCGGCCTCGCGCGCAATGCGCGCCCACCGTTCGGCGCGTTTGGCGGAAGCTTCGAGCAGGCCTTTTTCGCTGCGGGCGGTCTCCACCGGCTGGATGCGCTCCACGCCCAGCTCGGTGGTTTTCTCGATCATCCATTCCAGGCGGTCGAACTTGATCAGCGCCGCGCAGAGCGTGATGCGAATCGCCAGCTCGGGCGTATCCACGGGCTCGATCACGCGAAACACCACGCGCGGGCCGCGCGCCTCGACGATCTCGGCCAGCCAGGCGGCGCGGCCGTCGGAGATCTCGTACCGCTGGCCCGGCTCGACGCGCAGCACACGCGTCAGGTGGCGGGCGCCGTCGCCAACCAGCTCGGCGACGTCCCCGCGCACCGCATCCACGAAGAACCTTCTGCGCGCCAAGCAACCATTGTAGGGCGCGAATTGTACGGCGGGTGCGGCGCGTGGTAGTGTAGCCGCATGCCGGAATTACCCGACGTCGAGGTGTACGTCGAAGCGCTGCGCGACCGCGTGGCGGGACACGCCCTGGAACGCGTGCTGGTGCGCAATCCGTTCCTGCTGCGGTCGACCACGCCGCCGCTCGAGCTGGCGGAAGGCAGGCAGGTGCGCGAGGTGCGGCGCCTCGGAAAACGGATTGCCTTCGGCCTCGAGGGCGAATTGTGGCTGGTGCTGCACCTGATGATCGCCGGCCGTCTGCACTGGCGGAACAGCGCGCCCAAGACCGTCCCCAGAAACGTGCTGGCGCTGTTTCAGTTTTCGAGCGGCGTCCTTTCGTTGACCGAAGCCGGCTCGCAGAGGCGCGCGGCCCTGCATGTGGCGGCTGGCGAAGAGGGACTCGCCGGCCTCGACGCGGGCGGCATCGATGCGCTCGGCGCCGCGGAAACCGCCTTCGCCGCCACCCTGCGGTCGGCCAATCACACACTCAAGCGCGCGCTCACCGATCCGCACCTCTTCAGCGGCATCGGCAACGCGTATTCGGACGAGATCCTGCACCGCGCGGGGCTCTCGCCGGTGGCGCTGACGCTCAAGCTTACCGATGCCGAGACGCGACGGCTGCACCAGGCGACAGCCAGCGTCCTCACCGAGTGGACCGACCGGCTTCGCGCCGAAGCCGGCGGCCGGTTCCCGGAAAAGGTGACCGCCTTTCGCGAAGGCATGGCCGTCCATGGGCGTTACGGCCAGCCCTGCCCGGACTGTGGAGCGAAGATCCAACGCATACGGTATCGCGCCAACGAGACCAACTACTGTCCGCAATGCCAGACCGGCGGGCGTCTGCTGGCGGACCGGGCTCTCTCCCGGCTGCTGCGTGAGGATTGGCCGCGGACGGTTGAGGAGTTGGAAGAGCGCAAACGGCGGTGAGGTGGCAGTCCCGAACGCCGTTAGTATCATGTAAACCATTAAAAACAAATATTATACATGCAAGAAACAATCGTATAACTATTTGCTAATAAAAACTTGACAATACAGCGCGCATATTTTATTATTGTGTCTGGATGAAGCTTTAAGACATCCAATACATCAGCTATACGAGGAGCTTAACTAACATGTCTCTCACCCACTTCGACCCATTGGCCAATATCCGCCTATTCGAGGACGCTTTCACCCGCCTGTTCAACGAGCCCCAGACCAACCGGCCCTGGACGCCCGCGGTGGACATCTATGAAACCGAGAACGACCTCGTGGTGAAAGCCGATCTGCCGGATGTCGATCTCAAGGATATCGATGTCCGGGTGGAGAACCAGACGCTCACCATCGCCGGCGAGCGCAAGTTCGAAAAGCAGGACAACGTGGCGGGCTATCACCGCATCGAGCGCAGTTACGGAAACTTCACCCGCAGCTTCGCGGTGCCCAACAGTTTCGACACCGAAAAAATCGCCGCTTCGTTCAAGAACGGCGTGCTGAGCGTCTCGCTGCCCAAGAAAGAAGCAGCCAAGCCGCGCCAGATCAAGATCGAAGCCACCGCGTAAGAAACGTTTGGGTGGCGGCAATCCGCGGCTGGAGCGGGACGGGAGAAAAGCACCGGCGGCAAGACCGCCGGCGCTACCGACCCGCGGGTTGACAGGCGAAAGCGCCTGTCCCACTTTGTGCGTGGGGGGGCTTTGCCGCCGGTGTTTGGCAAGCTACAGCATGCCCCACCGAAAACTGGTAAGTTGAGGGCAGGCGGAGCCGCATGGCAACCGCCTGCCCGTTTTGTATTCAGGGACAAAATGGGGGACCAGATTATGTTTCGGATAGACAAACTGACGCAGAAAGCGCAGGAGGCTTTGCAGCAGTCTCAGGCGCTGGCCGAATCCAGCGATAGCCAGGTGATGTTTCCACTGCACCTGCTGATTTCGCTCGCCGACGAAAAGGAAGGCATCGTCAAACCGGTGCTGGAAAAATGCGGGGTGCGGCCGGATGCCATTGTAGCCGAGGCCCGCCGCCTGCTCGGCAATCTGCCCAAGACTTCCGGCGGCCAGCCCGGCGTGTACCTGTCACAGCAGCTCAACCAGGTGCTCGAGCGCGCCTTCGACGAAGCCGGCCACTTCAAGGACGAATTCGTTTCCACCGAGCACCTGTTGCTTTCGCTCACCGAGCAGCGCAGCGACCCGGCGGGCCAGCTTCTCGAACGCGCCGGCGCCACCCACGACGCACTGCTGCGCGCGCTGGTATCGGTCCGCGGCAAGCAGCGCGTCACCGATCAGAATCCGGAAACCAAGTACCAGGCCCTGGAACGTTACGCGCACGACCTCACCGATTCCGCCCGCAAGGGCAAGCTAGATCCGGTGATCGGACGCGAAGAGGAAATCCGCCGCGTGATGCAGGTGCTGAGCCGCCGCACCAAGAACAACCCGGTGCTGATCGGCGAGCCCGGCGTGGGCAAGACCGCAATCGTGGAAGGCCTGGCGCAGCGCATCGTGCGCGGCGACGTACCCGACCAGTTGAAGAACAAGCGGCTGGCCGCCCTCGACCTGGGTTCCATGATCGCCGGCACCAAGTTCCGCGGCGAATTCGAAGACCGCCTCAAGGCCGTAGTGAAGGAAATCATCGATTCCAACGGCGAGATCATCTGCTTCATCGACGAGTTGCACACGCTGGTGGGCGCCGGTTCGGCCGAAGGCGCCATCGACGCCGCCAACCTGCTGAAGCCGGCGCTGGCCCGCGGCGAGCTGCGCTGCATCGGCGCCACCACGCTGAACGAATACAAGAAACACGTGGAAAAGGACGCCGCCCTGGCGCGCCGTTTCCAGACCGTGCTGGTGAGCGAGCCCACGGTGGACGATACGGTCGCCATCGTGCGCGGTCTCAAGGAGAAATTCGAAATCCATCACGGCGTGCGCATCAAGGATTCCGCCATCATCGCAGCCGCCGTGCTTTCTCATCGCTACATCGCCGACCGCTTCCTGCCCGACAAGGCCATCGATCTGATCGACGAAGCCGGCGCCGCGCTGCGCCTCCAGATCGGCTCGATGCCGATTGAAATCGACGATCTGGACCGCGGCATCTCGCACCTGGAAATCGAACGGCAGGCGCTCGGGAAGGAAGACGACCCCGCTTCGCACGACCGCCTGCGGGTGGTGGAAAACGAGCTCGAGCGGCTGCGCGGCGAGGCCGCCGTCCTCAAGGAGCGCTGGAACCGCGAGAAATCCGCCATCGGCCGGGTGCGCCAGCTCAAGGAGGAGAAGGATTCGCTGCGCCAGCAGGAGGAAAAGGCTTCGGCTGCCGGCGATTGGGAAAAGGCCGCCCAACTGCGTTACGGCCGTCTGTCGCAACTCGAAAAGGACATCCAGACAGCCGAGCAGGAGCTGGAATCGGTCAAGGAAAACGCGCTGCTCAAGGAAGAGATCGGCGAAGACGACATCGCCCGAATCGTCGCCAAGTGGACCGGCATTCCGCTAGCGAAGATGATGGAGGGCGAGGTCGAGAAACTGGTGCAGATGCCCGAACGGCTCAAGGACCGGGTGGTGGGCCAGGACGAAGCCGTGCGCCTGGTCTCGAATGCCATCCTGCGCAACCGCGCCGGCTTGAGCGATCCCAATCGCCCCATCGGCAGTTTCATTTTCCTCGGACCCACCGGGGTGGGCAAGACCGAACTGGTGCGCGCCCTGGCCGGCTACCTGTTCGACGACGATAAGGCCATGATCCGCGTCGATATGAGCGAATACCAGGAGCGGCATTCGGTGTCGCGCATGCTGGGCTCGCCGCCCGGATATGTGGGCTATGAAGAAGGCGGCCAGTTGACCGAGCAGGTGCGGCGGCGGCCGTATTCGGTGATTCTGTTCGACGAGATCGAAAAGGCGCACGCCGACGTCTTCAACACGCTGCTGCAAATTCTCGATGACGGCCGGCTGACGGACGGGCAGGGGCGCACGGTCAGCTTCCGCAATGCGGTGATCGTGATGACCTCGAACCTGGGCACCGGCATGGTGGAAAAGAACACCATCGGCTTTTCCGTGCACGGCCGGGACGCTGCCAACGACGATACGCGCAAGCGGCTGCTGGAAGCTTTGAAGCACCAGTTCCGGCCGGAGTTTCTGAACCGGATCGACGATATCATCGTGTTCAACACCTTGAGCCGCGAGCACCTGAGCAAGATCGTGGATATCCAGTTGAGCGCCGTCGCCCGGCTTTTCGAGGCGCGCAAGATGAAGCTCGAAGTCACGCCCGCCGCCAAGGACCGCATCATCGGCGAGGGTTTCGATCCGCAGTTTGGAGCCCGGCCGATGCGCCGCGCCATACAGCGGCTGGTGCAGGACCCGCTGGCGATCGAACTGCTCAACGGCACATACGTTGCCGGCGACACGGTGGTGGCGGACGCGCCGCCGGACGCGCAGGGATTGTCTTTCGCCAAATCGGCTCCGGCCGAAACCGCGGTGGAGGCCCAGCCGTGAAGGGGAACAACCGCGGCAACCCGCGAGTTGACAGGCGAAAGCGCCTGTCCCACTTTGTGCGTGGGGCGTGCGCCACGCCGGAGCGGGGATGAACGAAGTCCGCGTCAACCGGAAGGCGGCCGGCCGGGTCGCTTCCGGTCACCCGTGGATCTTCTCGAGTGACATCGCCGACCGCGACGGCGCCCAACCCGGCGAGGCTGTCCGGGTTACCGATGCGCACGGGCGAACGCTGGGGACGGCGCATTACAGCTCGACCTCGCAAATCGCTCTACGCATGCTGTCGGGGGAAGCCGAAGAGATTGGCCGCGATTTCTACCTGCGCCGGTTGCGGGCCGCCGAGGCGCACCGCCGCCGCGTGGTTCATCGCAGTAGTGCCTACCGAGTGGTGCATGGCGAGGCCGATCTGCTGCCCGCGCTGGTGGTGGACCGCTACGGCGAATACCTGGTGGTGCAAACGCTCGATCAGGGGATGGATGCGGCCAAGCCGCTGATTGTTTCCTGCCTGGAGGAAATCTTCACGCCGCGGGCGATTGTCGCGCGCAACGACGTGGCGGTGCGCGCCAAGGAGCAACTGCCGCTCGAAACGGCGGTGCTGGCCGGCACGGCGCCCGAAGCCGTCACGGTGGAAATGAACGGCCTCAAATTGATCGCGGATTTACTGCACGGGCAGAAGACCGGCATCTATCTCGACCAGCGCGAGAATTACCGAGCCGTGGCTCGTTACGCGATGGGAGGCAAGGCGCTCGATTGTTTCACTTCGACGGGCGGCTTCGCGCTGCACCTGGCGGCGCATTGCGAAAGCGTGGAAGCGGTAGACAGTTCGGCGGCGGCGCTCGGGACTGCGCACGCCAACGCCCAGGCCAACGCTATCGGCAATATCGAATTCCGCCAGGCCGATTTATTCGATCTGCTGGCCGGTTACGCATCCGCGCGGCGCCAGTTCTCGCTGGTGGTGCTCGATCCGCCGGCGTTCGCCAAATCGCGCCGCAGCCTGGACGGCGCGGCCACCGGCTACAAGGAGATCAACCTGCGCGCGCTGCGGCTGCTGGCTCCGGGCGGGATTCTGGCAACCTGCTCGTGCTCGCACCATGTCAGCGAGGCCATGCTGCTCGAACTGGTGGCCGCCGCTTCGCTCGATGCCGGCCGCACGTTGCGCGTGCTGGAGCGGCGTACGCAAAGCCAGGATCACCCGATTCTTCTGACCGTGCCGGAGACGCATTACCTGAAGTGTCTGATTCTGGAAGTGGTGTGAGGAAACGCGCCGCAAGCGGGCGTTGGCAGGCTTCAGGGCTTCAGCCGGGCCGCAAAGCGCAGCCGTCATAGGGCTTTAGCCCCTGGTTCGTGGCCAAACCGGCGCGCGATGCGCGGACCCCGGTGGAAGCAGGCTCGTCGATTCGGCCGGGAAGCCCCCTATTGCTTTACATGCCTGGCAAAGGAAAACGCGGCAGGGGCTAAAGCCCAAGGATCGCTGCCTCTTTCGGCCCGGCTCAAGCCGTGCCCTGATACGAAGCCAGCCGCCAGGTCTTCATATTCACGTGGTACACCTCGCCGCGTCCGCGTGAGCCCGGCCGTTCAGTGGTGCTACCATGAGGCTTCCTTGGCCGCCGTCATGGACCACATCCTTTCCATTGTTCTGTTCACTCCGCTCGCCGGACTTGTGGTGCTGCTCGCCATTCCGTCGTCGAATGCGCGGGCGGTGAAATGGTGGGCGAACATCGCCGCTTTCCTGGGCTTCGCAGTGTCGCTCCCACTGGTCTTCCTGTTCGACCGCACCAAGGACTATCAGTTCGTCGAACAAGCGCCGTGGATTCCCTCCATCGGCGCCAGCTACCATTTGGGGATCGACGGGTTCAGCCTGCTGCTGGTGATGCTCACCACGCTGCTGGGCCTGATTTCGATTCTCTCGAGCTGGAGCGCCATTCAGGAACGGCTCAAGGAATACTACGCCTTCTTCCTGCTGCTGCAGACCGCCATGCTGGGCGTCTTCATGTCGCTCGACTTCCTGCTGTTCTTCGTTTTCTGGGAGACCGTGCTGGTGCCGATGTACTTCATCATCGCCATCTGGGGCGGCCAGCGGAGGCAGTATGCGGCGATGAAGTTCATCATTTACACGCTGATCGGCAGCGTGCTGATGCTGCTCGGCATTTTGATGCTCTACTTCCAGCACTTCATGCAGTTCCGCTCCTACAGCTTCGATATCGCGGAGTTGCTGCGGACGCAGGTGCCGGTGAACATCCAGTGGTGGGTGTTCTGGGCGTTCTTCGTGGGCTTCGCCGTCAAGGTGCCGATGTTCCCGTTCCACACCTGGCTGCCGGATGCGCATACCGAAGCGCCCACGGCGGGCTCCGTGATCCTGGCCAGCGTGCTGTTGAAGATGGGGACGTACGGTTTTCTGCGCTTCTCCTTGCCGCTGCTGCCCGATGCGGCCAAGAACCCCACCGTGATCACCGTGATGGCGGTGCTGTCCATCATCGGCATCGTGTATGGCGCGCTGGCTTGCCTGATGCAGAAGGACTGGAAAAAGCTGGTGGCCTATTCTTCGGTGAGCCACCTGGGATTCTGCACCCTGGGCATTTTCGCCCTCAACCCGGCGGGCATCGCCGGCTCCATCATCCAGCAGATCAACCACGGCATTTCCACCGGCATGCTCTTCCTGATCGTGGGCGTGGTTTACGAACGGCGGCACACGCGCGAGATCGCCCAATACGGCGGCCTGTTCCGGGTGATGCCGATCTTCACCCTGGTCTTCGCCGTGGCGGCGTTGAGTTCGATGGGGATGCCGCCGCTCAACGGCTTCATCGGCGAAATCACCATCCTCAGCGGCGCGTATCAGATGTCGCACATGTGGGCCTTCTGGGGCGCGGTGGGGATCGCTCTCGGCGCGGCTTATCTGTTGTGGCTGTTCCAACGCACCATGCTGGGCGAGGTCAAAGAGAAGAACCGGGCCTTGCTGGATCTGAACTGGCGCGAGATCGCCGTCTTTGCGCCGCTCATCGTCTGGGCGTTCTGGATCGGCATGAACCCGCAGCCTTACTTCCGTGTCCTCGACCGCAGCGTGGCGCAAATCGTCGAACGCGTGCAACCCGGCTACTACGAAGAGCGGCACCTGCCCAACCCGCTGGGCAATGCTCCGCGCACGACCGTGGCCGCCAACGCACACCAATCAGCAAGATAGTTCGATTCGCCCGAATTCGCGCTTGAGAACTTCCGGCCGGCCGCTCGACTAAGGGTTCATGGTGCGAAGCGGCGCGGTTCGAGATACGGTTCTTGACGGTCTTGTGGAAGCTGTGGTCGGAGCGGCCTACGAGGTGTCTAACGTGCTGGGCGCAGGGTTCCTGGAGAAGGTCTACGAGCGGGCGCTGTTCCGCGAACTCACTCTGCGCGGGCTGGCAGTCAGGACCCAGGTTCCTTACCCGGTCGCGTACAAGGGGCAGACGGTGGGCGAATACGCGGCCGATCTGCTGGTCGAAAACCAACTCATCGTCGAGTTGAAGTGCGTCGAGGCCTTCTCCTACGATCATCTGGCGAAGTGCATCAACTATCTGAAAGCCGCCAGACTGAGGCTGGCACTGCTCATCAACTTCCAAAAGCCGAAGGTCGAGTGGCGGCGGGTGGTCTATGGCTGGGAAGCGACGGAAGCTGCCACGGATGGACTGGCCACGAATGAACACGAATGAACATTATTGAGGAAGAAATAGGGAGGTCCGGCCTCCCTACCGGACCACGGCCGGAACGCTTGCGGCTCGGAATCCGGTTCTCAAACGGACCTGTCTTGATTTATGTTCATTCGTGTCTATTCGTGGCCATTTACCGCAGTTGCACCAGGTCCTGTGGCGAGGCCTGCCCGAGCGGCGATGGCGCCAGGTTTTGCCGGCCGCGCCAGAAATCGATATAGGAAATCTGGTGCACGCAGGCGACCGTGCAGCGCGGAGCACAGGCTTTGGCGGTGTGGTATTCGCGGCGGATGTCTTCGAACGTATACTCCATCAGCGGCTTGGCGGGGTAGCCGCGCTGCTGCGAGCAGTAGTGCACCAGGCCGTCCTCGCAGATGTAGAGGTAGCGCGCGCCGGCGCGGCAGCGCCAATCGTTCTCTCTGCCGTGGGCGATGTTGTCCTGGAAGTAGTTGATCTGCGCGTAGCTGGACTTTTCCATCGCGCGCATGGCCATATAAACCTCGCGCTCCTCGCCGCCCAGGGGGCGAAGCTGGCCGGCGCCGTCGTGAATGATGCCGATGGTGGAAGTGAACCCCAGCGCAATCGCGCGCCGGCCGATAACGGGCGCGTCCTGCGGATGGCGGATGCCGCCGCCCACCACCGAGTTGATGTTGACGTGAAACTCGGCGTGTTCGGCCAGCAGGCACAGCTTTCGGTCGAGCACCTTCAGGCTCTTCTTCGAAACATCGTCCGGCATCACGTTGTCGATCGAAATCTGCAAGTGCTCCAGGCCGGCGCGGTTGAGGCGCTGGATGCGCTCGGCGGTGAGCAGATAGCCGTTGGTGATGAGGCCGGCGATCATGCCGTGGCGGCGGATGCGCGCGATCAGCAGATCCAGGTCGGGGTGCAGCAGAGGCTCGCCGCCGCTGATGGTGACGATACTGGTTCGCAGCTCGGCGAGCCGGTCGAGCCGCTGGTACATGGTATCGACCGAAACCGGCTTCGAATGATCGTCGTACTCGTTGCAGTACGTGCAGGAGAGGTTGCAGCGCCGCATGGGAATCACGTGCGCCATCACGGGATGGCGGGTGGAGGCCAACCCTCTGGCGATCATGCGGATTTCCCGGGCGCGCAGGTGCGCGCGTTTCCACGCCTTTCGGAAACGTCTTTGAATGTCCCTCATAGAGTGCGAAGTGCTTCTATTACAACACAGCTTTGGTGGGGCATGCTTTAGCTTGCCGACGCCCGCTGGCGGGCGCATGCACTCAAACCACCGGGTTGCGCAACACGCCGATCCCTTCGATCTCGACTTCCACCACGTCGCCGGGCGCGAGCTTGCGAGTGCCGCCCGGCGTTCCGGTGTAGATCGCATCGCCGGGCGCGAGGGTCACCCAGCCGCTGACCCAGCTCACGATTGCCGGGCAATCGAAAATCAAATCGGCGGTCGTCTGTTCTTGCACGATTTCGCCGTTCAGCCGCGTGCGCAGTTGCAGATTGCCGTAATCCAGGCCGGAGACCAGCGCCGGTCCCAACGGCGCGAAGGTGTCCGAACCTTTGGCGCGCCACCATTGCAGGTCCTTACCGGGTCCGTGCTGCCAGTTGCGCTCGCTGACATCGTTGCCGCAGGTCACGCCGAAGATTCCCGCGCGCGCCTCCTCGGGGGAAGCATCGCGGAGGCGCTGGCCGACGATGACCACCAGTTCGCCTTCGTAGTGGACGTCGGTCGCATCGCGCGGAATGCGGATCGGGTCGCCGGGGTTCTGCAGAGCGCTCACCGGTTTGAAGAAGATGCCGGGCTGCGCGGGTTGCGGCCGCCCGGCGAGGTGGCTCTTGTAGTTCAGCCCCACTGCGAGAATCTTGCCCGGCTGGCACGGGCACAGCAGTTTCACTTCGGAAAGCGGAAGGACGGCGCTGGTCTCGCTGTAGTGGAACGGATCGCCGCGGATCTCGCGCACGGCGCGATCCTCCAGGATGCCGTAGGACACGGTTGAGCCGGCGCGATAGCGAACGAAGCGGATCATAGCTCGCTATTGGATGCGATGCGGAGCGTTCGGATGCGCACTCGGGCGCTTCGCCGCGCCATCGCGGATGGAATCCGCGCGCATCGCTCGCCGTTCGGACGCGCGAGTCCGCCTTCGATCGGCGTTCCGCGAGCCGCGAATGCATTTTTCTCTTGACTTTCTTCGCGAACAACCTTATATATGAATCACATTGCGATTTTTTTCCGTCGCAAAATTTGATGTTAGGGAGAATCAATCGATGAAGAGCGCAACGAAGAAACCCGCGAAGAAAAAGGCTGCTCCGAAGAAAAAGAAGTAGTCCCGGGTTCGCCCTGAGCAAGGGCGTCCAAAACAGGTTCCACTACAAGGCCCCGATTTTCGGGGCCTTTTTCGTTGTTTCAGGCTTTTCCTTCCAGCTCTCCCGCCCCCTCTTTGCGCTGCACCAACACCCGAAACGTCTCCCCCATTCCCACCAGCAGGGTCTTCAGTTGCATGCGGCGGCGCGACGCCTCGCGCGGATCGTCCACCTCGAGCACGGACGCGAACCGATCTTCTTCACCGGCGTCCAACAGCGTTCGCGCCAGGGTTCGGAAGCTGACGCGCCGCAGCCCCAACTCCGCTCCGCGCTCCTCGAGGGCCGTGAAGTTGACGTGCGCGGTGATGTCGCGCTCGCCCGGATCGGTGAGCACGTCTTCCCGCGCCACGTGCGCGCGGTACCCCATCAGCGTGCCCGCGGGAAAACGGGCGGCTTCGGCGCGGGTGTATCCGTAATCCACCGTGATCGCGCAGCCCGCATCCAGCGCCGCGGCGATCCGGCGAACCCATTCGAGCGCGGCCAGTCCGGCCTCATACCAATTGCCCTCCTCGGGCGGCGGGCAGTAGCGCGCCAGATAATCGACGGTCTCTTCGCCAGCGGCAGGCCCAATCCGCCAAACGAACTTTCCGTCGGAAAATCCAACGCGCTGCTCGCGGAACTCGCCGCCGCGGAAGACAACCACCTCCACCGGCAGGGCGTCGAAGAATTCGTTGGAAAACAGGACGCCGCTCCAATGTTCCGGCAGTTCTCCCCGGTCCGTCTCGATGGGGATGTAGCGCCACGGCGCGAATGCGCCGGCCATCTCGCCGCGTCCGGCGCCCAGTTCCACCACCGTGCAATCCGCCGCAACACCAGCGGCGCGGCAAAGTTGGCGCGCGTGCGCTGCCATCAGCAACCCGAAGACCGGCTGCAATTGTTCGGCGGTGTAGAAATCGCCGAGCTTGCCGAACGGATCGCGTTGGCGCCGGTAATAGCCGTGCCGCGGATGGTAGAGCGCGACTTCCATGAAGCGGCGAAAACTCACCGGGCCGGCCCGCTCGATTTCGGCGGCCAGAATCTCGCCGGCCGGAGTCATGGACGCGCCTCCCGGTTCTGCGGCGTGCGCAGGAACATCTCCACCAGGTAGTCGTGCATGCAATCGTAAAGATAACGCTGGAACGTCCAGGCGAACTGCGGATGCTCGATGTCGCGTTGGTGAAGCGGCGCGTAATAGGTGTGGGTTCCCGGCGGCGGCTGCTTGAGCTCGATCACCAGTTCGATGCCGCCGTTCCGCTGGCGCGCGGAGAAGCGCAGCAGCGCATGGTCGTAGCGCGCGATCTCCGCCTCCACCTTCTCCAGGTCCGTCACGGACCTATGCTAGCGTGAAATCAGGTATGGCGCTGCCCGCCACCGTCCGCGTCAAACTGAGCTCGGAAGCCGCCGGAGCGATCGCCATCACTCCCGTGGTGGTGCAGGAATTGCCTATCCGCGAGTTGGTAGGGCACATGCTCGCGGTGGCCGGCAAAGACGAGGCGCGCCTGCGCGAAATCCTGCTGCGCGGCTCGCTCACGATCGGCGCCTCGCGCCTGCGCTGGGCGGGTTGGGAGACCGACCGCGAGAGCCTGCGCGAGCTGCTCGAGGCTTTCCCGGATCCCGACCCGACGCTGGTCTTCGCGCCCGGCCGCTGCACGCGCGCGGTGTTGAGCGGCGGCAGACAGCCAATCGAGATCGGCCGGGAAGCGGCTTCGAGCGGCGGATTGTTCCGGCGCGGCGGATTCTGGGAGGAGCTGATGGAGATGGTGAACGGCTCCGAGCCGGTGTATGCCGGCTATTCGTATCGCGACGCGGCCGACCGGTACCGCTGCCTGCTGACGGCGGGCACTTGCGCGCGTCTGCGCGCCGCCGCGCAGAGCCTGCGCCACTCCACGCTGCGCGCGCGGATTCAATCCGAACCGTTCGCGGTGGTGGAAGTGTACACCGAGCGGTAGAAGGCCGTGGCGCCGGCAGTCCTGCCGGCAGAGCCGAGATTAGATTAGATTCGTCTCGGCTTTTCTTGGCGCGCCCATCGAGAAATGTCGAGAAGAATCTCCGACACAGCAGGCTTGACAGCCCGCGCCACACCGCATGCCGTCTACTCCTCGATGGCTCCGGTGTCTTCGGCGCGGTTTTCGAACTTGGTCTGCGCGTGGAGGAAAACCAGGTTGACCGTCCCCACCGGACCGTTGCGCTGCTTGGCCACGATCAGCTCCGCCAGGCCGCGCAGGTCCTCGCGATCCTTGTTATAGACTTCCTCGCGGAAGATGAAGCCCACCAGATCGGCGTCCTGTTCGATGGATCCGGATTCGCGCAGGTCGCTCAACTGCGGCCGGTGATCGCCCTGGCGGGTCTCCACGGCGCGGCTCAACTGCGAGAGCACCAGCATGGGGACATTCAACTCCTTGGCCAGCAGCTTCATGCCGCGGGAGAGCGCGCTCACTTCCTGGACGCGGTTTTCGAAGCGGCCGCGGCCGGTCATGAGCTGCAAGTAATCCACGATGACGAGCCCGACGTGATGCCGCTCCACCTGGAGGCGCCGCAGCTTGGCGTGCATGTCCATCAGGTGGACGCCCGGGGTGTCGTCGACATACAGCGGCGCTTCCACCAGTTCGGTCAGCGCGTGGTTCAGCTTGCGCCGTTCCTCCTGGCTCAGATAGCCGGCGCGAAACTTCTTGCTGTCCACCCGCGCCGCCGCGCACAACATGCGGGTCAGCAGCGACTCCTTGGACATTTCCAGCGAGAAGATAGCCACCGTCTGTTTCAGCTTGAGCGCCACATGCTGCGCGATGTTCAGCGCCAGCGCGGTCTTTCCCATCGACGGCCGGCCGGCCAGGATGAGCAGTTCCCCGCCGTGCATCCCGCCCGACAGATCGTCGAACTTGGTGAAGCCGGTGCTGATTCCCTTGAGGCGCTTGCTGGGGTCGAGGAAAGCGTTGATCCCGCCTTCGTAGCCGGTGACGATGTCGTGGGCGTTCTCCAGGCCGTTCTTGACCCGCGTGTCGCCCAGCTTGAGCAGCGTTTCCTCGGCGCCGGCGAGAATCTCGTCGGGCTCCTCTTCCCCCATCAGGCAGCGGCTCATCATGTTCTGCGAGGCGAAAATGATGCGCCGCAGAATCGACTTGTCCTTGACGATGCGGATGTAGCTGTCCACGTTGGGAAGCTGCGGCAGGCCGTCGTCGAGCGAAACCAGGTAGCTCAGCCCGTCGCAGGCTTCGAGCTCGTTGAACTTCATCAGCTCGTTGGCCACCGTGACGCGGTCGATCTTCTCGCCCCGTTCCTGCAACTCGCCCATGCGGCGGAAGATGCGCCGGTGCTTCTCCAGGCTGAAATCGTCGGGCTCCAGAGTCCCGGCCGCCTGCACGTACATGCTCTCGTCCAGCAGAATCGAACCGAGCACGAACCGCTCGGCGTCGACGCTGCTGGGGAGTCCCTTCTCGACTGCGCTGGGAACCGTCATAGCAACCGACCTAGCTTAGCCTCTTGCAGCGCCTGGTTACAGGAAAAATACGGCCCGCGTTTTGACGAAGATAGGCTCAGGATAAAACAGGCCCCCTTGGCTTCACGCGCATCAAGCCGCAACTCCCGCGCAATCAGCGCATCCCATTTTGATTTCCGCAACAGCGCACCCATTTCCACAGCCTTTCCACTTTGGGCGGAATTATCTTCTTCCTTTGTACCGGATTCTACTACAAGATGCCAGCCGAATGTTTTGGAGGGACCGCCCCAAACACCGCTCAAAAATCGTCGCCGCCCAAAATCCGGCATAATCGCTGGAGGAGGAACTGCAACATGCCCACTTGGGCGATCTCGCATGGTATGTGGTCGGACATCTTCGCGGTGGGCATTCCCGTCTTGGAGAAGATCATACGCCCGGTCATTGTCTACTTTTTTCTGGTGCTCCTGCTGCGGGTATTCGGCAAGCGCGAACTGGCGCAACTGAACCCCTTCGACCTGGTGGTGCTGCTGTCGCTATCCAACACCGTGCAGAATGCCATCATCGGCAACGACAATTCGCTTTCCGGCGGGTTGATCGGCGCGTTCACGCTGCTGGGCGTGAACTACATGGTGGTGCGCTTCCTGTTTCGCCACCGCCGGCTCGACCAGCTTTTCGAGGGCGAGCCCACCACGATGGTGGAGCACGGCCAAATCGTCGACCGGGCGCTCGCCAAGGAACTGCTCACCCGCGCCGAGCTGGTGACGGTTCTGCACCGCCAGGGTTTCGACAGCCTCGACGACGTGGAGCGCTGCGTGCTGGAACCCGGCGGGACGTTCTATGTCCAGCGCAAGTCGCCGCCGACCGACCAGTTGCAACATACCGAAGTGATGGGGCGGCTGAACGAACTGAGCAACAAGCTCGACCGGCTGCTGGCCGGGCAGAGCGGCGCGTGAGGTGGGACCGGTTCTTGTCGTGGAACATCGCAGTTGGTCGGAACCGGTGTCTCCATGAAGTTGCTGGCTGGCTATGTGGGGAACCGGTTGGGCCGTCCTGTGCTGGATAAGACCGGGCTCAGCGGCAGCTACGACTTCACGGGGGACGACCCCCCTGGTCGCGCTTTTGCCCGGCCGGTGTGTCAACTTGACTCCCGGTGTGTACTATCTGCCTATGTGCGGAGGGGTCTCCATCATGGCGAGAAGCAAGCAAATCACCACTAAAACCCCAAGTCCAGCAGCCACCATCATCGTCTCCACCTCAACTCTGCATATCGGCTAAGCAATTCGATTGCCTTAGCCATTCGCTTGACGAACTCGGGCGGCATAGCCCGAAAACCGCGCCGCCAAATCCGCCATCAACATAGTGTTGGCCCGGGGCTGTTCGTTACACGCCCGCATCCGCCGCTGTGCCCAGGGCATTCACCGGCGGGCCGCCGCCGTTCGCCGATTTGCCAGTGCGCCGCGCCCCGCCGCGCCGTACGCTGAGGCCATGACACCACAAGACAACCAACCAACCCCCCACGACGGCTTGCCCGCTCAGTGGATTCCGGCCTTAATCCTGATCGGCGTCGGGGCTCTCTTCTTTCTGAATAATTTGAACATCATCCGCTTTCACGACATTTTTGAGTACTGGCCGGTTGTGCTGATCGCCTGGGGCATCTTCAAGGTGGTCGATCAGCCGGAGCCGAAGCACAAAGTGGTGGGCGGCATCCTGATCGGCATCGGCGGCATCCTTCTTATGGGCAACCTGGGCGTCCCTCATATGGGATGGGGCGATCTGTGGCCCCTGATCCTGATCGGGTTGGGCGTCTTGATGCTCACCGACCGGCTGGTCGGGATCGGTCCCCACGCCGACTGGGGCGGCGTGTTCAGCCGGCGCGTGAACAGACTGCACGAATCCGCGGTTTTCGGCGGCGGCAAGCGGGTGATCACCGACCCCGATTTCCAAGGCGGCAAAGTGGAGTGCGTCTTCGGCGGTTTCGATATCGACCTGCGCAGGGCCACCATGCTGAGTGATTCCGCCGTGCTCAAGGTGGACGCGGTTTTCGGCGGCGCGGAGATCAAGGTCCCTGCCGCATGGGAAGTCGATGTGAAGGGCTCGGGTGTCTTTGGCGCCTTTGTCGATCAAACGCAGCACCCGGACCGCAGTCTGAACCCTCGTCCGAAACGGCTCATCGTCAAGGGCGGGGCGGTGTTCGGTGGCGTGACCATCAAGAATTAGCCGATGCATCCCATCCTGGCGGCCCGCCGCCTGCTCCTTTATCTTCTGGCATGGCTTCCGGCCTGCGCGCTGCTGACCTACCTCACCTGGGCGGGAGGCGGATTCCGCCTGCCGCAGGCCGCCGCCGTGGTTGCGCCGGCTTGCCTGGTCTATGCTTTCGCCTGCCTCTCGCCCTGGTACTTGTGCCGCACCCGCCCGTTCACCCTGCCTGCCCTGCCCGAAATGGCCGTAACCTTCGGCGCGACCGCCGCAGCTGGCGGCCTGCTGCTGGCCGGAATTGCCTGGGCCGTCGCCCAGGGGTTAAAGATCGATTCCACCGGCCACTTGCCGCTCTGGTTCGGCGTCGGCGCGCTGCTCTACCTGCTTTCCACCGGCCTCCACTACGCCGGTTTGGCGGCCCAGGAATCCCGCGCGGCGGAGGCCCGCGCCGCCGAAGCCCGCACCCTGGCGCGCGAGGCCGAACTGCAGGCCCTCCGGCTCCAGATCCATCCCCATTTCCTGTTCAACAGCCTGCATTCCATCGCCGCCCTGGCGTCTACGGACGGCGCGCGCGCGCGTGAAATGTGCATCCGCCTTTCCGACTTTCTGCGCATCAGCCTGGGCCTGGGCAGCCGCCCCACGATTCCCCTCGGCGAAGAGTTGGACCTCGCCCGCAACTACCTCGAGCTGGAGCGGGTGCGTTTCAGCGACCGCCTGCGCGTCGAGATCGAGATCCAAGCCGGCTGCGAGAACTGCGCCGTCCCCACGTTGCTGTTGCAGCCGCTGGTGGAAAACGCCGTCAAGCACGGCATCGCCGGCCTGGTCGAAGGCGGCACGATTCGCCTAGAAGCGCGCCGGGAAGGCTCCGGGGTCGTCGTCACCGTGACCAATCCGTTCGATCCCGATGCGCCGCCCCCCGAACGCCTGGGAGTCGGCCTGGCCCAGGTCCGCCGCCGCCTGGAAGTTCGCTACGGCCCCGAAGCCCGCTTAGATATAGGCACCGCCGAGGGCGTCTATCGCGTAGTCTTGCGCCTGCCCTGCGAGGCGGGGTGAAAACGTGAGTGCTTGCTGAGAAACACCAAGACAAGACCTGCCACCGATAAACACAGATGCACATCATAGATTGAAAAGGATTGGCTTGTCCGTGTTTATCTGTGTTCATCTGTGGCTCCCGGGTCCTATTTCGGACTCTTTCGGTAGCCCCTAGAGCATGCCCCACCGCCCATGTGATAGCTTGCTTCACATGGGCGATTTCACGGTGCTCGTTTTGGCGAATCCCACCGAGCGGCAGCTTGCCATGCTGGAACAACTGCCGGCGGAAACCAATATCGCGGTGGGCGAACAGGCGGAGGCGTTCGAGCGGACGGCGCCCGATGCCGACGTCATCTTCAACTGGTCCGGCAGCGGCGACCTGCTGCGCGACGTGTTCCGGGTGTGCCCGCGCGTGCGCTGGGTCCACACGCGGTCGGCCGGCCTGGATGGCCTGCTGTTTCCGGAGCTGGTGGAAAGCGCGGCGGCGCTCACCAACGCCTCGGGCGTGTTCAGCGAATCGCTGGGAGAGTTCGCGCTGGCCGGCATTCTGTTTTTCGCCAAAGACCTGCGGCGCATGGTCCGCAACCAGGACGCGGGAAGGTGGGAGCAGTTCGACATCGAGCGAATCGCCGGCCGGACGCTGGGCATCGTCGGCTATGGCGATATCGGCCGCGCGGTGGCGGCGCGCGCGCGGGCGATGGGAATGCGCGTGGTAGCCGTGAAGCGGCATGCGCCGCCGGCCGGCGCCGCGGATCCATACGC
>JBAVIH010000463.1:0-6072 GCA_049686695.1 Bryobacteraceae bacterium | reverse complement strand
GCCAGGCGGGGCGTGGCCAATTCCGGCGGCAGGCCGGCCAGGTAGGGGAAACAAGTCGAGAAGCCGACGAACGAGACCACGTATTCCGCGCCCGAATGCAGCTCGACTACGCGGCGCGGCGTGAGATCGTGATGGCGCGCCACGTCGTCGAGGTCGGGGCCGTCCGTGCCGCCGTAGCGCACCGGAATTTCCACCAGCCGGGACGCGGGCAGTTCCTCCTCCGGCGCCCGCTCCAGCGACTCCCGCACCAGGCTTTCGATTTCCGCGTGAGAATGGAGCCGCGGATCGAAATCCACCAGCACCGACGCGAACGCCGGATGCAGGTTCGAAATCCCGCGAGCGCCCGCGAGCGCCGCCGTCAGCCGCCGCACCGCGCGATGCGCCCGCGGAGTAATCTCTTCGCCAAACGTGACCAGCAGAGACCGGTCGCTCGCTGCGCGTATCTGCACGTCAAGGAAATAGTAGCATTGAAAACAAACCGGGCAAGCTAAAGCATGCCCCACCACGGTGTCCGGCTTCAGTTGATACGGTAATGGCAGCCGCGGCTTTCGCGGCATTGTTCGGCAGCTTCGAGGATCAGCAACGCGGTGAGGATGCCGTTGCGCAGGCCGACGATGGAATCGCTGATCTCGCACTTTTCGTAGAAGCGCGCGATCTCGAGATCGAGCTCGCGCCAAATGCGCATGGCGCGGTTCAGACGCCGCTCGCTGCGGATCAGGCCGACGTAATTCCACATGGTGTGCCGGATGGTCAGCCAATCCTGGCTGATGAGGGCGGGGTCCGCCGGTTCGCGTTCGTACCGCCAGTCGGCCACCTGAGGGAAGTAGTAATCGCCGCCGGTTGCGATGCCTTCGGCGGCCTGCGCTCCGGCGCGCGTTCCCCAAACCAGGCACTCGAGCAGCGACGTGCTGGCCAGGCGGTTGGCGCCGTGCAGTCCGGTGCAGGCCACCTCGCCGGCCGCCCGCAGCCGATCCACCGTGGTGCGGCCGCAATCGTCCACGGCGATGCCGCCGCAGCTATAGTGCGCCGCCGGAACCACCGGGATGGGTTCGCGCGTGAGGTCGATGCCGCGCTCCATGCACACCGCGTAGATGCCCGGAAAGCGTTCGCGAAGCTGATCGGCGGGCTTGTGCGTAATGTCCAGGTAAACGCATGGCTCGCCCGTCTCGAGCATGGTGTGGTAGATGGCGCGGGCGGCGATATCGCGCGGCGCCAGCGAGCCGGCGGGATGGAACCGCTGCATGAATTCCTTGCCGTGGCGGTCCACCAGGCGGCCGCCCTCCCCGCGCACGGTCTCGGAGATCAGGAAGCAGCCGTCGGGCGCCAGCAGCGCGGTGGGATGGAATTGGATGTACTGCATGTTGATGCAGCGTGCGCCGGCGCGGTAAGCCATCGCGATGCCATCGCCGCGCGCCCCGGGAGGATTCGTGGTATGCAGGAAGACGCTGCCCAGGCCGCCGGTGGCCAGAATGGTCTCCTTGGCCAGCAGCGAGAAGATCTTCTCGGTCCCCCGATCCAGCACGTATGCTCCCACGCAGGTCAGCAGACGATAGACGTCGGTAGGCTCGAGCGAGTGGTGCGAGACGGTCAGCAGGTCCACCGCAGTCGAATGGGAAATCACCTTCACGTTGGGGTGCGCGCGGACCCGGTCCAGAAACGCCCGCTCGATCGCGGCGCCGGTTTGATCCTTGTGATGGACGATGCGCGAGAGGGAGTGGCCGGCCTCGCGGGTCAGGTCAGGCCGCGTGGGGTCTTCGGCGGAGGAATCGAAGGGAACGCCCAGCTCGTCAATCAGAATTTCCTTCACCAGGCGCGGGCCTTCGTGGCTCAGCAGGCGGGCCGCGGCGGGCGAGCTCAGGCCGCCGCCGACCGAGAGGATGTCGGCCACCAGTTGTTCCTCGGATTCAAATGGCGCGCGATAGATGATGCCGCCCTGCGCCCGATCGGTATTGCTTTCCGCGGCGTTCGCGGTGCGCGTCAACAGGGCGACCTGACAGCCCCGTTTGGCGGCTTCCCAAGCGGCCGCCAGGCCAGCCAGGCCGCTGCCGATCACGAGCACGTCGGTTTGTAAACTATCCTGCATCACGCGGGCTCGATCTCGAAACTCAAGTCTACCGCCGGCGCGGAGTGGGTGAGCGCGCCGACCGAAATCCAGTCCACGCCCGCCTCGGCGAATTCCCTCACGTTGGCGAGCGTAATTCCGCCGGAAGCCTCGATGCGGATCTTGCTTTCCGCGAGCCGCACGTGTTCCACCGCCCGCAGCACCTGCGCGGGGCTCATGTTATCGAGAAGAATCACATCCGGACCGTGGTCGAGCGCGTCGATCAGCTCGTCGAAATCGGTTACTTCGATTTCGGTCCACGCCACGCGGCCGCGGGCGGGTTGCGCCGCCTGGAGCGCCTGGGAGACGCCGCCCGCCAAGCGGATATGATTCTCCTTGATCAGAATGGCTTCGGCGAGATCCTTGCGGTGATTGCGGCCTCCGCCGACGCGGACCGCATATTTTTCGAGCGCGCGCAGCCCCGGCGTGGTTTTCCGGGTATCCAGGATTTGCGCGCCGGTGCCCGCCACCTCGCGTACAAAGCGGCGGGTGAGGGTGGCGATGCCGGAGAGCCGCTGGAGCAGATTCAGGGCCACCCGCTCTCCGGAAAGCAGCGTGCGCGCCAGGGCATGCACGAGCACGGGAGTATCGCCGGGGGAAAGTTCGTCGCCGTCCTTGCAGCCGACCTCCGCCACCGCCGAGGGGTCCAGCAGACGGAAGACTTCGAGGAACGGCTCCAGCCCGGCGAGGACCAGCGGGGCCTTGGCGACCAGTTCGCCGCGGGCGCGCCGTCCGGCGGGGACCACCGTATCGGTGGTGATATCCCCGGCCCCAAAATCTTCCGCGAGGAACTTGCGCAATAGCTCGCGGTAACTGGAGGGATCGAGAGGTTCGAACATAGCCACCACTTGTGGAACTTTCAGTGTAATGCGTCCGAAACCGGCAAGCTCGACACCACGATTGTGGGGCGAGGCGCGCGCCCCCCTTGTCACTTCTCAGCTTGGCCCCAGAAGGTCTTCGCCGCCCCGTGCAAGACGACGTCCTTCCGCGCGCCCTTTATTAAGATCTGGGCGGGCGCGCCCAGACCCACCGGCCCAAATCCGAGGCGAAGCCCCCCAGGAATGCCCGCGTTGGCTCGGATCCCGAGTTCGTCGTCGCCGTAAGTTACGAACAGCCCAACGTAGGTCACGACCTCGATGTCGTCTTCCCAGCGGTACCCGGCTCGCAGCACGGCGTCATTGGCTCGGTTCACCGACTTCAAATCGACCTTGAAGTGCGCGTGGGTAGTTTGATCCGGGGACTTATTGTCCGGATAGGTCAGCCATATCACGTTGGGCCATTCGACTCCTCGCGTGACCAACCTGTATGCGCAGTCTCGGTCCGCCATTAGGTAGACTCCGTGGCCACCCACGCCCTCAGCGCCTCTAACTGCGACCATGCGCCCGGTGTACCCCATCCGGTGGGCGATCAGCTCGCAAACGGAGATCGGCGGTTGCCGGTCCGCCCCCATGAGGCCCAAAGCGCACAACATCATGATGGCTGCTATTCGCATTTCATGCCCTACCCGCGGAAATCGAGCACCACCAGGGTGATGTCGTCGGATTGCGGGGCGCCTTCGGTGAACTCGCGGACGGCGCCCTGGATGGCATCGTGCAATTCGGTGGAAGACGCGCCGGCCTGGGCGCGCACCAGGTCGAAGAGGCGCTTCCTGCCGAAGAAGGCGCCGCGCGCGTCCTGGGCCTCGGTGACGCCATCGGTGTAAATGACCAGCTTGTCGCCGGGCGAGAGCTGGCACCCGGAGATCTCGTAGGTGGATCCTTCGAGCAATCCTACAGGAACGCCGGTGGCCGCGAGTTCCGCGGTCTCGCCGCCGGGCCGCACTACGATGGGCGGGCAGTGGGCGGCGTTGACGTAATCGAGCCGCCCGCTTCGATCCAGCAGGCAGTAGAAAACCGTGGCGTATTTTTCGCCGCCGGTGCGATCGAGAAGAAACGTGTTGAGCCGATCCATGCGGCGCGCCAGCACGTCGGCGCGATCGCTGGCGGGGATCAACGCGCCCTGCAACAGCGCGGCCAGCAGCGCGGAGCTGACGCCTTTGCCCGAAACGTCGGCCACCACGGCGCCCCAGCAGCGGTCGTTGACGGCGATCACGTCGTAATAGTCGCCGCCCACCTGCGCCGAAGCCACGCTGCTGCCCGCGGCGCGCAGCCAGCCGGCGGAGGGCAGCGTGCGCGGCAGCAGGCTTTGCTGGATATCGCGGGCGACCTTGAGCTCCTCCTCCATGCGCTGCTTGGCCCGCTCTTCCTCGAGCAGGCGCGCGTTTTCGAGGACCGTGGATGCTTCCATCGCCAGCGTCTGCAGCAGTTCGCGGTTGCCGCCGGCCATATCGGCCGCGGCCAGCCGCGAATCGAGATACAGCACGCCGACGGTTTCGGCGCCGGCGGTGATCAGGCTGGTCGAGTCGCCCTGCCCGGCGCGGATGCGCACCAGGGGCACGCACACCACGCTGCGCAGGTCGAGATCGGCCACGCTGTGCTCGGCGGTGGATCCTTCGCCCGGGATCGGGTCGAAGTTCATGTACAGAAGCTCGCGCCGGTGCTGCAAGGCCCGATGAATGACGGCCCGCGGCACGCGCAGCTCGTCGAGCGGCAGCTTGTGGCCGCGGCGGTGGCGAGCCACCCGGGTCTCCAGACCATCGCCCGCTTTGAGCAGCAGAAAGCCGCGCTCGGAGCCGGTGACGGCCAGCGCGGTATCCACCACCTGGATCAGCACGTCTTCGAGCGAGAACGAGCTTTGCAGGGTGCGCGCCAGGTCGAGCACGGCGCGGAGCCTGGCCAGGCCGCCTCCCAGGCCGGGCGTGCCGGCGGCGGCTTCGGGAGCGGCCACATGCTCCATCAGGTGCCGCAATTCGGCGCCATCCATCATGAACAGGAGCTGATAGGAATCCTGCGAGCCGAAATCGATGCGGTCGGAGTTGGCCAGCGGCTGCCGTTCGGCGCGCTTCCCGTTGACGAAGGTGCCGTGGCGGCTGCCGGCGTCCTCGAGCGCGTAGCCGCCGTGTTCGAACACGATGCGGGCGTGCGTTCGCGAGACCCGGCTGTCGCGCAGGATGAGGTGGCTTTGCGGCTGGCGGCCGATCAGGAACGGCAGCGGCTGGATGGAGACGCGGGTGCGATGGCCGCCGGGATCGGTGACGATCAGGGAAGCTGGCGCGGGGGCGGGCGAAACGGCGGGGGCCGGTTCCATCTACTTCAGCCGGGCGCGGCGCGGGCGCGCTCCGCGGGCGGCTGCCTTCGCCACGGTTCTCGGTTCCTTGCGCATCGCCTCTATTTCGCGCGCCCGCAGCGTCTGGCAATGCGCGCAGTAGCCGCCCACCTCGGTGCGCGCCATCAGGACCTGAAATCCGAAATGGCTTTCGATCTGCTTGCGCAGGCGCTGCAGCGGCTCGCCGAAGAATTCCTCCACGCGGCCGCATCGCAGGCAGATCACGTGAGCGTGCTCCTGCTTGAGGCGGGTCTCGTAATAGTGCTGGTCGCCGCCGTAGTGCATCAGGTCGAGCTCGTCCACCAGGCCGCCCGCCTTCAGCATGTTCACCGTGCGATACACGGTGACGCGGTTGATTTTCGGATCGCGCTCCTTGGCCATGCGGTAGAGCTGTTCGACATCCAGGTGGGCGCCCGTGCGGTCGATCAATTCGAGCAGAATCTGCCGCTGGCGGGTGAGGCGAACCCCGCGTTCCTTCAGCGACCCTTCCGTCGAATCCTGCGCCATAGCGAGACTCTCCCAATTCTACCAGGGGTGGGGCAGGCTCGAGCTTGCCCCCCAGTTCTCGGGCGAAGCCGCCGGCCGGAGCCGAAAAAATAGGACGATTCTTAGGGCAGGCTAAAGCGTGCCCCACCGGATATTGCTAATATAATGCTATGGGCAATATCGAATTTGCCTGGGATCGAAGCAAGGCCGAGGAAGCTCAGACCTCTGTGGGGCAGCTTGTCAAGCTGCGGTCCGATTGGCAATCGGACCGCGCGGCGGTT
>JBAVIH010000462.1:0-9989 GCA_049686695.1 Bryobacteraceae bacterium | reverse complement strand
GAGATTGCCCGCGTGATCGAAGCAAATGCCAGCGGGGTACCACAGTTGAGCCTTGGTCGCAGGGCCGCCATCGCCAAAATAGCCAGGGAAGCCGTTGCCGACAATCGTCGTGATGATGCCGGTCGCTGAGTTTACCATGCGGATCGCGTGGTTGTAACTGTCGCTGATATATAAATTCCCCGCGGCGTCAAATGCCAGGCTCGAATAGGGCTGGACCGCGCCCAACGCGGCGCTGGTGGCCGGTCCGCCGTCTCCGGTGTAACCGTACTTTCCACCAGCCACCGTGCTGATGATTCCAGTCGCCAAATTGACCTTTTGGATCGAGGAATTGCCCATCCAAAAGTACAGGTTACCCTGCTTGTCCATGGCAAGCTGGGCGGGCTGACCTAGGCAAGTGCTGATTGCCGGGCCGCCATCGGCGGTGGTGGTGCAGTTTCGACTTCCGGCGATGGTGCTGATAATTCCCTGGCCGCTCAATGGCGCGGCCGCGATGGCGAGTGCCGCGAGGCAGCCGGCAAAACGGATTCTCATTGTCCCCCCCAAAAACCGCGATGCCGCCCGAGTGCGAAAAAGCACCCCCAGTCAGGCGGAAGCGGAATCTACTGGTATGAATTGTGTCACAGTTTTCGGGCGGCGGCGCAGCAAGATTCGAAAACTTTGAGTGGGGCCGCGCGCGATGCCCCCGCGAAGCCCACCGGTAACATCGCGAGATGGCCGCTTGGTACCGGTCAGTACCGCCAGCTTGTCAGGTCCGCTCCCGGCGGCGCTGTGTTCCGAATCCGCTCCATGATCTGCGGAACGTACATCTGGTTGTAATGCAGCCGCGAGTACCAATTCGGCTTCGTCGGATCGCCATTCCAGCAGTGCTCCGCGCGCGGTCCGTAGCGAACCTCGCCCTGGTAAGGCACGCCGTGACCGGAAGTGCCGGTCTGCTTCAGGAAGTCTTCCATCAAGTAAACCGCGTTGTTCAGGAAGTAAGTGTCGTCCGAGCCGACATAGAGGTGGAGCTTGCCTTGTAACTTGGGTCCGAGCGTCGTCCAATCGCGTTGCAGAATAGCGTCCAGGTCATAGTGCTCGCGCCAGTACTCGGCCGTGCGATGGTCGATCGAGCCGGTCCGCTTGTCGAAGATCGGCTGCGGATAGCCGTCCTCCGCGGCTGGCGAATAGACGGCCTGCCAGATGTCGAACTGCTCGCCAGACCGGCCCCGATCGCCCAGCGCGGCTTCATAGGCGATGTTGTCGCGCATCGAGATCAGGGTGTGACCCAGATAGTCTCGCATGGCCGGCTGCTCGACTCGCGTGTTGGCGCCCTGAATATAAAACATGTTGTCCTGGTTGTACAGATCGACCGTCATGTAAGCGTGAAAGTCGACCGGGTCCGGACAGGCAACAAAGGCGCCGTTGTAATGCTCGGGATAGAAGATCTGCACGGCGAGCGATTCCCAGCCTCCGGTCGAGCCACCGTAGACGAAGCGCGCCCAGCCCTGGCCGATGCCGCGGAACTGGCGCTCGATGGCCGGGATCAACTCGGTTTCGATGGCGTCTCCGTACGGCCCCAGATTGGCCGAGTTCACCGCATAGGAATCGTCGTAAAAAGGATTGGCGTGCTGCAGCTTCGCGATCAACATGCGCGGCGTGCCCGGCGCAATCCACGCCTGGTAGTTCTGATACGCCTCCTGTTGCTGAATGCGGTTGTAGCCCGCGAGGTGGAAGCGGTCGGAGTAATCGGGCTTCAGATCGGGGTCGGGCGGAGTTTCGCGGAAATCGTTGAAGCCGGTTACGAAGTGATCGTGGAAAACGATCAGCGGATAGTGCGCTTCGGTATGTGCGTCGTACCCCTCGGGCACCAGAACCACCGCCGAGAGATACACCGGCCGGCCCCAGAACTTAGTCAGGAGATTCGACTGGATGCGGATGTGGCGAATGAACTTAGTGTCCGGCTCGGGTGTGATAGGAGGGATCATATCGTCGAGCGAGACGGCGATAGGCGGCGCGCCGGGACCTATGCGAACCAGCCGCGGCTTCGACAACAGATTGCCGGGCGCGAGGTTCCAATGCTGGCCTTCGCCGCGATCCGGCGCCAGCTTCACTGTCTTGCCATCGGAACGATGAAAGGTTTCGTAAACGTTCAGCACGGCCTGAACGGTGTACTCTCCGGCGGGCACGTCCTTCAGGCTGGCTCGCGGATAGCCCCGCGCGCCGTCGCCGATTGCGATGGGATCGCCAGGCTTCCATCCGTCGACGGTTACGCCGAAAACCATCTGCGACCTGGCCGAATCGTCAACCTGCATCCGCGGCTCTTCGCTCGGATCATTCGAGAGCAGAAGCAGCAGACGGCCGTCCAGTGGCTTGGCGGAGCTTGAGGACGGGAAAAACACCGTGATCGTCTGAGCGGAGGCAGTGGCGGCCCCTACCAATCCGACTGCCGCCAGGGAGAGCGAGAGAGCGAGGGAGCGCATACTGGAGTATAGCCGGTTTCGGCGGCCGCTCAGCCCAGGGCCAGCAATAGCGCGCCAACGAGTACCCAGAGGCACGCACCCAGCAGGGTGGGCAGATGCTGGCTGGACGGAATTGCCAACCCAGTTGCGGCTGCATTCCAGCTGGCATGAAAGAAGATGCAGAGCAGAATGCTCCGGGTGCGGCCATAGAGCCAGGCCAGGATCAGGGCTCCGCCGATAGCCGCAATGGCAAACAGGGGGAAGTCGGTTCCGTATTGGTGGACGCCGGGAAGGGCGAACAGCGGAAGATGCCAGAGGGACCAGATCGCGCCGACCAGCACCGCCGCAACCGGACGGGTAAGGACGCGCTCCATCTCGGGCTGAGCGACCCCACGCCAGCCGAGTTCCTCCAGGCCGCCGCCGGCAATCATTACGAAGAAGAGAGGGACGAACGTGTACCAGGGTCGAACCGGCAACGCCCTTGCGAGACCGGGATGCACCGAGACAGCGATTCCCACCGAGGCCAGCACCAGGGCCACGGGGAGGGCCAGAGCGACCAGGAACCACCAACCGGAAACCCGCCAGCGGAAGAGCCGGGAGTGATATTCCCGGAGGGGCGATTGCGATGGTGTGGCCAGCACCGCCGCGTAGGCGGCGATGGTCGGACCCGCGCCACCGAGGATGTAAAGAAGCATGAAGGGGAACTGGCCGTAGACCGTCCTCTGAGCGCGAGCCTGCGGCACCAGGATCCACCAACAGGTCCAGGTGATCAGAAACGTGACCGTGAGAAAGATTGTGAGGCGGCGGCTCATAATCTCAACGCCGCATATATTCCCAGTCTCGGGCTTGTGCGGGATTTGTGGCGCAGACCCCCTGGTCTGCGCGTCCGCTCCACGGCTCACAGGCGCGCACGGGCCGGCGGTTAAGTGGTTTTCTCATGCTTCATCACCGCCACATAGCCCAGGTTGCGGTAGAGCTGTTGGGAATCCAGGCCGAATCCAACCACGAAGCGGTCGGGAATTTCGAAACAGCGGTAAGCCACGGGCACCTGCACGATACGGCGGCTGGTTCGATCGAGGAAAGTGCAAACGGCGAGCGAGTTGGGCGCCCGGCCGGCCAGGTTCTGCAGGAGGTAGCGGAGCGTGAAGCCGGTATCGACGATATCCTCGATGAGCAGCACATCCTCGCCCTCGATGCTATCGTCCAGGTCCTTGGCGATGCGCACCACGCCGGGAGCGCCGCTGCGATTGGAGAAGCTCGAGATGCCGAGGAAGTCCATCTTCACCGGAACTTCGAGAGCGCGGGCCAGGGCGGTCAAAAAAAACACCGAGCCTTTGAGGACGCCCACCAGTTTCAGCGTCTTGCCTGCGTAATCGCGCGAGATGCGGGCGCCCAACTCGCCGATGCGCCGGGCGATCTCCTCTTCGGTAAACAAGACCCGTTCGATGCCGGGCGGCAAGGGGGCGCTCATGCGGTCACCGGGCGCCGGGCAAGCCCGTACTTAAAGACGAGATTCTCGAAGTCCTTCTGATAATAGACCTGAATGTTCAAGTGGGGATAAAGTTCGCGAAGCAAGCGGACCTTCCGGTTCTTGCGAGTTACCAGAGACTGCTTCATGGTAGTTAGTTCCACATATAAGTCGAATTCCGGCAGATAGAAATCCGGAGTGAACGATTCGGTGGGCTTGCCTTCGCGATCGTATTGGACGGGGAAGCTGCGCGGCTCGTATTCCCAGGCGATGCGGTAGAAGTCGAGCAGGTTGGCGAACATTTCCTCGCTGGGGTTGGCGAAGATCTTCTTGCGAATGGTGATTTTGTCGGGCGGCACGATGCCGTAGCGGGCCAGGCGGAGCCGCATCTGGAACTGGAGTTGGGCTTCGGCGGCGGCGGAGAGAAACCCACGCTCGCCGAGGGCCAGCGTGGCGGAGGTGCGGTCGATCAGCTCGGCCATTTGTTCGCCGCCGATGGTCTCGGCGTTTAGCACGAGGTCGAAGAGATCGGCGGTGGCGCGGGTTTTGCCGAACCTGGCTTTGCGGGCGGCGCGGTCGGCGGCCTCGAGCTCGAGCAGGCGCTGGCGCGCGGCGGGGCGTTCCAAACGGCAATCCAACATGATGTTGCCGATGCGCACGTTCTCCGGGGCCACCACGTGGACGCGCAGCATGCCGGGGAAGTGTTGCGACTGGAGTTCGCCGCCGGCGGCGCAGTAAACGATGTGATGAGCGGTAGCCAGGCGCGCCAGGACCGAAGTGGCCAGACTGGCCCATGCCTTGTCGGGGATGCGGGCTTCGGCGCCGAATTCCTCCGCGGCCAGAGCCTCCAGCCGCGCCTGCGTGAGCAACTCGAAACCGAGCCGCTGCGCGGTGATGCGCGCGACCTCCTCAAACCGGCACCCCGGATGCCCGGAAATCGCGATCAGCGCCATGTCACAAGCTCATGATAACGCCAATGCGCGGACGTAGCCGTAGCTCCGGCGGTCTCTGCCGCCGGTGTTTTTCCTTTGTCGTTCTTCTCGTATGCTGGCAGCGGCGCCTCCCGCACCAGGACCCATTGAGGCCGGTCAAACCCATGCCGGAGATTGTGCGACACAAGACACCGGCGGCAAGACCGCCGGCGCTACCGTGCGGCGGTGGGTTACGCGGCTGTCTGATTCGCGACGGCCACGCGGCGGCTCAGCAGGGCATAGGCGCCGAAGAGGGCGGCCGAGTAGAAGAGGTCCGCCAGCAAGGTGCGGCTATAGAAATATGGAATCGCGGCTACATAGCAGGCCAGCAGACCGGCCGCGGTGTGCGGGTAGAGGGCGGTCGAGCCCAGCCACACTCCGAAATTGGTAATCACGAAGAACTGAATGCTGCCGGCAACCGCCGCGCCGCCGATGGCGAGCGGTTTCTGGGTGCCGCGCAGCCGCGAGCCGATCCACACGTAAATCAGGAAGCTCAAATACACGAACGGAGTCGCAAACGAATAGCCGCCGACCAGAGGATCGGTGACCAGCATCAGCACCAGCGGCAACAGGTACGCCTTCCAGCCGCCGAGCCGGCCGCCGGCAAACAGGCTGACGCCGCCCACAGGCGTGAAATTCGGTGCGTGCGGCACCAGGCGTGCCAGCATTCCCAGGATCGTGAGGCCGATGGCCAGCGGCCTCGACGTATTGTTCTTCATTCGTGTTCTCCTTAATTGATTATCTACCAGAATCGATTATCTACCAGGATTAGCCGAACCGGTGTGGTTCGGATCCCATAGAGTTTCCGGATCGCCGGTGAGGTGAGTCGCCCAGCGGCTCCAGACGAAGAACGAGTCGCTGAGCCGGTTGAGATAGCGAATCGCCTCCGGCGGCACGCTTTCGATGCGGGCCAGGGCCACCGCGGCGCGCTCGGCACGGCGGCAGACGGCGCGGCAGAGGTGGAGATCGGCATTCAAGCGGCCGCTGCCGGGCAGCACGAACGAGCGCAGCGGCGTCAGGTCGCGATTGATGCGATCCATTTCGGTTTCCAGGCGAGCGACTTCTTCATCGGTGACGCGCGCCTGGCGTTCGCCGACGTCTTCGGGCAGAGTGGCGAGAATCGAACCGAGGTTGAACAACTCGTGCTGGATGCGGAGCAGAACGGGCACCAGCGTCCAGGCGCGGCCGTCGCTGTCTACCAGCGCCTCGGCAGTAGCGCGCGCGGCGCCCACGAAGGCGTTCAATTCGTCCACCGTGCCGTAGGCCTCGATGCGCGGCCCGTCCTTGGCGACGCGCTGGCCGCCGGCGAGCGAGGTTTCCCCTTGGTCGCCGCCGCGCGTGTAGACGCGGCCGATGGTCAAGCGAGGCGGATCGAACGGTGGCTTGCTCATAGACCTATTTTGCTCCCGCGAGCGACCATTTCAAACCGGTCACGAAGTTCAGGCGCGGCGAAGGGTAGCCGAACACCTCTTCGTAATGCCGGTCGAGCGCGTTGCGCAGGTTGCCGTAAGCCGTGAGGCCGCGGCCGAGCTTGCAATTGAGATTGACACCCAGGTTGGCGTAGCCGGGGTTTTGAAACAAGCCGGCGGATGCGCCGTAACTGGGATCGACATCGAGAACGGAACCGCGGAAGTAGCCATCCAGGCCGCCCGAGACGCGGCCGCGGGCGAAGGTAGCGGCGAAGGCACCCGAATTCGCCGGACGGCGGAGCAACTGCTGGCCCACGGTAAAGGGCGCCGGGACCAGGTTGGCAGCGCCATTGAGCGAAAGAATCTCCGAATCGAGCCAGGTGTACCAGCCGGTGACGTAGAACCAGCGCGCGGGCCGCAGCCGGGCGGAATATTCCGTGCCGAGGCCGCGCGAGTTGGCGATGTTGTCGGATTCGTAGTGGCTGAGCACGGCCAGATTACCGCCCAGAATGACGATCAGATCGTAATAGCGGTTGTAGAAGAAAGTGGCGTCGAGCGAAAGAACGTCATGGAAGAAGCGGCGCTCGAGGCCCGCGTCGAAGCCGCGCGTCCGCTCCGGTTTGAGCGATGGATTGTCGGTGTAAGCCAGGTCAAAGCCGGTGGGCGGGCGAAAGCCGGTGCCGAAGGAAGCGTGGAACCGCGTGCCGCCGCGGGTGTAAGCGGAGGCCACCTTGGGGTTGGCCGCGCTGACGGACTGCGCCGGGAACTCCGGGCGCGAATAGCCATCCGTGGGAATGGCGCCGGTGTTCAGAATCTCGCCACGCACGCCGGCGTTGACGGTCCAGCCGCCGGGCAGTTGAAAGCGGTTCTCCAGGTAGAATGCGAGATCGTTGCGGCGGATGGGGAAGGTATCGGAATTCGCATCGGCGATGTAAGTGCTGCGCACCTCCTCGATGGTCTCGACCGCGCCCACTGCCATCGTGTACCAAGGCTTGAGACTGGCTGTGGTTCGCCATTCGGCTTGGCCGCGCAGGTCTTTGTTGAAGCTGAACCCGTAGGGGCTGGTGTAGCCGTTGTTATTGAGGAAGAATGAAGCGAACAGGTCCTCCCGAACCCGGCCCGAGAACAGGTCCGCCTGGTAATGGGCCAGGTAATCGGAGAAGTTATTCTTGCTGCGGCTGACGGTGTCGATGCCGGTGTCATCATTGTTGGGATCGGAGCCGTAGGGGCCGGGCTCGCCAACGGTGTTGGAATCGAAATCGCCATGAAAGTTCAGCGACTGGCCGCCGAAGCGGCGCAGCAGGTTGAGCATCAGGTTCTCGTTGCGATAGTCGCTGTTGGGCACCGGGCCGTTGTCGTCGAGGCGCGAAGCGGCGAAGGCGATGCCGAAACCGGCCAGCGTGGCGCCGCCGGCGATGCCGAAGCGATGCTCTCGATAAGTGCCGCCTTCGGCGAGGATATCGAGGTTGGGCGCGGCGCCCGCTTCTCGTGTGACGAAGTTGACTACGCCCGAGTTGGCGTACTCGCCGGCGACGGCGGATTGCGGGCCGCGAATCACCTCCACGCGGTCCAACTCCTCGACCGGAATGTGGGCGAAATCGAAGCCTCCGCCGAAGCTGTTGACGGGGATGCCGTCGATCTCCACCAGATTGAAATCGTCGTAGCCGCCGCGCAGATAGAGCGAGGTGAGGCCCCCGGCGGGCCCGGTCTGGCTGATGGCCATGCCGGGAAGGTAGCGTAGCAGGTCCACGGCTTGGGACCGGTTGCTCTGTCGGATCTCTTCGCTGGTGACGATGCTGGTGCTGCCGCCCTGCTGGCTGGCCGGAACATCGATAGCGGAGCCGACCACGCTCACCGAATCCTGGAGCGGCGCCAGTTGCAGCTTCACCGCCAGCGGTTGCGAAGCTTTAAAAAGGGCGATTTCGGCGGTGCGGAATCCGGGCGCGGCGACCAGGAGTTTGGCATCGGGCGCGGCGGCCGCGGCGGTATCGATCTCGAACGAGCCGTTGACGCCGGTGAGCGTGCGTGCGGCGATTCCCGCGGGAACCGACACGGCGACCTGGGCGCCAACCACGGGAGCGCCGGACGGATCGGCAACCGTGCCTTTCAGCGAAGCGGCTGAAAGCCCGGCGGCAAACAACAGGAGCAGGGCCGCACGGCGCTGGAGGCGTATATACATTCGAGGCTCCTCCCTAGAGAGCCGAAAGTAAACAATCGCGCTGGCCGGTCTCCTGGTTTGCGCATCGCCGAATCGCCCGGCCTTCCCATTCCATGGATGGAACAGTGGCACGCGAGGGGCGATTCTCCGCGCTTACAGTGGCTGGGCCACGCCGGACTTGCACCGGCTTCCCGTACACCAGCGGACAATCAAATACTCTTCGAGTGTACACTAATTCATGAAGCGATGCGAAAGCGAAAGAGTTGTCTGGCGCACCTGGGGCTGGCGCTCGCATTCCTCGGTGGAACGGTTCCAGCGCTCCATTCGGCGGCCGGGAAAGCCGAAAAGAGAAAGTCGCAATCGGCGTACCAGCGCGGGCAGCGCGCCGACCAGGTGGGGCACCGCGAAGAAGCTATCGGCGACTATTCGGAAGCCCTCGAAGCCGACCCCGACAACACCGCGGCGTTGCGCGCGCGCGGCCTGGACTACCTGGCGGGCGGGGATCAGGTGAAGGCTCTGGCCGACCTGCAACAGGCGGTGAATTCGCAGCCCGCCGACGCACAGTGTTACTGGGCGCGCGGCGATTACTACGCCAAGATCGGCGACAGCGCGCGCGCCATTCAGGACTACTCAACCGCGATCGGCATGAAGCTGGAGCGCACGGAGGTGTACACCGGGCGCGGGAATCAGGAACTGGCGCTGGGAGATCGCGAAAAGGCGGTGGAGGATTTCACGCATGCTTTGGCGCTGCGTCTGGACAACGCCGACGCCGATAAAGGCCTGGGTATGGCTCGTGCGGCCGAAGGGCGCTTCCGCGACGCGGTGGATGCTTTCGACTTATGCCTGCGGCGGCGCCCCGATTACGCCGATGTTTACGTCGAGCAGGCGCTAGCCTACGCCGCGCTGAGCGATTACCGGCACGCGCTGGCGGATCTGGACACGGCGGTGCGGCTGATGCCGGAAGACGCCCGCGCGCGCCGCACGCGGGGCGCGGTCAAGGAAATGCTCGACGACAAGGACGGAGCGGCGGCGGACTATACCGAAGCCATCCGGCTGGACCCGAACGACGTGCGCCTGTACCTGGCGCGCGGCACGGTTTTCGCCCAGCAGGGGAAGTTCGAAGAGTCGTTGCGGGACCGCAACCGCGCGGTGGAACTGGACCCGAAGAACTCGGACGCTTACCTGGAACGGGCGGCGTCCTACCACGCGCTGGGAGAACACGAGAAGGGGCTGGCCGACCGCACCACCGCGATCGCGCTCAACCCTGCGTCGGCGGCGGCGTGGCGGGCGCGGGGCGGCGACTACATTCTGCTGGGGCGCTACGACGAGGCGCTCATCGACTTGCGGCAAGCCGCGCAGTTGGAGCCGGACAACACGGAAGCCCAGCAGTTGTTGGCGATAGCGGAGAAGAAAGTGCGGGACGTGATCGAGGAGGCTCGCGCCAAGGAAGCGCAGCCGGATACGGTGGCGCTCGCCCTGCCGGGCTCGCCCGAGACGGCTCCTCCGCCGGAGCCGGCATCCATCGCTGCGCCGCCGCCCAAGGCG
>JBAVIH010000461.1:0-2532 GCA_049686695.1 Bryobacteraceae bacterium | reverse complement strand
GACAGGTTCACGATGTACTGCGGCTGCAGGCCGTGGGTGAGCGAAACGATGGTGGCGAAGGTCATCGTGGTTGCGCCGACCACGGCGGTGCCGATCAGCACCGGCTTCGAAGTAGCCTTGAAGGTGTTGCCCGCGCCGTCGTTCTCTTCCAGGTTCTCCTTGGCTTTATCGAAGTCGGGCTTGAAGCCGAAGTTCTTCTCGATATCCTCGGAGATGCCGGCCGTGGTTTCGATGGTGGAAAGTTCGTAGACCGATTGCGCGTTGTCGGTGACCGGGCCGTAGCTATCCACCGCGATGGTCACCGGCCCCATGCCGAGGAAGCCGAACGCCACCAGTCCGAACGCAAACACCGCCGGAGCCATCATCAGCGTATCGGGAAACGCGGTGCTGACCAGGTACCCGATCGACATCAACGCCAGCATCGCCATGCCCAGCCAATAGGCGCTGAAGTTGCCGGCCACGAAGCCGGAGAGAATGTTGAGCGATGCGCCGCCTTCGCGCGAGCTGGTGACGATTTCGCGCACGTGCCGCGAATTGGTGGAGGTGAACACCTTGACGAACTCGGGGATCAGCGCGCCGGCCAGCGTGCCGCAACTGATCACGGTGGCCAGTTCCCACCACAGGCTGGAGGAGCCGGCCAGGCCGGGGATCATGAAGTAACTGACCACGTAAGTGAGCGCGATCGAGAGGATCGAGGTGAGCCAGACCAGCGTGGTGAGCGGCGTTTCGAAATTGAATTTGGCCGCATCGCCGAAACGCATCTTGGCAATCCCGCCGTTGATGAAGTAGCCGAGCGCCGAGGACAGCACCATCATCACGCGCATCGAGAAGATCCAGACCAGCAGTTCGACCTTGACCAGGTCGCTGTGAACCGCCAGCAGGATGAAGGTGATCAGAGCCACGCCGGTGACGCCGTAAGTTTCGAAGCCGTCGGCCGAGGGCCCCACCGAATCGCCCGCGTTGTCGCCCGTGCAATCGGCGATCACGCCGGGGTTGCGCACGTCGTCTTCCTTGATCTTGAAAACGATCTTCATCAGGTCGCTGCCGATGTCGGCGATCTTGGTGAAGATGCCGCCGGCCACGCGCAGGGCGGCCGCGCCGAGCGATTCGCCGATGGCGAAGCCGATGAAGCAGGGGCCGGCCAGGTCGCCCGGAATGAACAGCAGGATGCACAGCATGATCATCAGCTCGACCGAAACCAGCAGCATCCCGATGCTCATCCCGGCTTGCAGCGGGATGTTGTAACAGGGGAAGGCCTTGCCGGTGAGCGAGGCGAACGCCGTGCGCGAGTTGGCGAAGGTGTTGACCCGCATGCCGAACGCCGCCACGGCGAAGCTGCCGGAAATGCCGACCACGCTGAACGCCAGGATGATGATGACCTTATAGACCGCGAGCTGTTGCAGCAGACCGAAGTAGAACACGATGATGACCGCGATGAAGATCTCGAGCACCATCAGGAACTTGCCCTGCGTAGCCAGGTAGGTCTTGCAGGTTTCGTAAATCAGCTCGGAGACTTCGCGCATGCAAGTGTGCACCGGCATGTTGCGCAGGCGAACGAAGATGACGAGGCCGAAGACCATGCCCAGCGCGCTGACCAGCAAGCCGCCCAGCAGCAGATTGTGGCCGTTGATGCCGCCCAGAAAGTGGGCGACGCGCAGATCCGGCAGGTGAAGATTGGCCTCTCCGCCGCCTTGTTCCTGCGCCAGCGCCGGAACGGCGCCGGCCGCCAGGGCGAGCAAAACGAAAAAGATCCGCAGCAGGGAACTGGACAGGACCCGTGCGGCTCGAAGTGGCAGGACACTACGCGTGTCCGAAGTGCTGACCATCTGGTAAATCCTCCTCGGGGATTACGGAAGAATCCGTGTGTGCAATGAACACTCAGTATAAGAGATATGCGCGTCGGATTTCAACGCGGGTGGGGCATGCTTTGGCTTGCCCGAAAAAGGGAGGATCCCGACAAGCGCCAGATTCTTTGTCGTCCGCTCCCTGGCGTGCCGCATGTCACAACATTTTCGCGGCAGCAATATGCTCATCCGCCGGCTATTGAAAACAGGCAACTTGTTGACTTTCCCCAGAGCGGGCGCCGCTTGGACGGGTGCGGGACCGTGCACGGCGTTCGGCGGCTCCGGTTGCCGGCCTCAAGGCGGCTAATTCCGGCGCTTCCGGCACCGCACGCTCGTTCCCGGCGAGGACTGCCCCCCGATTTCCTGGTCAATGTCGGAACCGCCCGCGCTGCGTCTATCATGAACGGTTGGGGGCGCGCGACGTGCTTCGTTACTACATCACCGACCGGCATTCCGCCGGCGGCATCGAGCCGCTGATGGGATTCGTCGAGCGCGCGCTCGCGAGCGGTGTGGAACGCATCCAGATCCGCGAAAAAGACCTGCCCGCGCGCAAGTTGTCTGCCCTGGTGCGGCGCGTGCTCGAGCTGCCGAACCCGCACGGATCGCGCGTGCTGGTGAATGGGCGCGCCGATGTGGCATTGGCCGCGGGCGCGCACGGCGTGCATCTGCCGTCGGGGTCGGTCGCGCC
>JBAVIH010000460.1:0-2412 GCA_049686695.1 Bryobacteraceae bacterium | reverse complement strand
GAACGCGCCCGCACGCGGGCGTTGGCAAGCTGAAGCATGCCCCACCCAAAAAAGCCGACGCTCGCGGCTCCGGACGGGGCCACGAGCGTCGGCTTGCGAGTTCACGCTACGGCTGGACGCGTGCGTTTCCGCCCGCTCAGTTGTATGTTGCGTCGATGGAAGTGGACACGTATGCCATCGCGTATCCGAAATCCAAATCCGGTATGTTCACGGGCGCCGGGTTCGTGTAGTTGCTCACCGAAAGACTCCCGCTGCCAGCCGGTAACGCTAGCAATACGGCTGGCGGGACCGTGAACGTTCCGGCGCTCCACAGGGCATTGCAAACAAAAGAGGCGCTGAACGCTAAATTCGAGGACACCGCACTGCCAGAGATATGAACGTAGGTGTTGCTGGCGCCCCCGGTCCAGGTGGTCGTCACTCCGCTGGCGCGGGTGACCGTCCCGTCGGAGCTCGCATTGGTCCATACCAGCGGGACGGGAAAAACCACCGAGCCGTTGAAAGCGCCAACGTCGGCTCCGCCCGTGCCAACGAAGTCGTAGGTGAAGGGGCCACCTGAAGAGGGAATCGTGAAAGACGGTAGCCCGGCTATTCCGAGGTTTCCAGCGATGTAGATTCCGGCTTCCTCCTCTTTTAACTGCACCGTTCCGTTGGGTGGTCCGTTGACGGAGACCGTGCCGGCGTCCAGGCCAGTCATGGTGAATGGACTGACCGGGGTCGTCGAATTGTACTGGGTGACGAAACAGCTTCCCAGCGAAGGCTGGGTGTTGCTCTCGTATCCGGTCAGCGAACTACCGGTGATGCTATAGAAAATCGCGGCCGCCTCATCCACAATCCCGGAGGAATCGGTCAATTGATCGACCGATATGCCGCCGAATTTTACGGTGGTCTTGCCCGACAGCGTGCCCACTTCGATCGGGCTGACCAACGCGATCGGATCCACGCAGGTGCCGCCGCCCGTGGCGATCGGCAGCGACACAAAATTGCTGGATACAGCGCCGCTGCCAGTGCCGCTTACCGCCGCTACCGAAACCGCGCAGCCGGTGGGTGCGTTGGCCGGGACGGTCACGTTGATCTGGTCGACCCCCTGATACGGCGACCTCCCTTGGTACAGTATGGGCACCTGAACGCCGCCGAAATAAAGCGCCGTGATGCCGCTGAGGTTATCGTAGTGCGTGGGCGGGCCGACGTCGGTGTTACTGGTATCGGCGCCATCGCCCGCGCCCCAGAAAACGATATTTTCGCCAGGCTTCGCCGAGTTGCCGGTGGTGATCAGCTTGCCCGTCGTGTTGTCGGTCACGGCGGCCAGACCGCCGCCGTAGTTGTCAAATCCAAAGGCGTGGGCCACAATCTTGATCGGAAACGGTGCGCTGTTCACATTGTTGTATGACACTGTGATGGTGCCGGTTCCCACGGGGGTGCTGGACGGAATCACCACGCCCAGCACGGTGGGAATCGCATAGTAAAACACAGGGTGCACAGTGGTGCCGTTCACGGTAAGCGAGACGCTGGCGCCGTTCAGGGTGTTGGGCAGGGTATCGGCGGGGTTTTGCAGAACCGCCTGGCTCCCTGGCGCTGCCAGCGCGCTGCCCAGGATGATGACCAGCGTGCCGGGTGCGATGCCGTAGTTAGGAGCGTTGGGCAGAATGTAGCTGTAGTTGTTCTGCACCATGGTGATCTGCGGCGCGGCAGGGCCACCCAAAGTCGCGGTTCCTGCCTGGAGCTGCTTCCCGGACGTGTTGTAGGTGTAATACTGTAGCGTGATCGAGCCGGCGCTGGCAGCCGTCACCTGGAGCGCGGCGTAATTGCCGCCGTTGGTGTCGACGGCGATCACTTCGTTGGTCACCAGGCTGCTCTTGGGGATCGGCGTCGGCGAGCAGGGTACCGATGCGAGAATGGTTTCGAGATAACCGCTCGAGACAAGGGTACTGAACGAGCTGCCGAATTCCGCGGTGACGTCGGCCAACGTGGCGTTGCCCACGGGGGCGATGCTGACGCCCGGGTTGAAAACGATGTCTCCGCCCGAATTGCCGGTGGTGCCGGTGTCCAGGTTCAGGTTGTTTTGTGCCAAAGCGGCCAGCGGCAGTGCTATCGCCAAAGCAGCTATGGCCAAGGTGTGAAATAGTCTATGCATGGTCTCCTCCAAGGAGTATTGTGAGTGCCGGACTCAATACATATCTTTAACGCAGCAAAACCGGGCAAAGTGGCGCAGCCCCGTCCTGCCGAATAAGCCAGCTTGCCGGAAGATAGCACGTAAAGCTCCCGCGCGCAAGCTGACCTCGGGCTGACCAGCGGTTTCGGAAATGGCGCGAAACAGGACTTTGCGCATTGGAGTGGATTTGAGCCGTGGGAGAGGCGGCGATCCTGCAGGCCGTTGAGCGACGGGGAGCCTCGATGGGGTATCACTCCATGGAA
>JBAVIH010000459.1:0-1718 GCA_049686695.1 Bryobacteraceae bacterium | reverse complement strand
GGCGGGGGCTGCGGCGGCCGGCTGTTGCTGGACCTGAACCGGCGGCTTCTGGGCTGGGGCGGCGGGCGGCGGCGCTGCGCGACGGGCTTGGATTGTCCGCGGAGTCTCCTGCCGCGTCGCCGCGAGTTGACGATTCCGCTGCCACCACCCGTATACGCCCGAGCAGATCAGCATCACCACCACCATCCCAATCAGCGATGGCAAAACATTCCGCGGCCGGCTGCCGATGAAGCGACGGTCGTCCATCCTGGGCAGCCCAGTCGTGGCGGAAGGCCGCCTGAGTTCGGCCAAACGCGTCAGCTCCGGCGATTGCACGGCCTGTTCGAACTGGGCGACCACTTCCTCCTCGTCCAGACCCAGCACAGCCGCGTATTGGCGCACGAAACTCTTGGCGAAAACGCCGCCCGGAAGCTTGTCGTATTCGTCGGCCTCGATCGCCTCCAGCATGCGCGACGAGATCTTCAGTTCCTCGGAAACCTCCTGTAACTGGACCTTACGCCGCAGCCGCTGCTGGCGCAAGGTCTCACCGACCGACGTCATAAGAAGAACCCTGCACTTATTCTTCATGATACAACGCGATGACTCACCGGGCAGCGGAGTCCGGTGAAACGGAGTCCGGTGAAACGGGTGGGTTCGGGCTTACGGGTGTGAAAAAGCCTCCAAGTCCGCTAGAATCCAATCTTGGGGATACAATCTTGGGGATTGCCCCAAAGGGTCATGCGGTGCATACTTCGCAGTGAGGAGATATTTCGGCGCCAATGAGCGAGGCGGCGCTCCAGACCGAGATCGAACGGTTCGGCAGGCTCTACGTCGCGTCCAGCCATGTCAGCCATGCCGTGGTGCGCAGCCGGTCGCGGCAGGAGTTGCTGGACGAAGTGGTGCGGGTGCTGGTGGATGCCGGGAAGTTCGCCATGGCGCTGGTTTCCTGGCATGACCCGGAGACCCACGAGTTGCTCCCCGTGGCCCGATTCGGGGACACTCACGGCTACGCGGACCGCATCCATGTGTTCACCGACGAAAGGCCCGAAGGCCAGGGCCCCTCGGGAGTCGCTTTCCGCTCGGCCACTCCCTATGTCTGCAACGATTTCCGGAACGATCCCCGGACGCTCCGCTGGCGGGAGGCCGCCCGCGAATCCGGTTGGCGCGCTTCGGCCGCCTTCCCGATCCCGATCGGCGGATCGCCGCGCGGATTGCTCTCCGTTTACGCTTTCGAGCCTGGCGCGTTCGGTCCCGATCAGGTGGGACTGCTGGAGCGGGTCACGCTCGACGTGGCATTCGGCCTGGAGAATCTGGATGCCGTCGAGCGGCGGCGCCAGGCGGAAGCGGCGCTCTCCGCCAGCGAACACCGCTTGCAGTTGGCCATGGAGGCCGCCGCGCTGGGCGCCTTCGATTTCGATATCCGGACGGGCAAGATTATCTGGGATGGCCCTACCGAACGGATGTACGGATTCGATCCCGGGAGTTTCGATGGGACGTACGAGTCCTTTGCAAAACGCCTCCATCCGGAAGATTTGCCCAGAGTGACTCGCGATGTGGACGCGGCGCGCGACTCCCGCAGCGTCTTTTCTCACGAGTTCCGCGTCGTCTGGCCCGACGGAAGCGAGCATTGGCTCTTCGGCCGGGGCGGGTTCCTCTACAGCGAGTCCGGCCAGCCGTACCGGATGTACGGCGCGGTGGCGGACATCACCGGGCGGAAACGCGTGGATGCAGCCTTGCAA
>JBAVIH010000458.1:0-14089 GCA_049686695.1 Bryobacteraceae bacterium | reverse complement strand
CCGGCAGGCCGCTCGGTTTCGAAATCGCATCCGCGATGCGGTTTTCCAGCACCAACTCCGGCCGGAAATTCTCCGCCCGCAGAAAATATTCGGCCGCCATCTCAATCGCCTTGCGCGGAATCAGCCCGACGATTTCGCTGCCCACTACCGGCACGCCATACCGCTCGGCTTCGCGCCGCACGGTTTCGAAAACCAGGTGCAGCGGGGTCTGCTCGAAATCGGTCAGGTTGATCGAAACCTGCGCCAGGTTGCGCGAAGCCAGCATCACACCCATCGATTTGACGAAGCGGAAACCGCCGCTCGAAAAGCGGATGGTCTTGGCGATCCGCTTGGCGATGTTCACATCCGCCGTGCCCAGGTTGACGTTGTAAGCGATGAGGAATTTGCGCGCTCCCAGCACAATGGCGCCGGCGGTGGGATGGCACACCGGGTCGCCGATATCGGGCGCGCGGCCGGCTTCCGTGCCCATCTCTTTCAATAGCGCTTCGAATTGCCCGCGCCGAATGTTCTCCAGGTTGACGCGATCGGGGCGCCGCGCCGCGGCTTCATACAGGTAAACCGGCACCTTCAGCCGGCTCCAGATTTCGCCGCCCACGCGCTCGGCCAGGCGCACGCATTCTTCCAGCGTGACGCCTTCAATCGGGATGAACGGCACCACGTCGGCCGCGCCGATGCGCGGATGCGCGCCCTGGTGTTGGGTGAGATCGATCAGCTCAACGGCCTTTTGCACCCCGCGCAAGGCCGCCTCCGCCACCGCCGCCGGCGGTCCCACGAAGGTGAGCACGCTCCGGTTGTGATCGGCATCGGCTTCGCGATCGAGCAGCGTTACTTCGGGCACCGCCGCGATCGCCGCAACGATCGCCTCCATCTTTGCCGCATCGCGGCCTTCGGAGAAATTCGGAACGCACTCTACGAGTTGTCGGGGCATACGTTTCAGGGCTCGGCGCTACGGCTGCATCGGAATCTTCACGCCGTGCTCTTTCGCGAACCGCACGGCTTCATCGTAACCCGCGTCGACGTGGCGCATCACGCCGGTGCCGGGATCGGTGGTGAGCACGCGCTCCAGTCGCCGCTCGGTCTCGACTGTCCCATCCGCCACCACCACCATGCCGGCATGTTGCGAGTAACCGATGCCGACGCCGCCGCCGTTGTGGATCGACACCCAGCTCGCCCCGGCCGCGATATTCACCATCGCGTTGAGCAGCGGCCAATCGGCGATGGCATCCGAGCCGTCGCGCATCGCTTCCGTTTCGCGGAAGGGCGATGCCACCGAGCCGGCGTCCAGATGATCGCGGCCAATCACGATCGGCGCCTTCAATTCGCCCGACCGCACCAGCCGGTTGATGGCCACGCCGAATTCGGCGCGCTCTCCGTAACCCAGCCAGCAGATGCGCGCCGGCAGCCCTTGAAACCGGATGCGCTTCTGCGCCAGCGGCAGCCAGCGCGCCAGGGTTTCGTCGCGTGGGAACAACTCGAGCGCCAGCCGGTCCGTGCGATGGATATCGGCCGGATCGCCCGACAGCGCCACCCAGCGGAACGGTCCGCGGCCCTGGCAGAACAGCGGGCGTATATACTCGGGCACGAAGCCGGGGATATCGAAAGCGCGTTCGACGCCGGCCTTCTTGGCGTGGGTGCGGATATTGTTGCCGTAGTCGAACGTCACCGCGCCGCGCTGCTGCAATTCCAGCATGGCGGCGACGTGCACGCCCATTGACGCGGTGGAGCGCTCGATATAAGCGGCCGGATCGGCGGCTCTGAGCGCGGCCGCTTCGGCGAGCGACATGCCGTGCGGCACATAGCCATTGAGCGGATCGTGCGCGCTGGTCTGATCGGTGAGGACGTCGGGGACGATCCCGCGCCGCGCCAACTCCGGCACGATGTCGGCGCAGTTGCCCACCAAGCCGACCGAGATCGCTTCGCCGCGTGCCTGCGCCTCGCCGAGCGCGGCCAGCGCGGCGTCCAGGCTACGTTCCATGCGGTCGCAATAGCCCGTGTCGAGGCGGCGGCGGATGCGGTCCGGGTCGACATCGATGCCCAGGAAGCAGGCGCCGTTCATCACCGCCGCCAACGGCTGCGCGCCGCCCATCCCGCCCATGCCGCCCGATACCACCAGTTTGCCCGCCAGCGATCCGCCGAAGTGCCTGCGCGCCACCGCCGCGAACGTCTCGAAGGTCCCCTGCACGATGCCCTGGCTGCCGATATAGATCCACGAGCCCGCCGTCATCTGCCCGTACATGGTGAGGCCCAGCCGCTCCAGGCGATTGAATTCGTCCCAGTTCGACCAGTGGCCCACCAGGTTCGAATTGGCGATCAGCACCCGCGGCGCTTCCGGTGTCGTGCGGAAAATTCCCACCGGCCGGCCCGATTGCACCAGCAGCGTCTCGTCGTTTTCCAGCGCTCGCAGCGCGCGCACAACCGCGTGGAACGCCTCCCAGTTTCGCGCCGCGCGGCCCGTGCCGCCATACACGATCAACTGGTCCGGCTTCTCCGCCACCTCCGGGTCCAGATTGTTATGCAGCATGCGCAGGGCGGCTTCCTGATGCCAGCCCTTGCAGGTGAGCGCGCTGCCTCGCGGCGCGCGGATGGCCGTTGGGATGCCCATATCAGCCACAATCATAGCGCTGTGGGGCGGACCCCCTGGTCCGCGCGGGACGCCCTCGTCCCGCAGCCGGCCCCTCGTCGGCCTGCGTCTTCCGTGAGAATCCCGCGCGCCCCGAAGAACTACTCCCGTATGACGTTCTACCGGCGCCGCCTGCCGCACGCCTATGAGACTGACCAGCCAGTTTTCCTCACCTGGCGTCTTCACGACAGCCTGCCGCCGCATCGAACGTTCCCGCCCGAGGCGCTCAGCTCCAGGCAGGCATTTGCCGCCTTGGATCGTTTGCTGGACGAAGCCCGAGATGGGGCGTTCTACCTGCGCCAACCGGCCATCGCCGACATGATCGTGGAATCCATCGAGTACAACGCCAGCCGCCTTGGTCACTATCTCTTGCATGCCTTCGTCGTGATGCCAAATCACGTTCATCTGCTGGCCACTCCGGCCGTGACATTGCCGAAGCTGACAAAATCGTTGAAAGGCATCACGGCCAAGCGGGCCAATGCGATGCTGGCATTGACTGGAAGTCCCTTTTGGCAGGAAGAGAGCTATGACCACTTGGTACGTCGGGGGGAATTCGAAAAGATCCGAAACTACATTGAGGAGAATCCCGTGCGGGCGGGGCTGGTGAAAGAAGCCGCTGACTATCGATGGTCCAGCGCGGGCGGCCGATGAGCCGCGGGGCGGACCCCCAAGGTTCTGGGGGTCCCCTCTGGGGACGACGCCCTGGCCTTTCGGGTTATGGAGGAACTTCGTTCTTCGAGCGAAGAGCGGGACGGGGGCGTCCCGCGCGGACCAGGGGTCCGCCCCACAGGGTCCGGTTGTACCATGGGTAGTTCGGAACTTTCAGCGGAAAGCTGCGTAACCATTCGAGTGTGCCCTGCCCCCGTATGGCAGATTCGTCTGCCCAAATGCCGCGCCGCTCAACAGGAGAAACGAAATGCCACGTCGCCATCGAAACCTCTTCCTCCTCGCTTTTTTGAGTCTCGCCTTTCTCTTCGCGCTGAACGCGTTGAGCCAGCCGGCAACCACCGCGCAAGCCACGCCCAAGTATCGCGATCCCAAGCTGACTATCGATGAGCGCGTGGCGGACCTGCTTGGGCGCATGACGCTGGAAGAGAAGGTCGCCGAAATCTGCGGCGGCGACCCCGCGGACGCCTCTCTGATCGATACCACCGGCACCTACAAACCCGATCAGGCACGCCTGGCTTTCCAAGGCCTCTATGACGAAAATGCGACCTACACGCCGCGTCAGAGCGCGATCCTGCGCAACGCCGTGCAGCGCTACTTCCGCGAGAAAACCCGGCTCGGCATTCCGTGGCTGTTCATGAGCGAAGCGCTGCACGGTTTCATGAGCAACGGCAGCACCAGCTTCCCGCAGGTGCTTGGCCTCGCCAGCACCTTCGATCCCGCCCTGGTTCGCCGCGTCTTCACGGCCGCCGGCGACGAGGCTCGCTCCGCCGGCGTCGCCCAGGTGTTCACTCCGGTTCTCGACCTGGCCCGCGATCCGCGCTGGGGCCGCACCGAAGAGACATACGGCGAAGACCCGTACCTGGCATCGCGCATGGCGGTCGCCGCCGTCAACGGCCTGCAGGGCGACGAGTTCCACATCGATAATCACCACGTGCTGGCCACCGCCAAACACTTCGCGGTGCATGGCCAGCCCGAGGGCGGCACCAACACCGCGCCCGGCAACTATTCCGAACGCGTCATCCGCGAAAACTTCCTGGTGCCGTTCCAGGCCGCCGTCCAGGAGGCCCACGTGGGAAGCATCATGGCTTCCTATAACGAGATCGACGGCATCCCGTCGCACATCAACCACTGGCTGCTCGACCGCGTGCTGCGCCAGGAGTGGGGTTTCCGCGGTTACGTCACCTCCGATGGCGACGGGCTCCAGATGCTGGTGCAGACCCATCACGTGGCGGCCAACATGGCCGAAGCGGCGCGCCTGGCGCTGGCGGCGGGAGTGGATTTCGATCTCTCCGACGGCTCCGTTTATCGCACCTTGATCCAGCAGGTCAAGGATGGCGCCGTGCCGGAGAGCGAAGTGGACCGCGCCGCGGGCCGCCTGCTCGCCGCCAAGTTCCGTCTCGGCCTCTTCGAAGATCCATACACCGACCCGGACTACACCGAGAAGATCACCAGCGGCCCCGAGCATCGCCAACTGGCCGTCGAGGCCGCGCAGAAGGCCATCGTCCTGTTGAAGAACGCCGGTAACCTGCTGCCGCTCGATCTCGGCAAGCTCAAGACCATCGCCGTGATCGGCCCCAACGCCGCCGACGTTCACATTGGCGGATACGCCCGCGAACCGGGCCACGGCGTCAGCATTCTGGATGGCATTCGCGCGCGGGTCGGCTCATCGGCCAAGGTGGTCTACGCGGAGGGCTGCCAGATCACCACCGCCAAGCAGGGTTGGCGCGGATGGTACGAAAACAACGTCAAGCTGGCCGATCCGCAGGCACAGGTCGAAAAGGTCGCCGCCGCGACGGAACTGGCGCGCAAGGCCGACGTCGCCATCCTGGTGGTCGGCGAAAACGAAAGCACCAACCGCGAAGCCTGGGGCGAATACCATTTGGGCGATCGCGATTCGCTCGATCTGCTCGGCGCCCAGAACGACCTGGTCAAGTCGGTTGTCGAAACCGGCACTCCCACCGTCGTCCTTCTGATCAATGGCAGGCCCCTCTCCATTAACTACATCGCCGAACACGTGCCGGCCATCTTAGAAGGCTGGTATCTCGGACAGGAAGGCGGTACCGCCGCGGCTAGCGTGTTATTCGGAGATATCAACCCGGGCGGCAAACTCCCTATCACGTTCCCGCACACTGTCGGCGCCCTGCCCGATTTCTATAACCACAAACCGTCCGACGACCGCACTTATGCGTTCAGCACCAGAAAGCCGCTGTTCGCGTTCGGCTACGGACTGAGTTATACCACCTTCAAGTTCGAAAACCTGCGCGTCGAGCCGGCGCAACTCGAGATAGGCGGCGTTGCCAAGGCGCGCGTGGATGTCACCAACACCGGATCGCGCGAAGGCGACGAAGTTCCGCAGATGTATCTGCACCAGCGCGTGGCATCCGTCACGCAACCGGTTATGCAGTTGAAAGGCTTCGAGCGCATCACGCTGAAGCCGGGAGAGAAGCGCACCGTCGAGTTCACCATTACCGCGGACATGCTCTCCATGTTGAACACCGGCATGCACCGCGTGGTCGAGCCGGGAATCTTCGACGTGATGGTCGGCCCCAGTTCGGATAACACCAAGAAAGTTGCGCTCAAAGTAGTGGACCTGAACGGCCAGGCCGGCACGCCCGCCACGCTGAAGCCCAAAGGCTCGGAATCCGGCGTGGTCAGCACTTTCGACGATCTCAAAGTCGCCGCCAATTTCGGTTCCTGGACCGTGATGACCGATTCGGTGATGGGCGGCAAATCCACTGCGACTATGGACGCCGTTGCCGGCGGCGCCAACGGAACCAAGGGCGCCATGCGCGTGGCCGGCGAGAATGTCAAAGGCTCCGGGTTCATGTTTGGGGGAGCCGTTTATTCGCCCGGCCCAGGCATGATGCAGGGCGCCGATCTCTCCGATAAAAAGAACATCAGCTTCTGGGCCAAAGGCGATGGCAAAACCTGCCGCCTCCTGATCTTCACCGATACCCAAGGCCAAAACCCGACCTTCCGCACCTTCGTCGCCACTCCGGAATGGAAGCAGTACACGTTCTCGTTCGAGAGCCTCAGGACCGATGGCCACGACCTTTCCGGCCTGGCATTCATAAGTCCCCCCGGCGAAGGAAAGTTCGAGTTCTTCATCGACGAGGTGGAGATTAAGTAAGGGGGCCGGCGCCGCGATTTGGCCTTTCCAACGTGCGGGCCGAAAATCGCGCGGTTCAGGCCTCTTTGCATCGGAAAATGCGTCTGTCCCATTACGCTCCGTTTACCCCGTCCCATTCACACCCGTCGGAACAGTGATCGGCATCGCTCGGAATCCGCAATAGGAGCGCACCGAAGGTATTTGTCATCAGCTTTCGTGGGATCGGGACGAGCGAAAACTGCGCCTCGGGGCAGCGTAAATGGCTCCCGAAGAGGAAAAAGCCCAACCCGAAGGATCAAACGAAGGCGATTGGGTATATACTGCGAAGATGGTGAGATGCCGGCGCTCCGGAAATGCGTAACATCGTGAAAGCTCTGGTTCAGTCTATCCTGCGCCCGTTTGGCCTGCGGCTCACTCGGCTGCCAAAGGGCGAATCGGGTGTCAGCGCCCTGTTTTCCGTCTTGAAACGGTTCGGATTTTCCCCTGCGCACATAATCGATGTCGGTGCAAACCACGGCGACTATACCCGAATCGCCCTGCAGTTTTTCCCCGACGCGCAGTATACCCTCCTGGAGCCACAGGATCACCTGAAGGCGCACGTTCAGGATTTGATCGAAGCAGGACACAGGATTCAGTGGGTCAATGCCGGAGCCTCGGATCGGTCGGGAACACTACCTTTCCACGTTTCTCACCGGGACGACAGTAGCACGTTCACCTCGACCGAGGGGGATACCTCCCCGGCAATCGCCATCGAAGTGCTCTCGCTCGATGATTTGCTGGTCCGCAACCAACTTCCGCTGCCGGATCTGGTAAAGATTGACGCGGAAGGATTTGATATGAAAGTGCTGCGGGGAGCCACAACACTCCTGGGAAAGACGGAAGTGTTTCTTCTCGAGGCCTCCATCCTCTGCCCGTTTGAGAATACGCTGGCAAGCGCCGTTCAGTTTATGGCCGAACATGGCTATCGACTCATCGACATCACGGACACGAACCGAAGTCCGAGAGACAACGTGCTGTGGCTAACAGAATTGGCATTTCTCCGAAAAGACAGCTCGCTTTTCTCCGCTGTAACCTCTTACGAGTGACGACAAAGCACTTTAGCGTTGGGGCCGATTGAGCAAAAGGGGTCAGACGCATTTTCCGCACTGCCCTCACCACGCGCTCATGCGGCGACGGAAAACTGCAACGTGTCGGCCCCGGGCGGCACTTCCCCGTGTTCGATTTCTTCGGCGATTACGCGGAGGGCGAGAGCTTTCGCCTTTAGAGTGGCCTCCTCGGGCGTGGCGCCGTACACCGTCACACCTGGCAGTTCGGAAATGTCGGCAATCCAGCGGCCGTCCGTTTCGCGAAGCAGCCGGATCGTAAGTTGCATGTGCCCCATCCTACCGTTTGCGATGCAAGTAAAAGGGTGTCAGACGCATTTTCCGCAGCGCGTGCCCGCCTGCCTACGCGCGCTTCGCTTCGCGCCGGATGCCCTCGGCAATCCACATCCGGAGTTGCGTCTGGTAGCCTACCGACTTCTCGGCCGCGATGTGCTTCGCCGCGGCGATCTGTTCAGGGGCCAGGCGAAGTGAAATGGGCGACTTCGCGCGGGCGTGGCGATCGCGGATCTTCCTGGCCAACGCAGGCAAGGGTTTGGCGCGCTCGACCGCGGGTAACTTATCCCACACACCTGCGACGGAGTGGCTCTCAAAATATTCCGCGGCCTCCTGGTCGGAGTGAAACTTGGGAAGTGGCGACCTTGCCGGAGAGAGTCTTTTCTTCATTCGTTCTTGCCTATTTGCGGCGAAACAGCCGCCGCTCACTTGCTTCCATGTCCCTGGCCGTGATCACCCTGACCAGACCTCCGGACAATTGGCGAAACACGACGAAAGCGAGACGGCCGTCCAGCGTTTCCCCTAGCGCGATATATCGCTTCTGACGCGTTCGCCTGACCTTGTGGTTGCCGGCGAAGACTTCCTCCACCTCTTCCGGGGTGAACTCGTGCCGCTCGATATGGAACAAGTTGTCATCGTCCCACTCGAAACCGGAAATGACCACAGTGCCATCGTATCAGGTTGTACATACGAAGCGCTACAGAGTGCGCGGCAAAGCCATCAGTAGTGCTCACACCGGTACCACGTCTGCGAACACAAATCCGTCGCGCACGACTACCTCTCCCGAGCGGACTTCGATGGGGCTCGAGAACGGCGGTGCATCATGCACAAATGTGTGGAACTCACCGTTCTCGCCGCACGGATCGATTCCCGGCGGTAAGTCCGACAGGAAGCTCCGGTCGTAATCGCGGCCGGCATAAGATTGCGCCAGCTTGGACGGATCCACGCAGGTGACTTTGGCTTTCACGCCGGCGGCAATCATTTCCAGCGCCAAATCTGCGGTTGGAATCAGCCAGAGGGGAAACAGCGGTTCCAGGCCGGTCCCCTGCAATTGCCGGATGCGGTAGTCGCGAATGTCTTCGAGAAAAAGGTCGCCGAATGCCACCGCTGTGATTCCTTCCGCGGCTGCGCGCTGGCACACGGCGCGCATCCGGTCTTCGTACTCCGCGTTCGAGCACGGCGCAGGCAGATCCACCGCCCATAGCGGGAGGCCCGCACGCTCCGCCTGGGCCTCTACCAGCGCCCGCCGGACGGCATGCATCGCCACGCGGTTCGCCTCCGAGTTGAAGCTGGTGACCAGCGCGGCCACCTGAATGTCAGCGTTCCGCCGCAGCAGATGCAGCGTCCAGGCGCTATCTTTCCCGCTGCTCCACGATAAGAGAACTTTTTTCATACGCCGGATTACCGCCCGGCATTGACCGGACGATGGTGTCCCTGTCTCACGAGGTCATGCGAGTGCCGGGCGCGACGCCCATTTTGTCGATCTCGTTGAAATAGACTTTGCGGCCTTCGTCCATCGCCTGGTTGGACAGGATCACGGCCACCGCGTCGGCCAGGCCGATTTCCAGGTCCGCCTTCGGGCGGCCGCCGTCGCGGCAATTCCGGAAGAAGCTCTCCAGTTCCACGTCCACCGGGTTGCGCTCTTCTTCCTGCACCAAAACGCCTTTCGAATACAACCAGCGGCGGGCGTACTTCACTTCGCGCTCGAGGAAGCTTTCCTTGCCATCGAAGGCCAGGTCGCCGGTCATCAGCGGAATCGGGCCGTTGGCGCCGCCGGAAGCGATCATGGTGGCGCCGGCTACGAAGGGTTGAGTCTTGTCGGTGGCCTTTTGGACGGTGGAAGTCTTAGGCGGCTCGCGATACCACCAGGCCACCGGCTTGTGCAAGTCGTCGCCCAGGGTGATCTCGATGGTGCCGTCGGTGCCCATGATGGTCTCGCCCATCTCCGGCCGCGAGCCGTTGAAGCAGGGCAGAAACTGGTTGGTGCTGATCGAGGAATAGGTGAGCTTCTGGCCCGTAGGATAGCGGTAGATCAACTGGATGTTGTCGTAAACGTCGCGGCCGTCCTTGAGCGTGTCCAGGCTGCCCAGGCCCATCACGAATTCGGGCGTGGAACCGAACATCCAATCGGAGACATCCACCTGGTGCGAGGTCAACTCGGCGGGCAAGCCGCCGGAGAACTGCCGGAACAGGCGCCAGTTGTAGACGTTGGATGGCCCGCCCGGCTTCATCGTCCACAGCGTGCTGGGCTTGTTGATCATGTTGCGATGCCACTGCGCGTGGATGTGATGCACGTCGCCCAGGATTCGCTTGTCCACCATGTCCTTCACCATCTGGTAGAACCGGCTGTAGCGCCGCTGCAAACCGGTTTGCATGACCTGCTTCGGCCGCGAGAGAGAAAGCGCGCGCAACGCGTGCACCTCATCGGGCTTGAACACCAGGCACTTCTCGCAGAAGACGTGGCGGCCGCTCAGCAGCACATCCCTGGTGAGCGGGTAGTGCACGTAGAGCGGGGTGATCACGAAAACGGCATCGAGATCCTTGCGGTCCAGCAGCTCGCGGTAATCCTTGTAAGTCTTCGGATTGTTGCCGATGGTCTGCACGCCGTGGTCGAGCGCGGTCTGCTGCAAGTCGCACAGAGCCATGCAGCGGCCGTTCGAGATGTTCTTGAGATGCTTGAGCAGGTAACTGCCGCGGCTGCCGGTGCCGATCATGCCGTATTGCACCTGGTCGTTGGCGGCTTTCACGGTTTGGATGGCCGGCGCGCCCTCAATGGCGGCGGCCACGGCGGCGACTGCGCCGGCGGTTTTCAATAGATCGCGGCGCGACAGATCCGTCTCCTGGGACATCGGGGAACCTCTTGAGTGATTTCGGTTTGATTTTAACATGCGGAAAAGGAGGACTTTTTGGGGGTTCCGATTCTCGATCCCAACGAAAAAAGAACCGGTGGCACGCGTCGCCACCGGCCCCACTCCGAGTGCCTGAAACTGTTGCGCCGCTACCGGCGCCAGTGACCGGCGTAATAGCGGCCACCGAAATACCGCGGGCCTACCCGAGACGCGCCCACATAGGGCGGCCGGCCCCAGTACCCGGCATGCCCTCCCCAGCCGGCGATCCACACATAGCCGGGGCCCGGCATGGGTGGCGCATAATACGCTGGCGCCATCGGGAGAGGCGCGGCGGAGGCCACCACCGGCGCGGGAACGTAGGCGCGGTACGCGGGGTACGCGTGGCGATAACCGTATTCGCCGTACCCGACGCCGACGAACACGCGCGGCCCGGCCATTGCGCAGCCAGCGGCCAAAAGCAACACGGCAAGCAGTTTCGTTTTCATGACTCCTCCTCTGATTCGCTTTGATCCGCCGCCATCTCGGAGCGGCTCACGCCCTATACGATTGCAAACGGCGTGCCACACGCAACTCTTTGAAAAATCAGGGGCTGGCGGTCCGTTCGGCTGGCCGCCCTGCACCGCCACGGTGGTTTTCGGCCACCGCCAGCGGCTCCCCGTACCGGTTTTTACACGCGTGTATCGACTGACACGCGGGCCGTTTCGATAAGCTTCTTATTTTTAATTATTTAGCCTTCGGCCTTCGGGTTGCGTCCGGAATCCGCGTACGGAGGATCGGAAGATGTTCAAGACCGAAGAGCGGATCAGGAAGATGGCCACGCTGACCGGCCTGCTGTTGATGATTGCAGCGGAAGCTCTCGCCCAGGAAAAGCAGCGGCCCGCGCGGCGCATCGTGATCAGCATTCCGGACCGCAAGCTGGCGGTGATGGAAGCCGGGCGCGTGCTGCGCGTCTTCCCGACCGCGGTGGGCGCCCCCCAAAGCCCCAGCCCGGCGGGCGCTTTCAAGATTGTCGAGCGCATCCCCGATCCCACCTGGTACACCAAAGGCCGCATCGTTCCTCCCGGCAAGTCCAACCCGCTGGGCACGCGGTGGCTTGGCCTCAGCGTCAAAGGCTACGGCATTCACGGCACCAACAACCCCGCTTCGGTAGGCCACGATGCGTCGCATGGCTGCATACGCTTGCGCAACCACGACGTCGAGCAGTTGTTCGAGATGGTTTCCGTGGGCGATGCGGTGGAACTGTACGACCAGGCCACGCCGGAAACCGGACAGATCTTTGCGGGCGGCGGTGCGTTGTAGAGATGCCTGGGAGCATTCGAGGAGCGCAATCATGGAAAACTTTTTCGGATGTATCGCGATGGCGGCGGTCACCCTGCCGCTCTCGTTCTTCGTGGCGCGGGGCTGCCTGCGCGGCATCATCCGCGTCCTCGGCGGGAGCCGCAATCGCGATGTGCTATGATCGCAGCCGTGAATGGGAGACGCGCGGCCTGGGCCGCGCTTCTGCTGTGGGCCGCGCCGCTGGCCAATGCGGCCGAGAACCTCGACGGCGCGGTGCGCGAACTGGCCGCCAAGACGGTGCTGTTGGCGGGCGCCGGCACACCGGTTTCGGTGTCCTGCCGCAACGCATCGTCGCTCGATTCGGCCGACGTGGCGCGCCTGCGGGCGGCATTTGAGAAGCAGTTGCAGCAAGCCGGCGGGCATGCGGGGCAAGGCGCGGCGGCCGTAAACGTGTCGCTCACGCTCTCCGAAAACGCGACCGACTATCTGCTGGTCGAGGAAGCCAGCAAGGGCGACGAGCGCACGGTTTGGATCGCCGCCTGGAAGCGCACCGCGGCGGGACAACCCGTGGTGGCCGGCGTGGGCCTCGAGAAGAAGCTGGCCTGGGAGCAGGAGGAGCAGATTCTGGATCTGGCCATCTCGGGCGACGACATGCTGGTGCTGGCGCCCTCCCGGATCACCCTGCTCGGGCGCCGCGAAGACCATTGGGAACTGCGCCAGTCCGTGCGTTTGACGCCTCCCGCCCCGTGGCCTCGCGACCTGCGCGGCCGTCTGCGCCTTACCGCACCGCGCTTTCAGGCGTATCTTCCGGGCCTCGCCTGCCAGGGCGCCATCGCGCCGGAGTTGAGTCTGGACTGCCGGCCGGGCGATCAGCCCTGGGTGATCGAATCCGGCAGCCGCGCGCTGCTGGCCGCCAATTTCGCATCCGGGCGCAACTACTTCGATGGACGCGTGGTGACGCAAACCGGAGCCGCCCGCTCCGCGCCGCCATTCTTCTCCGCCGCAGCAGTCGAGGATCGCGTCTCCACTGATTGGCTGCTGGCTCTGGCCGACGGCCACGCCGAATTGTTCGACGCCAATTTCAACGCGCTGGCGCCCATGCCTTCCTGGGGCAGCGACCTGGCCGGCATCGACGGACGCTGCGGCGCAGCCACGCAAGTGCTCGCTACCCGCGCCGGGGGCGCCAACGAACCTGACGCCATCCAATCCTGGGCGGTGGCGGACCGCGCCGCCGGCCCGCTCACGGCGCCGATCCTGTTCCCCGGCCCGGTCACCGCGCTGTGGACCGCCGGCCCCGATTCGGCCCTGGTGGTCGCCAGAAACCTGGCCAGTGGCAAATACGAAGCTTATGTGGTCACCCTCGCTTGCGGATCGTAAAGGTTGGCAGGCGAAAACGCCTGCCCCACTTGGCAGCAAAGTGGGACAGACGCTTTCGTCTGTCAACTTCTCGATTTCCTTCTTACTCCTCTGCACTTTTTGCATCCCGGCTTCCGCCGCCGAGCGCCCGCGCTACGGCGGTACGCTGCGTATAGAGATTCACGCTTCCATCGAGACCGCCGATCCGCCGCAGCTCGGGCCGGGCATGCCGGATCTGGCGCCTGCGTTTTCCATCACACGCTGGGAAGCGGGCCGGCGCGCGGCCTACGCCGCGGATGAGAACGCGCCCGGCGGACGGCCTTTTTTGGACGCGGTGGAGGTGGAACTGGCGCGCTCGCCGCGCGAACAGGCCATCGACCTCGATGTCGGCAAGGCCGAGCTGATCGAAATCCCTCCCGGCGAAGCCAGGCGCCAGCCCGCCGGCCGCCGCACCTGGGCCTCGCAACCGGTGCGCGTGTTACTGCTCGATTTCGGCGGACGTGTGGACGATCCGCGCGCGCGGGAAGCGCTGGCTCTCGCGGTGGACCGCACCGCCATTTTCAACGTGCTGCTGCAACGGCAAGGCGAGATTTCGGGCGCGCTGCTGCCCCAATGGCTTTCCGGCTATGCGTTCGTCTTCAACGCAGCTTCCGACGCCGCCAAAGCGCGCGGGCTGGCCGCGGCTATTCCCGCGCCGGCGCGCAGTTTCAGCATCGGCGTGGAAGATGCCGCGTTGCGGCCGATCGCGGAGCGCATCGCGCTCAACGCGCGCGATGCCGGGCTGGCGGTCTCCCTTGCTCCGCAGGCTGGTGCCGCCGACGTTCGCCTGCTG
>JBAVIH010000457.1:0-5053 GCA_049686695.1 Bryobacteraceae bacterium | reverse complement strand
CGCCACGACTGTGCGACAACAGTAAGGATGCGGGTTTCGAATCGTTGCTACGCGGTTACCGGGCTGGGGTACTCGGCGCCCTGGTGCGTGAATGCGGGCTTTGTGGTTGGGGACGATCTGACGCTGGTCGTGGATACGGGCGGGAACGCGCTGGCGGCGCAAACCGTCCACGGGTACGCTTCCGCCGCGAGGCCGGGAAACCAACTGCGCATCGTCAACACGGAGAAGCACTTCGATCACATTGGCGGCAACGGCTTCTTTCGCGAGCGGGGGATCGACGTGTGGGGCCACGTTGGCGTCGCGCGAACGGCCGATGAATTTCAAGCCGAGATCGCGGAGTTCAACGAAGCTATTCCCAACCAGGCTCGGCGTGCGCGTGGTGAAGCGCGAGCGTTTTTTCATGGCACGCGCCCGGTGAACCCGAACTGCCAAATCGACAGCGACACCCGCTTCGACCTGGGCGGCTGCACCGTGGAGATCCTGCTTACGCCGGGGCACACGGCAACTAACCTGTCGGTTTGGGTGCCCGAGGACGGAGTCTTATTCACCGGCGATTGCCTGATAAGCGAGTATCTTCCCAACCTGGACGCAGGAACGCCGGCGGATTGGCAGATATGGCTCGAATCACTCAAGCGAATCGAGTCACTCAGGCCGGCTATCGTTGTCGCAGGCCACGGCCCGGTTGCCCGAGGCGATGAGGTCCAGGCAATCGTGGATACGGTAAGGCGAGTGCTTGAGGAATCCATCGCGCGCGGTTACTCGCCAACGGCGGAGCGGGCGGGGTGAGATAGAGTTAGACGGATTATCCGGCCGGATCTTCCCCCGCTATAATCAACATCAAATGCGGCTGATTCCCCTGGCGGCAGCTTTCTGGATGGCGGCTGCGGCTTCCGCGCAGGACGCGCGGCTGAACGCTCTACATGCGACCCTGGTAACCCTGCACTCGCACGCCAAGGAGGCAGATATAGAGAACCTCGGCGGCAGGCCGGAGCTGACAATCGCCAAGCACCAGCTTCGGGACTGGATCGAGACGCAGCTCGCCTCGCTGAAGAACGATGGAGACGTGAAGGCCTTCGCGGAGCGGATCAACCAGTCTCTGAAGCCGGTGGGCGTGGCGGGCTCGGCAGACGACCAGAACCTGCTGGGGTCTCTCGGCGAGGTTCGCATCAACAGAGAGGAAGGGATGTTGATTGTCACGGCGGCCGTGGGCATCCTCTGCCAGAACGACGAGTCTGCCTACGGGTACAAACTCGTAGACGGCCGCTGGCGGCGCGTGTGGGAATCGGAACAGAATGACTATGTTCCGAACAAGTACAATCCCCAGCAGATAATTGCCGTGCACGTCTTGCAGTCCTATAAGGACGGGCATGAGGATGGTCCCCCATTTGTGTTGACCTTGGGAAACCACTGGGGGTGCGCATCCGCGTGGCATCCAGTCTATTACCGGGTTTGGCGTATCGACCCGTCAGGCGCGAAACTGCTGATCGACGATTCTGCGATGGCGTGGCTGCGGGTGTACACGTACGCTGTAGGAAGCATCACCCAAAGTCGGAAGATCGAAAGTGCGCCAGTGGACGTGCTGATCGAGTACACGGAGGCGAGCATCGATGCCATGGTCCACAATCGCGAGGCCATTCGGTACTACTTAATCGACGGAGACCACGTTCGGCGCGTAGATCCGGTTGCGCTCAGCCCGCGGGACTTCGTGGACGAATGGCTGACGCGTGGCTGGAATGAAAGTGCCGCGTGGTCCGCATCTCCGACCTTGCAACAGTGGCACCGGAGACTTCACGGGGACTGGGTTGGAGGGCAGTTCGGCGACACCATGCACTGCCAGACTCCCGATCTCTGGCAAGTCACCTTCGAGCCCCACGATGCCGAGAAGAACTTCGCGCCGGAGCCGAAGGTCTACTTCCTTGTACGCTGGCGTCCTCCGTATCGCTTCACGATGGCGGATATCAGCGACAAGCCGTGGTCTCGCTGCACTGAAGAGGACCCCGACGCGGACGAGTGGAGAACCCTGTTCAACACCCAGGAATGGCGCTGGTGACAGCGACAGTGCGAAGCGTGCCTGCCCGTGAAACAATGGAATCTACCATCTCTTGGATGACCGTCTTAGATATCCACTGAGTAAGAATGGTCGCCTTCGAGTCACTTTCGAAATCAGCCGTTTTGCTGCTCTTGCTTTGCGCCACTGCGGCGGCACAACGGAACTCAGCCATTCAAGATCCTTCCGATCCGCGGCGGGGCCGGGTTGAGGGATTCGTACAGGACGAGAACGGTCAACCGCTGGCGGGCGCGACCGTTCGGGCGACGCCAGCGGGGGTGATACTTGCCACCATTGTGCCGAATACCCGGACCGACGCGAAAGGGCGGTTTGCCCTGGCAGGTTTATTGCCCGTGCACACGTACTTGCACGCAGGCAAGGAAGATGCCTTTTACCCGAACTCATCGTCCGCCGTGTGGAATCCTGGAGAAGGCTCGGCTGAAGTTGACATCCCAGCGGGAGGAGAGGTCTCGGGCATTTTGCTCAAGGTTGCACCCGCGGCTCGTATAGAAGTGAAAGCAATCGATGCTGTTACGGGGGCCGCGATCCACGTTGTCGGGTATCACATGGAACGCGACGGTGCGCCTGAGCGATGGATGGACGGTGGCCACGTAAGGGACTGGATCCTGGTGCCCACCGAGCCCATTCGTGTCCGCGTGGATGCTAGGGGATATGAGCCGGCATGGTACTCCGAAGGGAATTCGGGCGGGCAGCCCTCATCGCTGCGGCTTGCGCCACGTCAGGTCCTAACCATTACCACCCAGCTTGGCCCGGCTAAGATGTCGCCTGGAATCCCGCTCTCGTTTTGCTGCTACCCCTCCTCCGACTTCTCCCCCTATCCCGCGGTTGGGCGATAGCTAGCCGGGCATGCGCATCTGGCTAACTTGAAGCCAAACCCGTGCGGTGGGGCAGGCACTTTCGCCTGCCAGGGCGCATACTCCGCGCTACTGCTCCGTGCGCCGCGGCCGCTCGTAGGGGGCTTTGAGGTACTTGGTGGCTTCCTCCTGCGCGCCCTGGGTGTCGTCCTTGGTGCGCATGGCGAGGTTATACTCGTTCACGGCGCGGTCGCGCTGGCCGGTGACATCGAAAATCTTGCCCAGGTTGATGTGCGCCCACACCTCGGTCCATTTGGGCTGCAGGTCTCCGTTCAGCGCTTCGCGGAACTCGTTGGCGGCCGGCTGAAAATTGCTCTGCAGGAAGTAGACTTCGGCGATCCGATAATGCGCCAGCGAGCTGGTGCGGTTGGTTTCGAGCGCCTTCTGATACTGCTGCAGCGCTTCCGGAAACTGGCTGAGCTCGGCGAACTGTTCGCCCCGCTTGATGGCCACCGCCACCCGCAGCGCCGGGCTGTAGCGCAAAACCCGGTTGTCCGGATCGATGACGATGTTCTTGGGCTTGCCGAAGGTGTCGATCGAAAACTCCGACGATGTGCCCACCACTTCGATGCGCTGCTGCTCCGGGTTGCCTTCGGTCTCGATCTTCAGATCCACCGGCATGCGGAACGTGTCCATATCCTGGCTGATCTTGCCCATCACCCGGAAGCCCTTTTGCGTCCGGTAGACCGTGTACTCGAGCTTGAATTCCGGCGCGCCGCTCGATTCCACCCACTGCAGGAAGAAATAGCCCAGGTTCTTGCCGGCCACTTTTTCCACCACTTCGCGGAAATCCTCGGTGTTCGCGGTTTTCCAGACGCGCTGCTGCGCATATTGCTTGAGGACCTCGAAGAACTTGTCGTCGCCGATCAGGTAGCGCAGCATATTGGCGACCGCGGCGCCTTTGCTGCCGGTCAGCGCCCACAGCTCCGGCGAATAATCCTCCAGGCGCGCCGATTGCATCATCGGCACGGTGTCCACCGTGAGCGATTCCACCATCACGTCGTGAAGCTGGCTCTCCATGGCGCCCCTGCCGGTCGTATGTTCCACCCACAACAGCTCCGAGTACGCCGCCAGCCCGTTGGTCAGCCACAGGTGATTGCGCGTGGTCGGAGAAACCATCTCCTCCCACCACTGGCGCGAGACCTCGTTGGCCACCAGTTTGGAAGCCACCGGGCGGGTCAGCGCGGTCGGCGAAAGGAAAATCAGCCCCGGCGCGGCGTATCCGTTGGGCGCGCCCGCTTCGGTCTCGACGATCGTCAGGTCGGCGTAAGGCGGCGGCCCGAACATGCCGGAGAAGTACGACATGATCTGGCCGGTCTCGTTTCCGTAAGCCTCCGCCTTTTCGCTTTCCGCGCCGCGGAAGTAGACCGACGTGGTGACGCCTTCCACCTGCACGCGCTTGGACTGGTCCTTCACTACCGCGATGCTGCCCGGAAATGACGCGTGCTCGAATTTGAACTCGTACTGGATCTTGTCGCCGGCCGTCTGGTGAGAATCCATGCCGCTGCCCAGCACCATATACCCCGCCGGCACCAAAATGCGTATATCGGCGGCGAAGCGGTCGGTCGAATAGCCACTCACCGGGAACCAGCGCGCCGGGTACATCAGGAAAGCGAAATCGGGGTGGATAGCGGCGAACCGGATGCCTTCCACCGGCGAATCTTCCTGCCCGCTCAGCTTGCCGTCATAGTAAAACGAGATGGTGGCCGGCTGGCCCTTGGGGAGCACCGGATCGAAGGCCAGGCGAACGGAAAAATCCTGTTGGTTGCGCGAGGCGGCAATCTGCTTTCCCTGGGCATCCACCACGCGGGCGATGTTGAGCGCGTTGTTCAGCTCGAACGTGGCCGATGCCAGGTTGTCCACCAGCGGCACGAACCGCACATCCGCCTTGGCCGAGAGCGACTGCGAGTTCGGGGAGATTTCGGCCTCGATGGTATAGGCCTGCACGTCGATTTGCGGGCCGGCGCGGCGCTGTTGTTCCTGGGCCGCCGCGGGCCAGACTGCGATTGCCAGCGCCACGCTCGCAGCCAGGGCGCCGGAGAGGGCGCGAAATTCACGATACATGAGCCACCTGTCCTTCCAGAATATCCTGTACAATCGCCGCCGCGCGCCGCGGCGCTTCACCCGGCCC
>JBAVIH010000456.1:0-7025 GCA_049686695.1 Bryobacteraceae bacterium | reverse complement strand
GCGCCTCCCGCGCCTCCCGCGCCGCCGCCGCCCGATCCCGAGCAACTGCGCTCCCAGCTTGCCGCTCTGAACGACGAACTGAACGCCATGCAGGGCGAAACACCGCTGCTGCGCGTGTGCGTGGATGCGCAGATCATCGGCGAGGTGGTTTCCGCCTGGACGGGCATTCCCGTCGGCAAGATGTTGAAGGACGAAATTGCCACCGTGCTCAAGCTGGAACAGCACCTCGGCGCGCGCGTGATCGGACAGGACCACGCCCTCGCCATGATCAGCCAACGCGTGCGCACCGCGCGCGCCGGCCTCGACGATCCCGGCAAACCGGTGGGCGTGTTTCTGCTGGTCGGCCCCAGCGGCGTCGGCAAGACCGAAACCGCGCTGGCGCTTTCCGACCTCCTCTTTGGCGGCGAGCGCAATATGATCAGCATCAATATGTCCGAGTTTCAGGAAGCCCACACGGTCTCCACACTCAAGGGATCGCCTCCCGGTTACGTGGGCTACGGCGAAGGCGGCGTGCTCACCGAAGCCGTCCGGCGCCGCCCGTATTCCGTGGTGCTGCTCGATGAAGTCGAGAAGGCTCATCCCGACGTGCTCGAGCTCTTCTTCCAGGTCTTCGACAAGGGGCAGATGGAAGACGGCGAGGGCCGCGAGATCGACTTCAAGAACACCATCATCATCCTGACCTCCAACGCCGCCACCGACAGCATCATGAAGCTCACCGCCGATCCGGAAACCATGCCCGCGCAGCAAGGGCTGGTCAAGGCCATCAAGCCGGAATTGGACAAGATCTTCAAACCCGCCTTCCTGGGACGCCTGGTGGTGATTCCCTATTTCCCCATTCGCGATGAGGCGATGAAGAAGATCATCGGGCTCAAGCTCGCCAAGATCCAGCGCCGGCTCCAGGAAAGCCATCGCGTCGCTCTTACCTGGGACGCCGCCCTGGTCGACGAAGTGGCCCGCCGCTGCACCGAAGTGGAAAGCGGAGCCCGAAACGTAGATAATATTCTCACCAATACGATGTTGCCCGAGATATCCACCCAAATCCTCGGGAAGATCGCCGAAGGCCTCAAGCCAGACGCGGTTCACGTCGCCGTCGGCGAAAACGGAGAGTTTGTCTATTCGTAGGTGGCATCAGTCGCCGGCCCGGCCCGCCGGGCCGGCTGGAGGAGGACGATAACTTGCCCGCAACGCAAATTGAACGTCCATTCCGCATCAAGACCACGCTGGGAGACGACGCCCTGCTGCTGAGCGGCTTCACCGGCTATGAGCGCGTCTCCACGCCCTACCGTTTCATCCTGCAATTGCTGTCCGACGATCCGAACGTCGACATGAAGAGCCTGCTGACGAAGCCGGCGGTCTTGTCCATCAAGCTGGACGAAGATACCGAACGGCATATTCACGGGCTCTTCAATCGCATCGCGCTGACGGAGTCCACCAAAGACGGTATGGCCCTCTACCAGGCCGAGATGGTGCCCTGGCTCTGGTTCCTCACCATCTTCTCCAACTGCCGCATCTTCCAGAACAAATCGGTGCCCGACATAGTCGAGCAGATTTTCAAAGACCGGGGCTACACCGATTACCAGCTCAAACTCCAGGGCTCCTATCAGCCTCGGGAGTACTGCGTGCAATACCGCGAGACCGACTTCAACTTCGTCTCGCGGCTGCTCGAGGACGAAGGCATTTTCTATTTCTTCGAACAGACCGAGGACAAGCACACGCTTGTGCTCGCCGACGACAGTTCCGCCTTCAAGTCCTGCCCCAACAAAGCCACGGCTCAATATGCTCCGGCTCTGGGCGGCCTCCTCGATGAGGACACCGTTTTCAGCCTCGCGGAGGAAGTCAAGGTAAATACCGGGACGGCTTCGCTCACCGATTACGACTTTCAAAAGCCCAGCACCAGTCTCTATGCCACTCTCGCCAGCGCCGAACCCGCCGAGTACTACGACTATCCCGGAAAATACTCGACCAAGAGTGACGGCGACCGCTATGCCAAGCTCCGTTTGGAGGAGCGCGAGGTGGAACTGGTCACCGTGCGCGGAAAAAGCAACTGCATGGGCTTCGAGTGCGGCTACAAGTTCACCTTACAGGACTTCTACCGCGACGAGGCCAACCAGGATTACACGTTGATTGCGCTCCGCCATCATGGGAAGAACACCGGTTACCGTGCCGACAATCCGGAACCGTTCGAGTACACCAACGAGTTCGAAGCCATTCCCAATACGGTCCCGTTCCGGCCCCCGCGCCACGCCCGCAAGCCGGTGATCCCGAGCACGCAGACCGCGGTGGTGGTCGGCAAGTCCGGAGAAGAAATCTGGACCGACAACTATTCGCGCATCGTCGTGCAATTCTACTGGGATCGGGAAGGCGCGGCCGACGAAAAGAGCTCCTGCTGGATCCGGGTTGCTCAAGGCTGGGCGGGGAACCAGTGGGGCTCCATCTACATCCCGCGAATCGGCCAGGAGGTGGTGGTCACCTTCCTCGAGGGCGACCCGGACCGTCCCCTGATCACCGGGTCGGTCTACAATGCCGGCCAGATGCCGCCTTATCCTTTGCCCGACCAGCAGACGAAGAGCACCGTGAAGTCGTACAGCTCCAAGGGCGGCGGCGGATTCAACGAGATCCGGCTCGAAGACAAGAAAGGCAGCGAGCAGATCTTCGTTCACGGCCAGAAGGACCTCGACATCCGCATCGAGAACGACCGCAGGGAATTCATCGGGGAGGACCGGCATCTGATCGTCACGCGCGACAAGATGGAGCAGGTCCAGCGAGACAGTCATAGCGATATCACGCGCGACCGGATCGAGAAAATGGGCCGCGACCACCACGTGACGATCGCCGGCAAGGCCGCCGTCTCGATCACCGGTTCGAACTCCCTGGCCGTGACCGGCGACGTAATCGAGCAGTTCAGCGGCAACCACAGCAGCCAGGTGACCCAGAACCTCTATTTGCAGGCGATGCAGGTGGTGATCGAAGCGCAGGTGGGACTGTCGCTGGTGGTGGGCGGTTCGTTCGTTACCCTCAACGCCTCCGGGGTTCAGATTTCCGGGCCGATGGTCATGATCAACAGCGGCGGATCCGCGCTGTCGGGCTCGCCGGGCTCGCTGGTGTCGCCGCTTTCGCCCACCGATCCTGCCCAGGCCGACAAAGCGGACGCCGGACAGTGGGCGGCTCCTTCAGGCGGCAGTTTCACGCAAAAAAGCTTTGCCGTGTCGTCGATTTCACCCGCTTCCGCCTCTGCTCCCGCTGGCGGTGCCGGCGCGGGAGGCAATCAATCCGCCGCTTCTAATGCGCCGACCCATAACCCGGCGGCGCCCGAAAACCAGGACAAGACCCACTGGATCGAGATCAACCTGGAGGACGAAGAAGGGAATCCGGTGGCCGGAGAGCCGTACATAATCACCCTTCCGGACGGAACCACCGTGGCCGACGGAACCCTGGATGACAAAGGCCATGCTCGCGTCGATCACATCGACCCGGGCAACTGCAAGATCACTTTCCCGAACAAGGACAAGGAAGCCTGGGAGCCGAAATGACCCGTGCGGCCATGGGTGGACCACTCACGATTGCTGGATACTCACCTCAGCGAAAATCGATCGGCCCGCTCCTGGCGGCGCCGCTCTTGACGCTGCTGCCATTCGGCCTCCTTTTCCTCCGGTGACCGGTGGTCGTTGTCGTCATAGTAATAGAACCCGCGGAGAAATTTCTCTTCAGCGCCCGGACGGGTGATGAACTCGCCGATTTGGCCGGTGAGATAGACCACCGCGCCGACCACAATGACCACGGCGCCACTGGCTTGCGAGACGCCCAAAAATGGCGTGAACTCCACCGCAGCGCCAGTCAAATAGATATCGGCGCCCATATACTGCACCGCGCCCCAAACGAAAGCCTGACGGTCGCCTTTGTCGGCAGCCTCCGAGAGGCTCAGGTAAGCCGAGCCGAACTGGAATGCGGCGCCCCCCAGCGTAAGACCCTCGCCCACCTTTTTGGCGAACTTCTTTACAACCTCCGCGCCGTATTTCTCCGCCAGTTTCTCGGCCAATTTGTCCTTGCCTAGCCCTAACCCACCCCTGGCGATATCGGTGGAGGCCTTCAACAAGTCGAACCAATCCTTGGTGTTCCGGCCCTCCTTGGTGAAGAAGTACACCACTTGAATGGCACCGCCCAGCATGGACAACGTGTCCCCGAGCTTACCTGGGTTCACTTTGAGGTACTTCTGTAAGATCGCCTTGTTCGCATCCTCCAGTTCCTTGGCGTGAGCCTCAAACTCCTTACCCCGCCTGACGACCTCCGCCACGTGTTGTGACCAAGCCTCGGCGAAGCTCTTGAACAGACCCTTTCCCACCATGCCACCGCGCTTGAAGATATTGGGGCCGAACCACCCGATCCCCGAGACATCGCTGGCTGTGAAATTGGCCCTCTGGGCCATAATCAACGCGAAGTTGGGCAAGAACTTGGTGACGACATTCACCACGCGCTGGACCGTGCTGCCGGCGATCTTAAGGTCCTTCAGCTTGAAATTCACCTTGCCGAACTGGTCGGCCATTTTGACCTTGGCGAAAGGATCGTCGACCTGTTCGATCTCACCGCATGTCGGGCACTTGCATTTGCCCCGGCTTTGGCCCCAGTTAGCTGCAAAGCCCGTGAGCAAGGGCTGCGCGAAGTTGTCGAACACCTCCTTGTGCTTCATGGTGCCGGCAAACATCCCTATGGCATCCAGGAAGAAGTGACAGCTCCACAATCCGTGATATCCCTTGGTGTCGTCCCAACCTTGGACTACGTAATCGCAGAGAAACAGTTTCCGGCGTACTTCGCTGTCCGAGAGCTTGTCATATAGCGGCTCGAGCGCGGTCTCGTAGGCCGTTGTCAGCTTCTTGAACTCCCTGTCGAAGTTCTCGCATGCGACGTCCCAGGTAGCGCGCCCGTCGGCTAACCGGGTGAGATAATTGCGATGGTCGTCCATCGCCAGCCAGCCGTTGATGGCCTCGCGGGACGTCCACATGACACCGTGTTCCGGAGTCTCCTCCATGAAGTGCTTCAGAGCGTCGCGCGCCCCTTCGGCCTTTACCAGCAGGGCGTCACACTCTCGCGCGATGCCGATGATTTCGTCGACCGGCAGTATGTCATTGTCCCTGGGAACCTGGATATCGGCCACTGCGGCGCTCGCCCCTGCGTTGTAGAAGAACAGCTCTTTGACGCGGTGCTCGCTGTTTTTGCCGTTCGTCCCCTGCAGGCTGGCGCGTTTTTTCTTCAACCGGCCGAGATCGGTGTCATAAATCAGAACGCAGGACGTCGCGTCCTGCGCCTGCGTCGAATAGGAGAAGGGAAAGAACTCGACCCGCTCCTGGGGTTTGCCGTCGCCGTCGCATAAATGAGGGAAGCCTTTCTCGTCGGTCCAAAGCAGGCCCAGGGTGTCGAAGTCGATGGTTTCGGCGAGATCGGTATCGATGTAGGCGTAGTACTCGGCCAGCGGCCACTGCTGTGCGACCATCAGCCGCGAAGCCCGGACAAAGTAGACGTGGGACTTGACGGCTGTGATTGCACTTCCTTTGTGCGCGCCCTCCCGAAACTGGTCGTGCTTCATGTCCGGGACCCACGTAACCTCGAAATCAAGATCGGCAGGAGGGTCTTTCTCGAGCTCGCCCCCATGCTGTACATAGAGGCGGACCCATTGGTTCTTTAGGCTCACCTGCGACGAATCGATCGGCTGCCGTTGCCCATCCACCACCATCTCGTGATGAAGGTCATAGAAATCGTCGTCGGCGGCCGCGACCGCGTCGGCATTCAGTGGTTGCTTGAGGCGGGCCATCTTCTCTCCTGGGCTTTCTTCTACGCAATCTGATCCAGACCAGCCGGATCTTCCGGAATCGCTTTCCATCGGTACCGGCGCGAGTCGCCGGCCAGGTAGCACTCGTATTCCTTGTCGCGGTCTTTCACATAGAAGTCGAATATCAGGTGATCGCCATCCTGGGTGCCATCCTTCAGCTCGTACGAATACTTGTAGGAACCGTCCTTGGCTTCGAGCACCAATGGACCCTGGAGGGCCGGCGGATCATCGCCGGCTCCCAGCAGGATCACGGCTCGGTAAAGATACCGCTTACTGAGCAGGTTCTGAATTTCCTTACCCGGCGCCACTGGATGCGTCATTGCAGTCTCTTCCTACCCTCCATAGACCTTGAGCAGCTTTGCCATAGTGGCGCTATCCAAGTCGCCGGTGGTTGGCAGGTGCTCGTCCGCCTGAAAAAAGCGGATGGCCTGGTTCGTCTTGGGCCCCATCACCCCATCGATCGGGCCGACGGGGTATCCGAGATTCAGCAGGCGCCCTTGAGCTCCCGAAACTCCTTGATCCGGCGTCTCGGACACCGGATTCAAGTCCCCGATCGAAAGATCGAAGACGTGATCGCCGATCTTCAGGCGCCCCGTTGAAGCGCTGACTTCGATTTGCTCTTCGAGAAGGCCGTCCCCGTCCGTCTGGCCCTGGTATTGGCGAGCGCCGACCTTCAGCTCATAGGGCGTGTTAGCCAGGGGCTTTGTGTAGTGATCCTCCACGACGATCCGAAGCCACTGCTTGGGCGCGTGGTAAACGAACTTATGGCGCTGATCAGCGGCGCCTCCGTGAATCCGCGAGTCCCGATCCGGCACGAAGATTTCGTCCCCCGGAAAGATCAGGTTCGGGTTCGGTCTCTTCTGCCGAAGTGCCGCATTATCTGGATGATCGTAGATCCTGTGCCAGTCGGCCAAGGAATAGTCCTCCGCGATTGATGCGATCGTCTCACCCTGTGTCGCGACGTGCAGTGGCACCTTTACCTCCATCGCCCGTCTTCTGCGGCGATCTTCAACCGGCTTGCCAACCTGGCTCGACGGGAAGAATTATACCATGGGCATCGCACAGGGCATGAACGTACGAATTGAGCCATCTAAAATGTCACCAGGAGAGACTCGGATGAGCCAAATGAAAATGTAACCCGGAAGGGCGCGAAACATGGCACCCATGAAAGGTGGACATGAACGCGCGACAACAGTATTTGGAG
>JBAVIH010000455.1:0-8771 GCA_049686695.1 Bryobacteraceae bacterium | reverse complement strand
GAGCAGGCGGGCGGAATCGAGCGCGCCGCCCGACCAGCGGGCGCTCTCCCGCGACAATTCCAGCATCAGGCTGGCGCAGGTTTTGGCGTTGGGTTGCCGCGCGACCGCAATCAGCACGGTGGGCGTGTGCTCCACCGCGCGGCGCAAACGGAACCAGGAAGTGAGCGAGATGCGGCGCGCGGCCGGCGCCGGAGTATCGCCCAGGTCTAGCGCCACCACGCCGAAGCCGCCGCCTTGCAGCAGCAGGTCGGCCGCTCGAAGCGCGTGCTCGGCGCTGTGGCCGCAGCGGATCCACAACAGCCGCGGCAGTTCCACGCCGGCCGCCGCGGCGGAAAGCGGATCGAACGCATCCTCGGCATCCACCAGGGCGCAGAATTCCTGGCGCGCGGTGGCCCAGGCAAGAATCGAAACCAGCAGGCTGGCGCGGCCGGAAGAAGGCGCGCCGAAAATCTCCGTGAGGCATCCGCGCGGCAGCCCGCCGGTCGCCCGATCGATTTCCGGGACGCCGCTTGGAATCCCTTCTGCAACCGGTTTCGCCTGCCACCCGAGGTGACCGCCGAGCAGCGATTCGAACTGTTTCCGGAGCAGCGCCGCGCCCATTGTTTTCGCCTTTTATTCGCCTACTTGATTTTTACAGAAATCGCCGGCGGTGTCAATTGGCGGAAGGCGACGAGCTGTCTCAAACGATCCCTTGCATTTTGCAAGTGCTTTAGATAATGTGTCTTAGGAGGGTGAGGGATGAACAAGGTACGAGTACTGGTTGGCACACGCAAGGGTGCGTTCGTGCTGACATCGGACGGCAAGCGCGAAAAGTGGGAGGTGAGCGGCCCGCACTTCGGAGGTTGGGAGATCTACCATCTGAAGGGCTCGCCGGTGAACCCGGACCGGCTGTATGCGTCGCAGTCGAGTGGTTGGTTCGGGCAGTTGATCCAGCGGTCTAACGACGGCGGCAAAACCTGGGAGCCGGTGGGAAACAAGTTCACATATGAAGGCGTTCCCGGCACTCACCAGTGGTATGACGGCACGCCGCGTCCCTGGGAGTTCAAGCGGGTCTGGCATCTGGAACCATCGCTGACCGATGCGGACACGGTCTACGCCGGCGTGGAAGATGCGGCCTTGTTCCGCTCGACCGACGCCGGCAAGACGTGGCAGGAACTGGCAGGGCTGCGCGGGCACGGCTCGGGGCCTCGCTGGCAGCCGGGCGCCGGCGGAATGTGCCTGCACACCATCCTTCAGGATCCGGGCGACCCTGCGCGGATCTTCGTCGCCATCTCGGCGGCGGGCGCCTTCCGCAGCGAGGATGCCGGCGTGACCTGGCAGCCGATCAACCGCGGGCTGCGTTCGCAACACATCCCCGACCCGACTGCCGAGGTGGGCCACTGCGTTCACCGCATCGCGATGCACCGCTCGCGGCCGAATGTGCTGTTCATGCAGAAGCACTGGGACGTGATGCGCAGCGACGATGGGGGCGACTCGTGGAACGAGGTCAGCGGGAACCTGCCAACCGATTTCGGGTTCGTCATCGACGTGCACGCACACGAGCCGGAAACCATTTTCGTGGTTCCGATCAAGAGCGACTCGGAGCACTTTCCGCCCGAGGGCAAGCTGCGCGTGTACCGCAGCCGGACGGGCGGAAACGAGTGGGAGCCGCTGACCAAAGGCCTGCCGCAGAGCGATTGCTACGTGAACGTGCTGCGCGATGCGATGGCGGTGGATTCGCTCGACCAGTGCGGCGTTTACTTCGGGACCACCGGCGGGCAAGTCTACGCGTCGGCCGATGGCGGAGACAGTTGGGCGCCGGTTGTCCGCGATCTTCCGGCCGTACTTTCCGTCGAGGTGCAAACGCTGCCGTGATCCGGGTCGAGCTACCGGCGCACCTGCGGATACTGGCGCGTGTGGCGGGCGAGGTGCAGCTTGCAGTGGAGGGGCAAGCTACGCAGCGCTCGGTGCTCGACGCGCTGGAGGCGCGCTATCCGATGCTGCGCGGGACGCTCCGCGACCACGTGACGCAACAGCGGAGACCGTTCGTGAGATTCTTCGCCAACGCGGAAGATTTATCCCACGAATCGCCGGATGCGCCGCTGCCCGAAGCCGTTGCGCGCGGGGCGGAGCCATTGCTGATTGTCGGGGCGATTGCAGGCGGCTAGTATTTTTCAATTACTGATAAACGGGCTTCATTCACCTAATATGGAGTTACATGAGGAAGCTCGCTGCTACGGCTGGTCTGGCTCTCGCTTTGCTTGGCGCGGCGGACCGTCCCGGCACGCCGGATTACGCGTATGTCGCTGCCCCTCAGTACGATAGCGCTGCTTGGCGGAGTGGCCACGAGCGCTTTCCGGGGGGCGCCGCGGTGATGCTGGTGACGGCGCAGGGACAGCGCAAGCTCGCCGCCGATTTCTATGCTTCCACCGACCCGGCGGTCTCTTTCGATGGATTGCGCATCCTGTTCGCCGGCAAGCGCGCCGCGGCGGGACCCTGGCAGATTTGGGAAACCGCGATTGCGGGCGGCGCTCCCCGGCAGCTTACCACGGCCGATTCCGATTGCATCCGCCCGCTGTACTTGCCGGATGGCCGCGTGGTCTACACGAGGATCTTTGAGCGAGGCTCCGAAATCCAGATTGTTCCGCTGGCTGGCGCGGCGGCGCCGGAGGCGCTGACCTTCGTTCCCGGCTGGTACCTCACCGACGACGTGTTGCACGACGGGCGGATTCTGTTCGAAACCAACGGCGACTTGTGGACGGTTTACCCGGACGGCACCGGTGTGGAGACGATTCGCTGCGATCACGGCCCGCAGCGCGCCAACGGGCACCAGGCCGCTTCGGGAGACGTGATCTTCAACGTGGGCAAGCGGCTGGCGCGCTTCACGCCCGCCCTGGCCGAGCAGACCGACCTGCCGCAGCCCAACCTGGAAGCGGCCGGCCCGGGCGCGGAGATTGCGGCGGACCGCTGGCTGATCCCGCTGCGCAGCGGTCCCGCGCGCCCCTTTCACCTGTTCGTTTGGAGCAGTTCGAGCGGCCAGCGCGTAGAACAGAATCCGGGCGCGCCCGGCAACGCCGTGGAGCCGGTGGTGGTATCGAGCCGCGTGCCGCCGCGCGATTTCCCATCGGCGCGGGTACCCACACGCACCACCGGGAACCTGCTGTGCCTCAACGCGCGCGAATCGAAAACGCCGATCACGGGCGACATCGCGACGGTCCGCGTATTCACACGGGACGCCGCCGGAGCGGCCGTGCTGCTCGGCCAGACGGTGGTGGAGGCGGACGGCTCGTTTTACGTGCAAGTGCCGGCGGACCGGCCGCTGCGCATGGAGTTATTAAGCCGCACCGGCGCGGTGACGCGGGCGGAAAAGAACTGGTTCTCGATGCGGCCCAGCGAACAGCGCATCTGCGTGGGCTGCCACGCCGGCCCGGAACGGTCGCCCGAAAACCGGGTGCCCGAAATTCTCAACCGCACCACAGTGCCGGTCAACATGACGGCTATCCTAGGATCGACTAAATGATCATAAGAACGGCATCCTTCGTTTCTGTTTTTTGCCTGGCGGCGGGCATGGCGCCGGCTCAGCCAACCGGCGCCATCCGTTTCGAGGACGCCACCCCGCAGTCCGGGATCACCTTCACGCATTCTTTTGGCGCCGAAAAGCTGGGATCGCTGCTCGAGAGCACTGGCGCGGGCTGCCTCTGGTTCGATTACAATAACGATGGCAAGCCCGACCTGTTCGTGGTGAGCGGCCGTCCGCTGGGGCCGGGCATACATCCCTACCCGCTGCGCAAGCCGCCCGCCGAAACGCCGCACAATCACCTGTACCGCAACGATGGGAACGGGCACTTCACCGACGTCACCGAACAAGCCGGCCTGGCCGGCGACGCATTCAGCTTCTCCGCCATCGCCGCCGACTTCGATAACGACGGCTACACCGACTTACTCGTCACCAGTTACGGCAAAGTGACGCTCTATCGCAACAAGGGCAACGGGACCTTCGAGGACGTCACGGTCAAGGCGGGCCTGGGCGACGTGAAGGGATGGGCGATCGGCGCGACGTGGCTGGATTACGACCGCGACGGCTGCATCGACCTTTTCATCGGCCGCTACGTGAAGTTCGATCCCACTTACCGGTCTTACTACGCGGCCGATAACTACCCGGGGCCGCTCGACTACGGAGCCGACAGCAATCTGCTGTTTCACAACACGTGCAAGGGCACCTTCGTCGACGTCAGCGAGAAATCCGGCATCGCGGCGTTCAAGGGCCGCACCATGGGCGTCACGGCGGGCGACTTCGATGGCGATGGCTACCCCGATATTTACGTCGCCAACGACAAGACCGAGAACTTCCTATTCCACAACAAGCACGACGGCACCTTCGAGGAGATCGCGCTCGACGCCGGAGCCGCGTTCGGCCAAAACGGCGAATCCACTTCGGCCATGGGGCCGGTTTTCTTCGACGCCGAGAACAACGGCAAAGTGGATCTGTGGGTGAGCGATTCCAAGTACAACCGGCTGCTGCGGAACACCGGCAAGCTGCCGTTCGTCGATATCACCCAACAGGCCGGCATCTCGCAGCTCGCCGCGCAATACACAAGCTGGGGCACGGGGGCCTACGACTTCGACAACAGCGGGCTGCGCGACATTTTCATCGCGCACGGCGGCCTGATTCACCTGATCCCGCAGGAACATTCGGTTTTCAAGAACCTGGGCGGAGGCAAGTTCGAGGATGTGTCCACCGGCGCGGGGCAGATCCTGGCGACCAAGAGCGTGGGACGCGGCGCGTGCTTCGCCGACTACGATACGGATGGCCGTGTGGATGCCTACCTGGTAAACCTGGGCGCGCCGGGCGCGCTGCTGCACAACGTCACCACGCCGGTGGGGCATTGGTTGAAGATCAACCTGGTGGGCACCAAGAGCAATCGCGACGGCATCGGCGCGGTGGTGGAACTGGAAGCCGGCGGCGTCAAACAGCGGGCCGAGCGCACGGCCGGGTCCGGTTACCTGAGCCAGGACGACTGGCGTTTGCACTTCGGCCTCGGCGCAGCCACCAAGGCCGATAAGATCACCGTCGTGTGGCCGAGCGGTATTCACCAGGTGGTGGAGAACATTCCGGCCGGCCAGGTGTTTACTATTACGGAGAAGTAGGGATGGGAATGGGGATGCGGCAAATCGCGAGGGGCGGTGAGAGAATGCGCCCGCAAGCGGGCGTGGGCAAGCTGAAGCATGCCCCACCGATCCTCGCCTGTCTCGTCTTCGCCTCAATGGCCGCCGCGCAGAGCCGCTATCCCAGTCCCGACGACCTGGTCCTATCGCCGGACGGGACGCGTCTGTACGCGGTGTTGAGCGGCACCGGCGAAGTGGTCGCCATCGATACGGCCAAACGCAGCATCGCCGGCCGCGCCGCGGTTGGAAAGGTGCCGCGCGGCATCGCCGTGACGCCGGACGGCGCGCGCCTGTATGTCACTAACTCGTGGGCGGATACGATCAGCGAAATCGATGCCACGGCGATGCGGCCGCTGCGCACGCTGCCAGCCGGTTTCGAGCCGACCGGGATTGCGTTCGACGGGCGGGGCGCGCTCTACGTCGCGAACCGGCTAAGCGACGACGTGGCGGTGGTGGACCTGGCCAGCGGAGCGATTACCCGCCGATTGATCGCGGCCCACGGCGCCAGCTACGCCGCAGCCTCGGCCGATGGCTCGCGCATTTACGTCACTCACATCTACCCCATCCTAGGCCGGTTCCGCACGCCGACGCGGTCGGAGATCACGGAAATCGACGCGCGCACGCAGATTGTCACCAACCGCATCTCGCTGCCGGACGCCGCGGGTGTTTTTCATGTGACGGTTTCGCGCGACGGGCGACTTGGCCTGGCGGCTCTGCTGCGTCCCAGGAACCTGGTGCCGTTGGCGCACGTGGAGCACGGCTGGGCGATGGGCGATTCGCTGGCGGTGTTCGGCGAGGATATCGGCGGCGCGGTGCAGCTTCCGCTCGACGCCATCGAGGATTATTTCTCGCTGCCGTTCGGGGTGGCCATCGCTCCGGATAAGAAGCGGGCGTACGTGTCCGCCAGCGGTTCGAACGAAATCGCCGTGCTCGATCTGGCGCGTCTGGTGGCGGCGGCGCGCTCGCCCTCCGCCGCGCGCATGGCCAACGATCTTTCGGCGGCTTCGCGTTATGTGATCGCGCGTATTCCGGTGGGCCGCAATCCGCGCAACATCGCGCTCTCGGCGGATGGGGCGACCCTGTGGGTGGCCAATCGCCTGGATGACAGCATTTCGATTATCGATACCGCGCGCATGGCGGCGGTCGGGACGGTCGCGCTCGGCGGCCCGGCCACATTAACCGCGGAACGCCGCGGGGAGCGCCTGTTCTACTCGTCGCAGTTCGCGTTCGGGCACAGTTTCGGCTGCGCGAACTGCCATCTGGATTCCACCTTCGACGGTCTCAACTGGGACCTGGAGCCGGACGGCTTCGGGATCGACATCGTCGACAACCGCGCGCTGGAGGACATCGCCGACACCTCGCCGTTCAAGTGGAACGGCCAGAACCCCGATCTCGAGACCGAATGCGGCCCGCGCACCGAGCGCTATTTCTTCCGCTCGCAGGGCATCCGCGGCGACGACCTGGAGGACCTGGTGAGCTACATCAAGGCCATTCCGCTGCGCCCCAACCGCTATCGCGCTCCCGATGGCGAGCTGACGCCGGCGCAGGAACGCGGCAAGGCCATCTTCCTGCGAACCACGCGCAAGGACGGCACTCCGATTCCGGAAACGGACCAGTGTTTCGTTTGCCATTCCGGCAAGTATTACACTAACCAACTCGTCGCCGATGTCGGCACCGGCAAGCCAACCGATCGCTCGCCGCTGATCGATACTCCGGAGCTGACCAACGTAGTCAACAGCGCGCCATATCTGCACGATGGCTCGGCCCATACGTTCGAAGAAATCTGGACCATCTTCAATCCGAAGGACCAGCACGGCGTCACCAACGATCTCGCCAAGGATGAGTTGAACGATCTCATCGAGTATTTGAAGACATTATGAGAGCCACGATCATAGCCGCATTCCTGGCCGCCTCGGCGCTGTTCGCGCAGGACCTGCCGCGGTTTCGCTGGGAGAATTTCACGACCGCCAACGGGCTGCCCGACAATCGCGTCTACAGCGTTTGCGTGGATGGCGGCCGTATCTGGGCGGGAACCGACAACGGGCTGGCGCTTTACGAGAACGGTAAGTGGCGCGTGTTCACTACCGCCGATGGGCTGGCGCACCGCGCGGTGCTGTACCTGGCGCTGGACAAGAAGACGCACACGCTGTGGATCGCCACCCTGGGAGGGCTGAGCCGTTACTCGGCCGGGCGCATCGATACCTTCACGCAGCTCAACAGCGGACTGCCCAACGACGTGGTCTACGGCGTCACCGTGCAGGGCGACCTGGTGTGGGTGGCGACCGCCGCCGGTGGCGCGCGCTATGACACCCGAACCAACCAGTGGGGCCATTTCAACGAACGCAATACGCCCATGTACGAGATCTGGACCTACAATGTGACCGCCGCGGAGGACAAGGTATACTACGCAGTATGGGGGAGTGGGGTGCTGGAGTACGACGTCAAGACCGAGCGCTGGCTGAAGTATGACGATCCCGACAGCGAGAACGAGATCGTGCTTCACAAAGACGAGGGGCTGATTCACGAAATCACCACATCGGTGAGTTACGTGAACAAGATCCTCTGGGCCGCCACTTACTTCGGCGCCAGCCGCTATGACGGCCGTTACTGGCGCAACTTCATGGATAAGGACAGCGGCCTTCCCAGCAATTTTCTGAATCAGGTGAAGAGCGTGGATGGCACGCGCACCTGGTTCTCCACCGACAAGGGGCTGGCGTATTACGATGGCGTCCAATGGGCCACTTACCGGCCCGCGCTGGACACACATGCCCCCGAGATGCTGGTGCGCGACGCCGCGGGCGCGGTTACCCATGTGCCTGTCACCACCGCGCCGGCCTTTCCTTACACTTTTGGCATCGATTTTCAGAATGACGATATCTGGGTGGCCACGGCCAAAGGCTTGAGCCACGGAATCCGTATTAAACCGGGAGACAAGTAAGCCATGACGATACTCGACACGTTGGACCGGATCGGCAAGACAACGCAAGTGAAGACCAAGGCCATTACCGAACACTCGGTTCTCAACGAGGCCTACGATTACGAAAAGCCCAGCTCATTTTCGCGCGGGTTGCGCATTGACCTGGATAACCTGGTGATCCTTTTGATTTCAGGCACCGCCAGCATCGACGAGTACGGCCAGAGTGTGCACATCGGCGACTTTGACGCACAGCTTCGCCGCACTTATCACAACATCACCGGGTTGCTGGCCGCCGAAGGCGCCACCTGGAAAGACGTGGTGCGCACCACCTGCTACCTGCGCGACATCGAGCGCGACTACGCGGCCTTCAACGAAGGGCGCACGATATTTTTCCGCGAGCAGGGCCTCGATCCGCTGCCTGCCTCGACGGGCATCCAGGCTATCCTGTGCCGTCCCGAGCTGCTGGTGGAGATCGAAGCCATCGCGATGTTCATTCCGAAACCGAAGGAGTAAGAGAGATGGGCGCGGCAAAATGCGGGGCGGACGCCGTGGTCCGCTGCAGGGCTACGGGCCGGCTTTTGGGGCGTGGAGGGAATTTGAGTTGGCGAGAGAGCGGCCGGTCCAGGGGGACCGGCGCGGACCAGGGGGTCCGCCCCACGGCGGCTGTGTTGCTGGTCTTGATGGCGGGCCCGGTGGCGTGGGCGCAATC
>JBAVIH010000454.1:0-5991 GCA_049686695.1 Bryobacteraceae bacterium | reverse complement strand
GGGGTTGGCAGCGCAACCGGCTTCAGTTCCTGACCGGTGACCAGGCCCAGCGGGACGAGTAACAGGACGATGAGAGATTTTGACATCCGATTGGACTCGCTAAGAGACTAATATAGCTCTCCCATCAGGGGCCCGGGCCGATTGGCAATCGGCCGCAGGTTGACAACCCGCCCCACAGGGGAACAGCTTCACACGGTCTTGGCGGTAGCTCGACTTATTCGAAGAGCACCGAGGTCAGATAGCGCTCGCCGGAGTCGGGAAGGATGACCACGATGGTCTTCCCGGCAAACTCGGATTGCTTTGCCAGACGCGCTGCGACCGCTGCCGCGGCTCCGCACGAAATGCCGCTCAGGATGCCTTCTTCGCGCGCCAGCCGCCGCGCCATTTCCACCGACTCCTCGTTGGTGACCTGCTCGACGCGGTCCACCACTGAGAGATCCAGCGTGTCCGGGATGAAGCCCGCGCCGATGCCCTGAATCTTGTGCGGCCCCGGCTGTAGCGGTTGTCCCGCCCGTTTTTGCGTGATCACCGGGCTGGCCGCCGGTTCCACCGCTACCGAGGTAATGGCCTTGCCCCGCGTACCCTTGATGTAGCGCGAAACGCCTGTGATAGTTCCACCGGTGCCCACGCCACTCACCAGGACATCGATCGCGCCGTTGGTGTCATCCCAGATTTCCGGACCCGTGGTGCGGAAGTGTATCTCGGGATTAGCCGGGTTCTGAAACTGTTGCAGCAGCAGGTAATGCTTGGGATCGGAGTTATAAATCTCCTCCGCCTTGGCGATGGCGCCCTTCATGCCCTTGGCGCCTTCGGTAAGTACCAGGTTGGCGCCGAATGCCTTCAGCACCTTGCGCCGCTCCAGTGACATGGTTTCGGGCATGGTCAATGTGATCGAGTAACCGCGCGACGCTGCGACGAACGCCAGTGCGATCCCCGTGTTGCCGCTGGTCGGTTCCACCAGTTCCACGCCGGGCTTCAGAACGCCGCGCTTCTCGGCGTCCCAAATCATGGACGAGCCGATCCGGCACTTCACCGAGTAAGAGGGGTTACGGCCTTCGATTTTGCCGTACACCTCCGTTTCCGAGCCGTTTACGATGCGGTTGAGCTTGATGAGCGGCGTGTTTCCAATGCTGAGTGAGTTATCTTCGAACGATGCCATGAGTTACTCCTGAGAGATTCGCAAGGCCTGATCCAGATCGGCCTTGATGTCTTCGATGTCTTCGATTCCGACCGACACGCGAACATAGTCCGCGGTGACTCCGGTCTCGGCCTGTTCCTTCTCGGTAAGTTGGGAATGCGTGGTGGACGCCGGATGAATCACCAGCGTCTTAGCGTCGCCGACATTCGCCAGGTGGCTGGCCAGCTTCACGCTATTGATGAACTTGACGCCGGCCGCTTTTCCGCCGCGCACGCCGAAGCCGAGAATCGCTCCCGCGCCTTGCGGCAGATACCTCCTGGCATTCCGATAGTGCGAGTGGTTCGGAAGACCGGGGTAGTTCACCCAGGTCACCGCGGGATGCTCGAGCAGCCACTCCGCCACCGCCTGCGCGTTCCGCACATGGCGTTCCATGCGCAGGTGCAGGGTCTCGATGCCCAGCAACAGCAGAAACGCCGCAAACGGGCTCTGTGTGCCTCCCGTGTCGCGCAGCCAGTGGGTGCGGATGTGGATGATATACGCCAGGTTGCCGAGCGGCTTGAGGGCCTCGGTGAAGACCACGCCGTGATAGGAATCGCTCGGCTCGGTGAACTCGGGCCACTTCTTGGGATTCTCCGCCCATTGAAAATTGCCGCTATCCACGATGGCGCCGCCGATATGCACGCCGTGGCCGCCGAGGAACTTGGTGGTCGAGTAGACCGCGATATCGATGCCGTGCTCGAAGGGGCGGAACAGCGCCGGCGTGAGTACCGTGTTATCGACGATCACCGGCAGGCCGTGTTTGTGCGCTTCGTCGGCGATGGCGCGAAAATCCGGAACGTCGTTCTTGGGATTGCCGACCGACTCCAGGTACACCAGGCGGGTGTTTTCGTCCACCAGTTTGCCGATTTCCTCGGGATGATCGGGATTGAAGAACCGCACCTCGATGCCGAGCTTTTTCAGCGTCTGGGTGAACAGCGTCCAGGTGCCTCCGTACAGGCTGGTGGCGGAAATGAAGTTTTGCCCGGCGTGCGTGATGGTGAGGATCGCGGCGTTAATGGCGGCCTGCCCCGAGGCGAAGGCCAGCCCGCCGATACCGCCATCGAGCGCGGCCAGGCGCTTCTCGAGCACGTCGTTGGTCGGGTTCATGATCCGCGAGTAGATGTTGCCGAACTCGCGCAAGCCGAAAAGATTCGCCGCCGTTTCGGCGTCTTTGAAAACGTAACTCGATGTCGCGTAGATCGGGACCGCCCGCGCCGTCGTCGTCGGGTCGGGCTCCTGACCGGCATGCAAAGCGAGCGTGCCGAGTCCGCGTTTGTGTGGTGCGTCTGCCATGATCAATTGTCTCCGCTGTACGTCCTAATGTCTATAGAGTATGTGATATTGCGTACGAGATTGCAAGTGGGGTGCGCCGGGAAACGGCCATCACCTCGCTATGTGATTGATTATATTTATAATCCATCGGTCCGGAAAACTCCGGCTCAGACAAAAGAACCGGGCATGCCCGGCTCCTACGGGCGGAGCGCCGCATCGAGATCGGCTATCAGGTCCTCGACATCTTCGATGCCGATCGAAACGCGGATCAGGTCGGGGGCGATTCCCATGCGCGCGAGGACGGCGGGATCGACGGACGAATGGGTCATGGTGACCGGATGCTCGATCAGCGACTCGACGCCGCCGAGCGATTCCGCCAGCGCAAAGACCCGGACTTTTTCGAGCAGGCCGAAGACGGCGTCCTGGCCGCCGCGCAGGCGGAACGAAAAGGTCCCGCCAAAGCCGCTCATCTGACGCAGGGCGAGCGCGTGCTGCGGATGCGATTCCAGGCCGGGATGCCGCACCTCGCCGACTTCCGGCCGCGCTTCGAGCCAGCGCGCGATGGCGAGGGCGTTGCGGTTGTGCTCGTCCATGCGAATGGCGAGCGTCTTGACGCCGCGCAGCACCAGGAAGCAGTCCTGCGGGCCGGCACAGGAACCGATCGCGTTCTGCAGGAAGCCGATCTTTTCGGCGAGCGCGGGGTGGTTGGTAACGATGGCGCCGCCGACCACGTCGGAATGGCCATTGATGTACTTGGTGGTGGAATGCACGACGATGTCGACGCCCAATTCGAGGGGGCGCTGAAAGTAGGGCGAGAGGAAAGTGTTATCGCAGATGGCGATGGCGCCGAAGCGATGCGCCAGGTCCGCCACCGCGCGCAGGTCCACCAGATTCATCAGCGGATTGGTTGGCGATTCGATCCACACGGCCGCGGCGCCGCGCGCGAGTTCGCGCTCGGTTTCGGCCAAGTCCCGAAGGTCCACGTAAACCGCCTGGATGCCCTTATCGCGGAATACCTTCTCGAACATGCGGAAGGTCCCGCCGTACAGATCGCTGTGTACGACGATCCGGTCTCCGCTCCGGAACATCATCACGACGGTGGTTTCGGCCGCCATCCCGGTCGAGAACGCGAAACCGAAGGCGCCGCCTTCGAGCGAGGCAAGGCAGGTCTCGAGCGCCTTTCGCGTCGGATTGCCGCTGCGCGAGTATTCGAACGCGCCCGGTTGGTTGACTCCACGAAAAGCGAACGTGGAAGTCTGGTAGATCGGCGTCATCACCGCGCCGTGATGGTCTCGAGGATTATGTCCCGAGTGAATAGCGAGAGTCTTGAATTTCATGGGAAGGGTTATAGGATACCTTTCTCGTCATTATAGACGGCGGGAAACGCGCACGCGCGCGTGCTCGCCGCGCAATCGATGACGCGCCGCGCGGCTCCAGCGCCCGGCACGGCTGAAGCCGACCCCTGATACAAGGCTCCGGAATCGTGTTACGGACTTGTGAGACGGGAGGCTAGCCGGCGTCGGCTTCGGTCGGCTCGACCAGTTTGTCGACGTGGACGCTGTAGATGGCGGGGTGGCCGTCGCGATCGCTCCGGAAGAGCACATGCCGGCTGTCGGGGGAAAAGACCGGCGACACGGTCTCCGGGTGGGCGGCCTTGTGCTCGCACAAGGTGAATTCGCGGCGGGTGACGCGGAGCAGCAAGAGGACCGTGGGCGAGCTACGGTTGGCGCTGGCCCCGACGAACACGGACGAATCGCGGTTGGCTGCGAAGCAGGCGAACTGGCTAGTCTTGGCGACCAGCCGGTCGGCGCCGGCATCGGGAGAGAACTCGCGAATGGTGTGCAACTGGGCGGGGTCATCCGGAAGATTGAGGTATTGGATATTCCTTCCGTCGAGGCTCCACAGGACGGAGCCTATGCGGCCCGGCGCCAGCTTGAGCCGGCGGTTGCCGGAGCCGCCGGAATCCGTCAGCCAGAGCGCCTCCCCGGCTTGCCGGCACAAAATCTGATCGTGGCCGGGCCGCGCCAGAGGATGCTCGATGACAAAATGCGCTTCGATCACGGTGCGGAAGACGCCTTGCGCCACGGAGACGGAGCGCAAGCGCGATCCCTCGCCGCGCCGCTCGGCGAAAAGTGCGTGCGCGCCGTCCGGTGTCAAACTCATTCCGGGCGAGCGCTGCCAATCGTCCGGAATCCGGTAGATCTCACGCTGCCGCAAAGTGGCCAGGTTGACGCGGAGCAGAGACCGCCCGGCAAAGCAGCAGAACGAACGGCTGTCGGGCGAAAGCGCCAGCGAGGCGACGTCCAGTTCGGCGACTTCGGTTAACTGGCGCGCATCGCCGGTCCTCAGGTCGATGCGGAAGGCCTGCGGCTGGCCGGTGCGATCGGAGCCACAGATCAAGCTGGCGCCCGAGTGCGCCACGGCGCGGTTGTAATGAGCCGGCAGCGCGCTCGAGTAGGCGGGATCGGTGAGGCGAACGACTTCCATCTCGGTGGTGGGGTCCTCGTAGCGCAGCCACTCGGGGGCAAACGCAGCACCCTTCTGGCTCTGCGCGGCCAGCTTGAGGGCGGCCAGCGCCGACCCGAGGAACGCCCTGCGCGAGGCTCGGCTCGCGGTACCCGCCATGATTCGATGGTAGCAACAGAGGCCGCGGGAGACGGATGGACGTCTTACGTCACGGGGCTCATTCGGTTGGCTGTTCTCCCAAGGCTCGCGGCACTGCGAAGAATAATCGGCGCGGACCGCCGGTTGACAGACGAAAGCGTCTGTCCCACACCGCAGGCGAACGACTTGCAAGCCTGTGGGCAGGCGCTTCCGCCCGCCAACCGATTCCTTCAAGGTCCGCTACGCCTTGGGATCTTTCGCTCCCCCCCCGAAGCTTGGCTGCATGAGCCATTCCGGAGTTGTGGAAGGGATACGCTATTCGCGGCGGAGCTTGGCGGCGATGGCTGCGCCGCGCGCGAACTCTTCCTGGAGCTGGCGCGTGCGCAGGTTCTCGCGCAGGTGCTCCAGCTTCTGAATGTAGAAGCCGAGGGCGCGCTCGATGTGGTCGGGATTGGTGGCCAGGATGTCGCGCCACAGGTCGTAGGAGCTGAGCGCGAGACGGGTCATGTCGAGCAGGCCGGGGCCGGCGACCTCGAGTTTCGCGCCGGCGGGGAGGCGATCGGCGAGCATGGCGCCGAGCGCCGTGGAAGCAAGCTGCGGCACGTGGGAGGTAAGCGCCACCAGGCTGTCATGCCGGTCGCAATCGAGCGTCACCAGGCGCGCGCCGAAGCGGCGAAGCCAGGCGGTGAAGTCGCGCGCGGCGGGGGTCTCGAGCTCGGCCGGATCGTCCGGCGTGAGCACCCAGGTGTGGCCGCGGAAGAGGCCGGCCTCGGCCGCCGCGGCGCCGCGCTTTTCCTTGCCGGCCATGGGATGGCCGCCGAGGAACTGGCCGCGGGTGACGGTCCGCCGCGCCAGATCGACGATTTCGCACTTGGTGCTGCCCGCATCGGTTACCAGCGCTCCCGGCTGCAAGAACGAATCGAGATGGCGGATGGTAT
>JBAVIH010000453.1:0-1588 GCA_049686695.1 Bryobacteraceae bacterium | reverse complement strand
CGCGGGTTCTCCGCGGCGGCGACCCGGAGCGCATGGCCGCCCGCCTCGCCGGCCGCCGCATCGCAGCCATCCGCCGTTACGGCAAGTTCATTCTGGTGTCCCTCTCCGGCGGCGGTTACCTGCTGCTGCACCTTGGCATGACCGGCCGCCTGCTGCTCGGCGGCGCGCCCGGCAAGCACACCCACGCCATCTTCACCCTCGATCGCGGCGTGCTTCAGTTTGATGACAGCCGCCAGTTCGGCGCCATCGAGGTCCACGAGGATTTCCCCGCTCGCGTAGCCCGCCTCGGCCCCGAGCCGCTCGAGATCGCCGCCCCGGATTTCGCCCGCGCCCTCCGCCTCCGCCGCACCCGCGTCAAGGCCCTCCTGCTCGATCAGACCTTCGTCCGCGGCGTGGGGAATATCTACGCCGATGAAGGCCTCTTCCGCGCCGGCATTCACCCCCTGGCGATTACCGCCCGGCTGCGCCAGGATCGCGCCCTCCGCCTCCACCAGGCCCTCGCCGAAGTGCTCACCGAGGCCATCGCCGCCGGCGGTTCCTCCATCTCCGATTACGTGGATGCCGAGGGCCGCCAAGGCTTTTTCCAGGTCAGCCACCGCGTCTATCAGCGTACCGGCGAGGCCTGTGTAAATTGCGGCGCTGTCATCCGCCGCGTCCTGGTAGCCCAACGGTCCTCCCACTTTTGCCCGCGCTGCCAGAAACGCTGACAGGACGACAAAAACCGGCCGTCTGTCCCACCTCCGTGTAACCCGTTGCCGGGGCGTCGCGTCGTTAGTGATGCGTGCGGTTCGCCATCTTGCGTATGATTAAGGTTTGACGATTTTCCCGCGACTTTCCGCCCCTCAGCCCCGGGGCGTGCGCGGATTCTGCTGAGTTGAAGGAGATTTCACACGTGAAACGCATCTTCCATTACCTGCCGCTGTTCCTGTTGCCGGCGTTTTTCCTCCCGCTTGCCCACGCCCAGTATGGGTTCGACATCGGGATTGGCTTTGGAGCCATGCAGGACAAGGCGTCCGGAAACGGCCTCGATTACAACAATGCTCTTGCCTCGTGCACAGTCGGTTCGGCCGACCCCACTTGCGTGGCCACCAGCAAACTCAGCGGACTGAGCATGGGCGTTGGCGGCAATGTCATGGCCTGGAAACATTTCGGGATTGGCGCCGAGGTCAACTTCCAGCCTGGCAAACAGAACTACCTGGAGCTCCCGGCGAGCGTCGGAGTCAACATCCAGTCGCGCATGACCCTGTTCGACTTCAACGGCATCTTCCAGCCGGTGCGCACCAAGAAGGTTGCCTTCCAGCTCATCGGCGGTGTCGGCGCAGCCAATCTCCGTTATTACGAAACCGGCGCAACCGGCAGCGCCATCGGCGCCTCGAATTATACCCAGTACTTTGGCAGCAACAATCACTTTCAGGTGCATGGCGGCGTGGCGGTTCAGTTCTACCTGACCGACCATGTGTTTCTCCGCCCACAGTTCGATATCCATTACGTTCCCAACCTGACGCAATACGGCAGCAACCTGGTCACCGCGGAAACTATCTGGCTGGGCTACACCTTCGGTTCGCAGTAGGAACTTCGGTAACGCCGG
>JBAVIH010000452.1:0-13664 GCA_049686695.1 Bryobacteraceae bacterium | reverse complement strand
GGCCCTGGCCGACCGCCTGCTGTTTCGCAAAGTGCGCTCGCGCCTCGGCGGACGCCTGCGCGTGCCGGCCTCCGGCGCCGCGCCGCTCAGCAAGGATCTGGCCGAGTTTTACGAGGCCATCGGCATGCCGCTGATCGAAGGCTACGGCCTAACGGAAGGCGGCGTGGCGGCGCTCAATCCGCTCGACGCTCCCATGCCCGGCAGCATCGGCAAGATGATGCCCGGCGTCGAAATCAAAGTTTCGGCGGATCACGAGCTGCTGATTCAAGGCCCCTGCCTGTTTTCCGGTTACTGGGGAGACCCCGCCACCACCGCCGAAGTGCTGCGCGATGGCTGGCTGCACACCGGCGACCTCGGCTATATCGACGCCGACGGCTATATCTACATCACCGGCCGCAAGAAAGAGCTGATCGTTTCCTCCACCGGCAAGAAGATTCACCCCAGCCGCGTCGAGAGTCTGTTTAAAATGGAACCGCTGATCAGCCAGGTGCTCCTGATTGGCGACCGGCTGCCGTTTCTCACCGCGTTGTTCACCATCAACACCGGTGTCGCCGAGACACTGAAGGGCATGGAAGGCTGCCAGGGCCGCTCGCCCGCCGAAATCTGCGGCGCGCCGCCGGTCGATAAGGAGATGCGCCGGATCGTCAACAAAGTGAACCGCCTGCTTGCGCCATTCGAGCAGGTGCGCCGGTTCCGCATCCTGCCGCGCGACTTCTCCATCGAGCAGGGCGAGCTAACCGCCACCATGAAAGTGCGCCGCACCAAGGCCATCGAAAACTTCAAGCAGGATATCGACGCGCTCTACGCCGGGAGAGAGTAGGGGCTGCGGGCGCCGCACGGCGCGCCCGCTCAGCGTTTGCGAAGCCGAGTAGAATGAAAGCTGCATGCTCGGCGACAAGCGGTTTCTAAGAACCATCAAGCTGCGGAACATACTTTCATTCGGTCCGGATACACCGGAACTTGAGCTGAAGTCTCTGAATGTCCTCGTCGGCCCAAATGGCGCGGGGAAATCGAATCTCATCGAAGCCATTGGCTTGCTGCAATCCGCGCCAGGAAACCTGCTCGACTCTGTACGAACCGGTGGCGGCATTGCGGAGTGGCTTTGGAAGGGTTCCGATGTGCCGCCGGTTGCGGAGATCGACGCGACTGTCTTCTATCAGCAAGGCATTATGCCCCTCCGCCACCGTCTGAAGTTCACGAGGGTCGGCCAACGCGCCGAATTGGTGGACGAGGCGATCGAGAACGAGCACCCAAGCCGGTCCGGCGAGTCCGACGCATTTTTTTTCTACCGCTATCAGGGTGGGCGTCCGGTAGTGAATGTTCAGACGAGCGAGGCGGTCGGCGGACGTAAACGTCGGGAGCTTCATCGCGAGGATCTGCCGTTTGACCAATCGGTTCTCTCCCAGCGCAAGGACCCGGATCAGTATCCCGAGGTGACCTACCTTGGGAGTGAATACGCTAAGATCAGGCTCTTTCGCGAATGGAACCTCGGCCGCAACACTCAGCCGCGGAGACCACAACCCACCGACCTTCCGGCGGAGTTTCTTCGCGAGGATGCCGCCAATATCGCGCTGGTCCTCAACAGCCTGGAACACCGCTCCAACCTTCGAGCCAAACTTGTGGAGCACCTAAAGGAGGCTGACGAATCGATTGTGGACTTTTCGGCCCTGGTCTTGGGAGGAACGATCCAGTTGTTTCTCCACTATTCCGGGTTGACGGCCCCCGTTCCCGCTACGCGGCTTTCCGATGGGACGATTCGATACCTGTGCCTTCTGGCCGTGCTATGCCATCCAGAGCCGCCGCCATTGGTCTGTTTGGAAGAGCCGGAATTGGGCCTGCATCCAGATCTATTGGCGCCGCTGGCGGAACTGCTGATCGACGCGTCTCACAGAATGCAGTTGATTGTCACGACTCACTCCGACACGCTTGTGGACGGCTTGACTCAAGTGCCGGAAGCCGTGGTTGTTTGCGAGAAGGAAAATGGCTCGACGAAAATGAGCCGGCGCACGAGTGAGGATCTCGCCGCATGGTTGAAGGACTACGGTCTGGGGCAGCTTTGGCGGCGCGGTGAGATCGGAGGGAATCGCTGGTGAGCGTGAAGATCTACGTGGAAGGCGGCGGCGACCATAATAAGGACCTGGACACTCAGTGCCGCCGTGGCTTTGGCAAGTTCTTCGAAAGGGCTGGTCTGAAAGGCCGTATGCCGAGCGTGGTGCGGTGCGGCGGAAGACGCCACGCCTTCGATAGTTTTTGCAGCTCTCACGAGAAGGCCGGAGAGGATTACCTTCCAATCCTGTTGGTGGACAGCGAGGCGCCGGTGGCTCAGGCAGACCCATGGGAGCATGTGAGGCTTCGCCCTGGCGATGGGTGGAGGCGCCCTTCCGGTGCCTCGCAGGACCAGATTCACTTCATGGTCGAGGCCATGGAAGCGTGGTTCCACGCCGATAAGCAAGCTCTCGTGGAATTCTTCGGTCAGGGGTTCCGCATTGCGGCGCTGAGCCAACGCCCGGATATCGACAACATTCCGAAAGCCGATCTGTATGCCCGCATGCAGCTCGCCACGAAAGATTGTCAGACAAAAGGCGAGTACTCGAAGGGCCACCATTCCTTCCGGATTCTCGCCCTCATCAACCCGGCAAAGGTCAGAACCTCATCGCCACAGCACGCCGGAAGGCTTTTGGACGTGCTCGACCGGGAATGTGCCCGGTAGTTGAGACACCCGCCCCCGCCGGCTTACTCCCCTCCCTCCGGTGCCTCTTTCAGCAAGTCCCGCCTTAGCCTGGCGGTCTTGCGGATCGCCGACTCTTTCCGAAAGCGCCGGATCTCCTCGTGATTACCGTTGAGTAAGACTTCGGGTGCTTTCCAGCCTCGAAAATCGGCCGGGCGCGTCCAGTGCGGGCAATCCAGCAGGCCTTCGCCGTGGCCGGTTTGCTGGAAGCTCTCGAACGCGGCTGAGCTTTCGTTGCCCAGCACTCCGGGCAGCAGTCGCGCTGTCGCATCGATCACCACCGCCGCGGCCAGCTCGCCGCCGCTGAGCACGTAGTTGCCGATCGAGAGCTCTTCGTCCGTCAGGCGCTCGGCCACACGTTCGTCCACGCCTTCGTAGCGGCCGCAGATCAGCAGCAGTTCGGCTTCCTGGCTCAGACGGTTGGCCGCGGCCTGGTCGAATAGCGGCCCCTGAGCGGAAAGCAGAATCACTTTCTGCCCGGCGCCGCGCGCGGGCAAGATGGATTCCACCGCCAGGAAGATTGGCTCGGGCTTGAGCACCATGCCTTCGCCGCCGCCGAAAGGCCGGTCGTCCACCGTCTTGTGGCGGTCGAAAGCGTAATCGCGCAGGTTGTGGATGCGGATTTGCAGCCGGCCCGCGTCCTGGGCGCGCTTCACCACGCCATGCGCGAACGGCCCCTCGAAGAACTCGGGGAAGATCGTCAGCACGTGAAAGATCACGATGCGTTCAATTCTCGCAGGCCCTCTGGCAATTCCACCGCGATGCGCCGGGCCTGGACGTCGATCTCGACGCAGATCGAGCGCGCAAACGGAATCAGCAGTCCGCCTTCCACCACCAGCAGCCCGCAGCCGCCGCCATCCTGCCACGCCTCGACGCGGCCCAGGCGCGCCCCGGACTTCCGGTCCACCACTTCGCAGCCCACCAGGTCGGATTGGAAAAACTCGCCCGCGTCGATCTCTACCCGCTCGGCGATGGGAATCCGCACGTCCATGCCCGTAAGCAATTCGGCATCGGAGATGGTGTCGACGCCCTGGAACTTGAAGATCAGCGTGCCAGAGTGAAACCAGGTGTGCTCCACCTGCCGGGGCAAGGGCGCACCGCTGCCGCACAGGTACACTTGGCCCAACTCCTGGTAGCGATCCGGGCGGTCGCTCAACGCCAGCGCGGTGATTTCGCCGCGGTTGCCGCGCGTTCTTCCCAGCCTGGCTACCGTCACCCAGGCATCTTCCGGCGGATTCACTCCAGAATTTCCAGCGTGAAGCGCCGGTTCAGCTTCATCCCCGCCGCGCCCAAAATGGTGCGGATCGATCGTGCCGTGCGGCCCTGCTTGCCGATCACCTTCCCCAGATCGCTGGGAGCCACCTTCAGCTCCAGCACGGTAACCTGCTCGCCCAGCACCTCGCGGACGGAAACCTCTTCCGGGATGTCAACCAAAGCCTTCGCGATGTCCTCAATCAACTGTTTCATGCATCCCGCTCCTATCCCCATGGTAACCGAGAAGGGGCCGGGCGCGATGCGGCATTTATCCCGGCCGGCCACCGCACCGTCCTGGGAAGTACACTTGCCTCGCCTCGCCGTCTCAGGCGGTGGGCTGAGCGGCCGGCGCCGGATGCTTTTCGAGCAACCGCTTCACCGTGTCCGACAACTGCGCGCCGTGCTGCGTCCAGTATTCGATCCGCTCGTGCTGGAGGGTAACCTGGGCCGGCGACGACGTCGGGTTGTAGTGGCCCACCACCTCCAGGTTGCGGCCTTTCGCGGCGCGCTCTTTCTCGATTACCACCACGCGGTAAAACGGCTTCTTTTTGGCGCCAAACCGCGCCAGACGAATCATCAGCATTGACACTCCATGGTCGTTTTCTTGAAACTCCTACATTCTCGGCATCTCGCCAAACGGGAATCCCGGGGGCAGCTTCATCTTGCCGAGTTTCCGTCCCACAAAGCCGCCGGAAAGGCCTTTCATCATCTTGCGCGCCTGCGCGTACTGCTTCAATAGCTGGTTGACTTCCTGCACGCTGGTGCCGCTGCCCCGCGCAATGCGCCGGCGCCGGCTCCCATTGATGATCATGTGGTTGTCGCGCTCGCGCGGCGTCATCGAATCGATGATCGCCACCACCCGCCCGATTTCCTTTTCGTCGATCTTGACGTCCTTGAGGTCCTTCAGCATCCCCACCTTGGGCATCATGTCGAGCAGCGAACCGAGCGGGCCCAGCTTGCGAACCTGCCGCATCTGGTCGCGAAAATCCTCGAGGGTGTACTCGTTCTCGATCAGCCGGCGCTGCATCTCGATGGCTTGCTTCTGATCGATGGCTTCTCCGGCCTTTTCGATCAAGGAGAGGATGTCGCCCATCCCCAAAATGCGGTTGGCCGCGCGGTCCGGGTGGAACGGTTCGAGTGCGTCGAATTTCTCGCCCACGCCGACGAACTTGAGCGGCTGGCCGGTGACGTGGCGAATCGACAGCGCGCCGCCGCCGCGCGCGTCGCCATCCATCTTGGTGAGGATCACGCCGGTGATGCCCAGCCGCTTGTGGAATTCATCGGCCGATTTCACCGCGTCCTGCCCGGTCATGGCGTCGGCCACGAACAGGATTTCGATGGGATTGAGCTGCTGCTTCAGCTCGCTCAGTTCGCCCATCAACTGGTCGTCGATGTGCAAACGGCCGGCGGTATCCACCAGCAGCACGTCGCGGCCCGTGTTGGCGCTTTCGCGGCGCGCCGCGCGCGCCAGTTCCATCGGCTGCTTCTCTTCGGGCGCGCCCTCGTAGATCGGCTGGCCGGTCTCGCGCGCAATCACCTTGAGCTGCTCGCGCGCGGCCGGGCGGTACACGTCCACCGAAACCATCATCGGCCGATGCCCGTTGCGCGACAGCCACCGCGCCAGCTTGCCCGTGGTGGTGGTTTTTCCCGAACCCTGCAGTCCCACGATCAGGAACACGCTGGGGGGATCGTTGGCGAATCGCAGTTTCGATTCGTGGCTGCCCAGAATCTTGATCAGCTCTTCGTGAACGATCTTGACCACTTGCTGGGAGGGCGAAAGCGCCGCCAGCACTTCCTCGCCCATGGCCTTCTGCTTGATGTTCTCGAGGAGCTGCTTGACGACCCGGAAATTGACGTCGGCCTCGAGCAGCGCCATGCGGATTTCCCGCAGCGCCGATTCCATGTTTTCGGCCGACAGTTTGCCTTCGCCGCGAAGGTTTTTGAAAACCCGCTGCAGCTTTTCCGAGAGATTGTCGAACATGAGTAATGCCAGGAGCGAAAACCGGCGCCCGGCCGGACACACCGGCGCTGCGGGAGCCAAGTTTTCTATATTATAGCGTTATTCCTTGGGCGCTATGCGGACGCTGCTGGCCGCCATTTTGCCGGCCCGGTCCATGCCCAGTTCGTAGAGCACGCGCGCGCCCGGCTTCAGGTCGGTCGCGAGGCCCTCCGCCAGACGCGAGACGTGGAAGAAGATGTCCCGTCCGCCATCGTCCGGGCGCAGGAAGCCGAAGCCTTTGGCGTCGAAATAGGTGACCACGCTGCCGGCCTGCTCGCCGGTCGGCGATTCATTCGCTTCGGCGCTTTCGCCAGACCCCGCGGACTGTCTGGTGCTCTTATCGCCAACCCCCTGCTTGATCAGGGCCAGGTCGGCTTCGGTCCAGTCCGTGGCGGGCTGGGCGTCGGCGGGCATTGTGAGGTTCGGATTTCGTTTCCGGGCCTCTTCAAACAACCGTTTTTGACGTGCGTTCAAGCCAGAATTCCTCGATGCGCCGCACCGCTACACCGCGGCCGGCGCAACCTTTCGCTTCCGCGAGCCCCGCTTTTCCGCCGGAGGCTGCCGGTCGCTCTTCTTCAAACTGCCCATCACCATGGTGGTGACGAATTTCTTTTCGCCGTGATCGTCGAACTTGATCACAATCCGCTCTTCGCTGCTGAACATCACCGTGCCCAAGCCGAACTTCACATGCTCGACTTGGGCGCCCTGAGAAAAGGTATTGGAAGCCATAGATTTCGTACGCTTTAGTCCTCGGCTGAACAACTGAGGATATAGGATGGCCGGTCGTGGGATTGTCCGGGAGAAAAAAACAGCACGTGTTCAGTGTAATGGTACCAAACCCAGCCGCCGCTTGTCGAGCATGTAAACTTGGGCCAGCTACCTGCGTTGCATCCGCGGCGCGGTCTGATTCCGGGAGGGCTGGAGCGATGAGCAGCGGGTGCGCAGTCCTACCAGCGCGGGCTGGACTACTTTTCTCATGGACACCAATTGGGAGCGGGATCGGTAAACGCTGCGCGACCAGGGAAGACGTTCTCCCGCGGCCTCCGTTCCCGCTTACAAGAACAACCCGCTCCACGACCGGTCCAGATGCATCCAGCTTTGCGTTCGGAATGAAACCGTCGGGATTTCGGGGACGTGCAGCAAACCGTGGCCTTTCACGCACACGAACTCAGTCCCGTACCACTCGAGAAACGTCTGCGAGGGCAGCCCGATCCGCGCGGGGTGCGCCAGCAGCCGGAGGCATTCCGGGCAGCGCCGCCGCTGGTCGATCAGCGCCCACCGGAGTGCAGCGACGTTACCAACAAAAATGCAATGTATCGGCCCGGCATGGGGTTTCAGCCCGATCATGGCCGCAAGGTCCAGCACGCCGAGAAAGACGATGGGCAGCAGCAGCGCGATCTTGACCGCGAAGAATACCCACCACCAAGCATTGCGATTCGCTGGATACTCCCCCAACCGCAGGCTCGTGATTGCCGGCAAAATGGGCAGAGCCATCATGGCCAGATATAGCATCGCGAGAATCGGCCCGCGGACGGGCAGCGGCATGTCGGGCCGGTGGTGGCGAAGCGCGAGCAGCACGCAGGCTGCCGCCAGCAGGCCAAGGGACCCCAGACACCGCGCCGGCGATTCGAACCACGGCGCGCGCGGCGCATCCGGCGGACGATTGCGCCGCAGCCAGAGCGCATCGCGGAACGCGCCCAGACAGAAGCCGGTCGCTTGGCGCCGGCAACTCCGCCCAACATACCAGAGTTCGGCGCTCCACTCGGCAAGCCATTCCGCGCGTTGCTCGCCGGGAACCAGCCAGGCGGCGCTCCGCAGCATCGCCAGATGTATCCTCATGACTGCCCCGCCTCCACGGCCGCCAGCTTGGCCAACAGCGGATACCGCCGCTGCGAGGCCCCGAGCGTCGCCTGGCCCGCCTGCGTCAGCTTGTAGTACTTCCGCGGCGGCCGCTGCCCCGCGTTCGCGAGCGATTGCCGCTCCCATTGCGACCGGACCAGCCCGTCCCGCTCCAGCCGACGCATCGCCGGGTAGACCGTGCCACTGGGAAGACCCGTCAGTACCATCACGCTGAAGCCGTAACCATCGCCCGTATGGACGGCCTGCAGGATCAGCGCGGCGGTGTGCGAAAGCTTGAGCTCGGCGGCCATATGAACATCATACCCTATGTAGGATAATACTTGACAGTGGTGATTGTAGTTTGCTACATAGGGTAGTAGTCATGCTCGAACTGCGCCATGTTACCAAACGTTTTCTCGGCATCGCCGCCGTCGATGGCGTGAGCTTTACCGCCCGAGGCGGCGAGATAACCGGCTACCTGGGACCCAACGGTTCCGGCAAGTCCACCACCATGAAGATGATCACCGGCCTCATGGAGGCGACCTCCGGCAAGATACTGTTCCAGGGCGAACGGATTCAGCGCGACCTGATCGCCTACAAGCAGCGCATGGGCTACGTACCCGAAGAACCGCATCTCTACGCCCACCTGAGCGGCCTGGAGTACCTGGCGATGGTGGGCCAGTTGCGCGGTCTGCCCGCCAAGCCCACGGCCGACCGTATCGACGGACTCCTGCGCCTGCTCTCGCTGCATGGCGACCGGCACGTCCCCATCTCGGCTTACTCGAAAGGTATGCGGCAGAAGGTGCTGCTCACCGCCGCCTTGCTGCACAATCCGGACCTCCTCCTGCTCGACGAGCCCTTCTCCGGCCTCGACGTCTCCACGGGCCTCGTTCTGCGCAGCCTGATCCAGGAGTTGGCGGCCCGCGGCAAAGTAGTGTTGTTCAGCTCGCACGAGCTCGAAACCGTGGAGCGGGTCTGCTCCCACGTCGTGATCCTGCATCGCGGCAAAGTGGTGGCCGACGACTCCATTGAACATCTGCGCACGCTGATGGCCGCGCCGACGCTGGAAGCCATTTTCTCGCAGCTCGCCGTGGAGCAGGACACCGCCGCGATCTCGCGCCAGGTGGCCGATCTGATTCAGGCATGAGGTCCAACATGGAGAAGCTCCAATTCCGCGTGCTCTATCGTCAGTTCCTTTTCCGCATGGTCGATCTGGAGTTGCTCTCGGCGGATGCGCTCGGCGATTCGAACAAGCTGCTGGGCCAGTTCGCGTCGCTGCTTATCTTTGTGAGCATCTTCTTTCTGTCGGGTCCCGCCCTGATTGTCGGCGCCAGCCCCATGCAGTCTGAGCTGAAGCAACTCGCGGCCTGGGGTGCCGAGCATTTTCTGATCGCCACCACCATGCTGGTTGTCGGACTGTTCGCCGTGCTGAGCTGGGATTCCACGTTCCCGGACCACCGCGACGTTCTTGTGCTGGCGCCTCTGCCCGTGCGTGCGCGTACGCTGTTTCTTGCCAAGGTGGCGGCGGCAGCCACGGCGCTCGGCCTCACGGTTGTGTTCCTGCATTCGGCCGCCGGCTTAGTGGGTCCGCTCGCGATGGGTTCGCAAGCCGCCGCGCAGGCGACCATGCCGGCATTTGGGTATCTCCCGGCCGTGCCCCCGGTTGGGCCAGCCGCCATCGAACCGCTGTTGAGGCGCGATCTGCCGCCCGAACTTCCACCCGGTATGGGCATCGTGTTCGGAGTGGTGAAGCACGGGGAACGCCGCGTCTTCGCATATGGGACCGCGCATCCGGATTCCATCTACCAGATCGGGTCGATCACCAAGACCTTCACGGGCCTCCTCCTGGCACAGATGGTGATCGAAGGGAAGGTGCGCCTGGACGAGCCGGTCCGCGAACTGTTGCCCGCCGGCACGGTCCGCAAACCCGCCGGACGCGAAATCACGCTGCGCGACCTTGCGACGCATCGCTCCGGCTTGCCTCCGATGCCTGACGACTTCAACCCCAGACGCTTTCCCAATCCGGCTGTCGGCTATGCAGGCTATCATGCCGCCGATCTGTACGCTTATATCGCAAGACGCGGTGTCGCGCGCGAAGCCGACCCTCCGTTCGTCTACAGCAACCTGGGATTCTCCCTGCTGGGAGAGGCGCTCCGCACGCAAACCGGCATCTCGTATCCGGACCTGATCGCGCAACGGATCACCGGCCCGCTCGGCATGCGAGACACGTCCGTCCTCATTTCGCCCGAACGGCGGGAACGCCTCATTCAGGCATACGGCGCTCGGCACGAGCCGCTGCCACCGTGGGAACTGGACGCATTCGCCCCGGCCGGCGCCATCAACTCCACGGCCGGCGACATTCTGACCTATCTGGAAGCACAGCTACGCGCCGATTCGCCCGCGCTTCGGTTGTCCCACGAACCGCGCGCCGCCGCCGACCGTGACACGCGCATTGCTCTCGCCTGGTTCTGCGATGAAAAGGCCGGAAACTACGCACACAGCGGCGCCATCTCCGGATATGCCAGCTACGCCTTCTTCAATCCCAAGGGCGACTACGCAGGCGTTGTCCTGGTGAATCAGGCGTCGTCGTTCTTCGCGACCTTGTTGCCCCTACACCTCCAGCAGCGGCTCTCGGGCGAGCCGGCGATCTCGCTTGCATTGGTGACCGTTCCCCCCAGCGGCGGCCTGTCCCGTATGGCGCGAAAGTTCGCGGTCTACTGGGCCATCATGTTCCTCGCCGGAACGTTCGTCTACTGTTGCGTGCTCGGTCTGCAAGGCTTCGCCGCACAGCTGCTTCCACGGCGACTGTTTTTGCGCGCGTCTTCGTGGCTGCAAATGGCGGCCTTCTGCGTCATCGTCTGCGTCTACTGCCTGCAGCCGATGATGCCGCCGGATCTGGTTCGAGCCTGCGGCCACGGGCTGCTCGCGTGGTCGCCGTCCTATTGGTTTCTGGGCCTGTTTCAGCAGTGGGACGGATCGCCGGCGCTCGCGCTGCTGGCGCGGCGCGCGTGGATCGGCCTGGGGATCTCGCTATCCGCCACAGCAGCCGCATATGCGCTCTCTTACTTCCGCACACTGCGCAAGATTGTGGAGGAACCGGATATCGTGGGCGGCGCCCGTGGCGGCACGTGGCTCCCGCGCATGGGCAACGCCGTCGAAACCGCGCTTGTACAGTTCAGCGTGCGAACCTTGCTGCGCAGCCGGCTGCATCGCATCATACTCGCCTTCTATTTAGGAGTAGGATTCGCGTTGGTGATCGCCATGGTGAAGAATGGCGCCGCCCCGAACCAACTGGCGGATGCCCCGGCGGCCGACCCATGGAGCCAGGTGAACGAGTCGTTGCTCGCCGCCACCATCACCATGATGGGTTTCGCCATGATCGGAACCCGGGTCGCCTTTTCCATACCGCTCGATCTGCGGGGAAACTGGATCTTCCGGGTGACCGGGGCGCGCCGCGTGCCGGAGTGCCTGGCGGCCGCCCGCCGCTCGCTCCTTCTGCTCTCGGCCGCTCCGATGTGGATTCTCTCGGCCGTATGCTGCTTCTGGCTATGGCCGTGGCGGGCGGCCGCGGGCCACCTGGCGATTCTCACACTCATGGCGCTGGCTTTCGCCGAGTTGTGTTTGCACGGGTTCCACAAGATCCCGTTCACGTGTTCGTATCTGCCGGGCAAGTCGCAAGTTCATCTGGCGATACTGGGCAGTTTGGCTCTCCTCTGGTTCATCATCCTGAGTGTCGTGTATGAGCGGCAGGCACTGGCCGACCCGAGACTGTTTGTCCCGGCGCTGATCGGATTCGCCGTCGTGTGGGCTTGTCTCCGGTGGCGAACCACGGCCCGCGCCAGCGAGGAGGATGCGGAGGTGCAATTCGAAGAGGTTGCGGCTCCGGCTGTCCAGGTGCTGGGCCTGAATCGCGACGGCTCTTGGCCGATCGAAACGACGGAACGGTACCTTGGCTGTAAGCAAGAATTGCGCTTTGCCGTCAACGACCGGATGGGCATCGAACCGGGCGATCCACCGGTTTCGCAGTAGTGTCTGCGCTTGATAGGCCGCCACTTCGCGACTGATCGGGCGGAATCGGCCGATGCGGATATTGAGATGACCAGGCGCAAAGCATTTCCGGCCATTCTACGACTACGGGACCGTAGCTACAGAAAAACCGATTGAGTAAGTGCAGAGGAAGGCCCTTAGGGCTTTGCGGACGGCTGCCAGAGCTCGATCTTATTCCCATCCAGGTCATAGATCCAGGCAAAGCGACCGTAGGATTCATTCATTCGTTTGGCGTCAATCTTTACTCCCTCTTGTTTTAAGCGGTCGAGCAAAGCATCCAGGTCGTCCACGATGTAGTTGACCATGAATGGTTGCGTGGCTGGGATGTAGTCAGTGGAGGTCGGAAAAACAGTCCAAACTGTAACGTGTTCCTTTTGCGGGTCGTCGTGTTCGCGCCACGGAAGCATCACGCCTTGGCCTTTGTCAGCGAGTCCAAGGTGCTTCGAATACCATTCGCGCATCTGATCACGATTAGCGGACTTGAAGAAGACACCGCCGATTCCAAGGATGCGCCCGCGCTGCTCCATTTTGACGGGCGGCTTCGACTTTTCAGGTTGCGGAGATTGCACTTCCTGTCCTCCTTTTGCGCAGGCCGAGATAAGCAACAGCGAGCAGAGCGCGATTGTGCTCCAGGGCATTCCTTGCATCTGTGGATTATACACAAGTTTCGATTCGAATGGAGAAAACGGTTCGCTCGAGGTTCGCCGCGATTCAGCCTTTCCAGATCGCGCATGAGGTCTCGAACCGGCTTGGCATCGCCCGTAGAGAACCAGGCTTGCGGGATCGCAAAGTATCCCAGATTGCGTGTTCATCGGCACGAGGCGCGGATGACTCCTGAAAACGCCACACTGTTTACCTGAACCACCGGACCATTGTATGGATGGTCGGAATCCGGAAGTTGGCGAGCACAGCGGACCAGTGCCAGTCATCTGGGAGTGCTGGCCGGCCGAATTCGCGTCAAGAGTTCGAGTCCAAGCCGGGGTCACGGTCAAATGGAGCCAATTTGGAAGAAATGCCTGAAGTGGCCGTAATGAAATCAATCGGATAGCGTGAGATCAAGAAGTTGCAGGATGCCTCCCCAGTCTGGACACGTTTCGAACCTTTGCGGCCCAAATCGCGGTCCGCTCGAACCACTCTAACCGTCTTTAGACCAAGGGGATACGGGCGAACCCGGCATGTCCATCCAGACTGGGTGCCCAGCCGGGATTACTCTCGAACCACGGCCCGAAGGCGGTTCCAGGCCCCAAGGCATGGTTTCGCGCGGCTGCCGTCGTTTCTGCGGCCAAAAGACAACAAACAGGTCCCAAACACGCGGATCGGGCGTAGAATAACACCGAAGCAAGTTTCAGTTGTCACCAGAAAGGGGTGAGTCGATGGATACGGAACAAAGCCTCTACGACATCCTCAAGGTTGTGGTGGGAGCCGGGATGGGAATATTTATCAAGGGGACAATCGAGCGCTGGTGGGAGAGACGAGGCAAACTGGCACAAGCTCGGAACGCGATGTAATCTCGCCCTGGCCGAGATGAATTGGGAGGTACAACTGTTTTCTCGCGGGATCGAGGGCGTCGTATCGCAGGAATGGGACGAAAACCCCGATCTACACTTAGCTGAAGTCACCAACCTGATCGACAGGTTTTACGAACACATAAAAGCGCGCCACTATGATCTGGAGCTCAACGACCTCTATGGTGGACCCCATTGTCAAGACCATTTTTTGCCCGCAATAAGCTAATGTCCGGCGGGGTCTTAGGGTTGAGTTTTGGGGGCGGCGCGAAAGCGGTAAATCCCAGGGGTT
>JBAVIH010000451.1:0-1859 GCA_049686695.1 Bryobacteraceae bacterium | reverse complement strand
GGCGCGGGCAGCCCCGTCAATTGGAGATACCGAAAGCCGTGGTAAGCGAATTTCGGATGCCAGGTCTCGACGCCATTGCCCGAGAGCGTGTACGTATCGAAAATCGGCGACCCGGTGGTGGTTTGGCTTACCGTTCCATCGGGATTGAGGATTTCGCCGATCCACGTCGTCACCTTCGTTCCTGCCGGGCCGCTGACCTGCAATTGGAACCAGCCGGCGAAATTCACACCCATATCGAATACGTACACGTCGGGCCGCGGTTGGGTAATCGCCACAGGCGCGACGCTCTCCGAGATCCGGACGCCCGGAGCCCCGCGCCATGTGAGGTTGAAGTTGGCCGCCGCGGCGGGAAGCGGATTGGCCTGCGCCCATGCGGATATGTCGGCGCCGGGAAGATCCCATCCCTGCGGTAAGCGGCGGGCGTCATAATCTTCACCGCCCCACCAGGTCAATGTCGTTGTCGGCGCCAACGCGGCTCGCCAGTCGGCGTTGGTGGCCTCGGCTTGGACGCCGCCGGGATAGGTGATTTCAAGTTGCGCTTTCAAAACCGGCATGAACGAAGCGCCAGTGACGATATCGGCGTACCTGCCCACTGGCTGCACCATGTTGTAAGTTCCATTGCCCAGTTCCACGGCTATGGTATTTCCACCCGAAACCAGTAAGGAGGTTACGTCGTACGTCGCGTATTCTACCCTGATCCAGTACAGGGCATTGCCGGGCGCAAGTACGTCCTCGCTGACGGCCTGTCCGTTGATCCTGGCTTCGTACACGCCCAGTCCGGCGATGTAGAGGCGAGCGGATTGGACGGGACCGGAAACAATGAATTGATGGACGAAAACAGGCGGGCCGGACGAAAGAGAGATCCATTGCGCGGACCAGTCGCTCCCGTTCAGCAGCCCCATCTCCCAAAAAGCGGGCGGGCTCCAGGCCGAGGGCGCAGAGGGGTCGCTGTCGGTCCACACGCGCACCTGCCAGAATACGCGCTGGCGGGAGACTAGCGCCGGACCGCCATACAGCACGTTATTGGAACTGCTGGAATCGACCATGCCGGAATCCCACAGGCCGGCGTTGCCCGCATCGAGCAAGTCGGCGCTGCCGGCGGCCCGCACTTGGTAAGCGAGTTGCATCGCGCCATCGATTTGCCAGCTCACACGCGGCGCGGCGACATCAACTCCAAGAGGGTTTGTGAGGTTCTCAACTTGAAGCCCATACGGCTGGACGTGGGGCGGGAGCGCAGCTGCCGCAGCTAGAACAAAGGCCAGTCATGTGCCACCGGGCAAAATCCGGGCAGACATGGTTCGAGCCTGGCACGGCGCCCACCGGAAACCGGAAAGAATCTGTAGGGCACGCTTCACGCCCCGCCCACCCGTCTTCACCGGCCGTTGGCGCAAGCCCGTCAGCGACCAGTTGCCGATCCTGTTTGGCAGCGTCAGCCGCCGCCAGAGCTTCCTCAGGTTATCCGGGAGTTCCATTTTGGACTCCCCCTTCCGATTCAGTATAGGCCGAGCCGCCGTCCTTTGATCCTGCAAGTTGCATTCTTTCCTAAGGGCCTCTTCGCATTCATCCTGCGCGGATTCGGCAGTTTGGAGCGCGCTCCAAAACTCAGCCCGCGACGGGTACGGAAGGCTCAGGCCGATCCTTCCGCTCGCACACATCGACGGCAATGCCTCTGGAACACGCCCATGCTGCGTCGGAGCCGGAGACACTACTCTCCAATCCGCACAGCCCGGCCTAGTCCTGCGGATTCTGCACCGCGGTATACAGCTTCTGTGTGCCGGGAATGCCTCCGAGTGTAAAGGTAATCGGCGTGAGATCGTCACTCGGCACGTTGGGTACTACCACGTTGAACTGGTACACGC
>JBAVIH010000450.1:0-15930 GCA_049686695.1 Bryobacteraceae bacterium | reverse complement strand
GCCCAGGGGGCGCAGCAAGTTGCCCCGCAAGGCGGCGCCCCCGTTGGTATGCCGCCTGGCCCCCAGGGCAATCCGCCCGTGGACCCCGCGCGCCGCATCAAGCAACTCGGCGTGGACTGGGTGCTTTCCGGCGGCGGCCCGATCCCCTGGGACGAAGCGCGCCTGAAAGAGCAGATGGACCGCCTCAAAGGCAGCGGCCTCAACCTCGGCAACCTGATGATTCAGGGCTTCAACAACGCCATTTATGGACGGCCGGGACGCGATGAGGAGATCGAAAAGGTAATCGCCTCCATCCAGGCTGCCGGCAAGGCAGGACTTCCAGTCGTCGAATACAACTGGTACGCGCATCGCGCCATGGAGGGTTACTTCGAGGAGACCGACCCAGTCCGCACGGGTGTCGGCTGGACCGGCTTCGATTACGACCTGGTGCGCACGCCGGGCCGCCAATACGCGGGTAGTGTCCGCGACGAGGAGGCTTCCATCAGATTCCGCGACCTGCCGCCGTTGCCCAACGAGGGCGTCCACACCCTGCATGAGATGTGGGACACCATCGCTTACTTCCTGAAAAAGGTGATCCCGGAAGCCGAAAAGGCCGGGGTCCGGCTGGCGCTGCATCCGAACGATCCCCCGGCCCCGATCAGCCGCGGATCGCAGCAGATCATGGGCAGCGTGGAAGGCTGGAAACACCTCGTCGAAATCGTCAATAGCCCGGCCAACGGCATCACCTTCGATTGCGGCGTGACCCGCGAAATGGGCGAGGACCCCGTCGTAGTCTGCGCCTACTTTGCATCGCGCGACCGCATCAACCACGTTCATTTCCGCAACGTGAAGGTGCAGAAGCCTTATGAACGGTATTCGGAAGTGTGCATCGACGAAGGCGAGAACAACATGTTCCTGGTGATGCAGGAACTGGTGAAGCACAAGTACACACGAGAGATTTACCCCGAGCATCCCCGCGCCCTCGACTACGACCGCGACCGCGGCCGCATCGGCGGTTATCCGGGCGGCGGCGGATACGCATCCATCGCGTTCCAGGCCGGCTACACGCGCGCCATGTTGCAGGCGGCTCTGATGTCGGTTTAAGCCTCCTATATCCGGCCGAACTTAGCCACGGCTTCCTTGATGGACTTGTACTTCTCGATGAACGGCAGCATGCTGTGCTCGGTATCGTCGAGGGCCTGCGCCCGCTTGAGGACTTCCTCCGCTTTCGCGCGCGGCACCACCGCGACGCCATCCTCGTCCGCCGTGACGATGTCGCCGCCATTCACCCGCACGCCCGCGCACACGACGGGGATGTTCACGCCGGCGAAACGGTAGTGGTTGATGGTTGTCGAAGGCACCACGCCCCTGCTGTACACCGGAAACTGCAACCTGCGGATCTGCGGGGTGTCGCGCACGCTCCCGTCGATCACCGCACCAGCCAGCCCGCGGACCTTCATGGCGGTCGCCATCAGCGCCCCGATGCCCGCGTAATCGGCCCCGTCCTCCACCACCATCACGTAGACGGATCCCGGTTTGGCGTTGTCAATTGCATCCAGCATCCCTTCCGATGCCTTGGACCCTTCCTGGTGTTCTTCCTTCTTCAGCAGAACCGTCACCGCCGGCCCGGCGAACTTGGTGGTGGAGAGTGCCCGCATCTCATGCGACATGTAGGCGCGCTGTTTGTACAGTTGTTCCATGGCGTCGGAAACCGAAGCCACCTCCACCAGCCGGAACCCCTCGGTCAGAGGATCGGCCGCGGGCTGGGCCCTCAGTTCCACCATCGGAAAAACCGACAGCGCAATCGCCGCCGCGCCTGTCGCAAATAGTGTCCGTTTCATAAAACACTCCCTTCAGATGAAAGCTTTCGACTCATGTTTCAGGTCGTTCCGGCGGACGCCAAAACGGGTTCCTGAAGCAGCGTTCGCTCGGGATTCACGGCCAGCCACGCGAGAGATCCTACCACACCCAGACCGGCGGCGACCAAAAACGACGCCGGCCAGCCAAAGTGGGTGGCAACCCACGGAGTGAGCGAAGCGGCCGCAACGGCGCCAAACTGCCCGACCATATTCATTACGCCGGAAACGGAACCGGCCGAAGGGCCAGCGATGCCGGCCGTCACCGACCAAAAGGAACTCTGGGAAAGATACACGGAGCCGGCGCCGCCCGCCAGCACAATGGTCGCCAGGCGCGCATCCTGCGCCAGCATGCCTAGCGCGATGAATAGGGCCGCCACTCCAAGCCCGGCCACGGCAATTCCGCAGCGGCCTATGCGCTTCCCATTGCGCTTCGTCAGGCCGTCGCTGATCCAGCCGCCCAGGGGTGCGCATGTGGCCATCGCCACAAACGGAAGCATCGCGAAAAAGGAGCTCGACTTTAGGTCCAGGCCGCGCACCGTGCTCAAGTAAATGAAGAACCAGGTGAAAAAAATGTTGGCGGCATAGCAAAAGCAGAAATAACTCAGCGAGACCAGCAGCACCTCTTTGCTCACCAGAATCGTCCTCCATGGAACGACCTGTGCGGTGGAGGGTCCCGGCGGCTGGTGAGGCAATCCGGAGCGGATGTGGGCGGCCTCTTCCGGAGTCACCCAGGGGTGTTGCTCGGGCCGGTCGCGCGCCAGCAAAAACCAGACCGCGCCCGCCACCAGCCCGATTGCTGCGGTGACCCAGAAGGACCAGCGCCAGCCGGAGTGCACAAGAATATATGTGATGAGGGGCGGCGCAATTCCCGCGCCTACACCCACCCCGGCGAAGATCCACCCGTTAGCTACCCCGCGTTCCTCGGCAGGGATCCAGCTTGCCACCAGCCGGTTGGAGGCGGGATAGATCACGGCCACTCCCATTCCCAAAAGAAACCGTATCGCCAGCAGAACGATCAGCGCGCCGGAGATGCCCGAGGGCGCCAGGCCCGTCAGGACGGCGAACACAGCCCACCAGACCGTTCCCAGCGCGATCACCCTGCGCGGCCCAAAACGGTCGGCCAGGCGGCCTCCTGGCGCTTGGAACAGGGCATACCCCAGCACAAAGGCGCTGAAGACCCAGCCGAGCTGGATCTGGTTCAGATGGAATTCCTGTTCGATGGAGCCCCCGGCAATGGAAATGCCCACGCGATTCAGGTAGGCGATGGCGCTGAGCGCAAATATCCATGCGATCAACACCCATCGTGTGCGGCCACGCGCCGGGTTCGTCATAGACCGCCTATGATACTCGCGTTTGCGCCTCGGAGGTTATCAAAGCAAGTGGTCAGCTCCTGGTTGCGGCAAAGAAAACGATGTGCGATGCTGCCGAACCGCGTTCCGGTCAACCTCTCCGGCCAGATTCCTCTTGCAGTTGCTTCGCTTGCCGGGCCGCGCGAATTTTCGCGAAATCGACCATGGCGCTCTTGATCGGAGCGCCGATCACTTCGATTCTCTTCAGGTCGCGAGTCCCAATTCCAATATCTTCGGCCAATCTCAAGGTGCTATCGGTGTTCTCAAACGGCGGAGACCCGCGATCGCCCATGGGATCGAAGTTCATCACCGCCAATGCGACGGCGTCGGTGCAGACGGGGTTCAGGCCGGCGACGATTACCCCCGGGCTGCACGGTGTGGCTCCGGGTGCCCACGGGCCTTCGCCCGCAGTCATGGATTTGATGCCTTCGACGATGGCCAGGTGGATCGGTCTGGCGGCCACCAGGTCCACCACAATCCGCGGCACCCGGTAGGTTTCCAGCCGGGGCGTACTCGTGTTCTTCTCCTGGGGTGCGCTTTTGGAAGGCTGCCTCTTGCCGTCGTGGAAGCAGTCGCCACGGCCGCCATGCGGCGTGGCGGAGGGCTCATCGGCTCCCGCGCCGTCGCCGTAGATGGTGGCGGGCGCGTTACCGAAGCAGTTCTTCATGGCGCCGGTATAACCGGCCGTTGTGTGTTCCTTCATCTTGGCGATGCTGACGAAGACATCGCAATCCGCAAACGAATGGTTCAGATCGAAGCCCGGGAAGATGTATCCACCGGTGGGCACCAAGAGGCGTGAGTATTTCTTCCCCTTGCCGAGATAGTTGGTGTTTTCGAACTCAACGTTCGGAGCGGCGCCTAGAATGTCTCGCGGCTCCAGGCTCGCCTGGAGGAGAAATTCCTCCACCGGATCCGTGGTGGCCCAGACGCTCTCGAGGATGCGGATGCGCGTGGCTCCGGCCCTGGCAATCAGGTTCACTGCGGCGCCGACCACGGCAGGATGCGTGAAATGGGTCTCAGCCAAGGGCAGGTTTGCGAGGCGAAAGTCGGACATGCCGGTCAAGTTGAACTTGATGGCGACGGTTTTGCCTTTGACCAATTTGCCAATTCCGCCGATCTGGTCAAACATCCTTGCCATCACCGGCAGCAGTTCCTTGGGCTCGTAAGTAAGGCACCTGGCCACCGACACGGGGGCCGTAGGTGCGGGAGCCGTAACCGCGCGGGCGAATGGCGCTCCGGCCAGACAGGCGCCACCCAGCATGGATGCGGACTTCAGCCATTCCCGGCGGGTGTAATTCGAGTGCATGCTATTAAGCCTCCAGCTCCGCAGCGAAGTATTCCACCACTCCCGGCAAATGCAGTTCCACTGCGTCTTTCTGGGGAACCATCGGGAGGTTGGCAACCTTCCCGTCCAGGGTCCACAATCTCCCGGAGCGGTACTTTCCAGCGACTCGCACGCCCGCGTCGTCGAAGCCGCGCCCGGTATAGAAGAGTATCTGCACCAGCGCCCGCTTGCGATCCGGCGCCATGCCGAAATACGAGCCCACCGAGCCGCCGTTCCAGAACCTCAGTAGGTCGTAACGGTGGCTGATGAGCAGAACGGACTCCTGTGCAATGACCCAGGGATCGTCAAATGCGGATTTCGCGAATGCGATGCGGCCTTTGCCGGAGGTGCGCCATTCGTACCGGTCGTTATCCTGATTGGCGGCACGCATGCCAGGCGCGACGCCCCACTTGGGGTGCGTGATGAGCAGTCCGCCGGCTTGCACGAACGCCATGATGCTGTTCTTGACGGCCGGACCGGGAACCGTGCCATCGGCATAGATCACGGCCCTGAGATTGGCGAACGAGGCCGGCGAAAGCTTGTCTTTCAGGAGGACGCGGTACTGCTGATTGGTTCTGGCAACCAGGTTGAGCAGTTCCGTGCCCATATATTCGTTGTCGCCGTCGAAGTCGGAAACGATGCCCACTACGGCTTCCGGTGCATAGTTGGACCAGGTTTTTCGATCGTCGAAGAACCTGGCGGCGGAGGCTATTTTCTTCCAGGAAGCCAGAGCGTCCGCCTTGCCCTGCGCCACTTCCGCCGCGAACCGATCCTCCAGCGAGATGATCCACCGCCCGCTATAGGCGGCCGAGTCGGCGAGCACGAGCGGGTAGGAATCCGGGGATACCAGGTCTTTTGGGCGGGCATCCACCCACACACGGGCACCCGGATGGCGAATCGACTCGAGGCGGACTCTCCAACCGTTGGAGTCCACCCAGGGGTTCCCGGTTGGGCCGGCGACGAAGGCATCGCCCTGGTGGGTCTGCACACCGGGCCACTCTCCCTTGATAATGACGACGCTGGCCGGCGGCGTTGCCGGATCGACGACGGTCAGCCCTTGCTCTCTGGCCCGCGCCGCGACCGAGTCGGGCACGGCGCCCTTGTCCGCCACCAGACAGTTCACAGATGTGTCGTTCAACAGCGTCAGGGCGGAAGCATCCTTCCAGTTCCCCGGCCACCGCAGAGGGGTCAATTCAGCGCTCATATTACCGTCAACGCCATGCTTACTTTATCACGGCCCGACCATCCGGCACGACAACGCCGGCCGATTGTCGACAACCACGGACGGGCGGCGCGCCATTGCCATACCGGCAGCGGATACGATAACAGAGGGTTTCTTCCATCATGAACAGGCTGTTGAGGTCTCTCTTCGCAGCGGCCGCGCTGTCGACCGGCGCTGCCCTTCCAGCCGCGGCGCAGCACGTTTCGCGCGTGCTGCGCACGGCTGAGTACCGTGCACTGCAACATAAACTGTGCCGCGGCTGGAACACGTGGAGCGCGAACAGCGTCCTCGCGCACGTCCATCTGCCCGACGGCTTCGCACTCACGCTGGGTCTGAAGAGCGCCGGGATGGGCCACAGCTACCAGAACACGTTCTTCGCGGCCAATGCGACGGCAAAACGGCCGGAGAAGATTCGTCTGGGCCCGCACGCCGACGACGGCTCGTATACCGAGCTCACGCTGGAGCTGAATACGAACGGCGCGGATTCCAAGAACGTGGCGCTAGTGCAGAGCGCCACGGAGAACGGCGAGGAGTACATCCTGGTTAGCGCGGAGAAGCGCGCCGCGTTGCGAGCCGAGCACCTGATTGTGGAGGCGGGCTACTACTGGAACCGGCCGGGCACAGTGCGGCGCGATGGCACGGTGCTACAGGCGCAACCGGGACGCGAAGGTGGCCGCGCCTTCGAAGTGCGAACGACCGCGCGGGAGGTGAACGACCCGTTCGTGACCGCCAACGCGCCGTATCTGTCGATGGCGCTGGAGGGACGCCTCGCCGTCTACACGGGCCCGGAAAAGACGCTGGAACAGGTGGCGGCGATTGTCGAGACGCACCGCGCGGGACAGATGAAGCGGCTGGCGGACTTCGGCAAAGCGCGCGAAGTTTTTACCGCGATGCAGACGATTCTTGCATGGAACCTGACCTATGACCCGGAAAACGACCGCGCCATCGCGCCGGTGAGCCGCATGTGGAGCGCTTACTGGGGCGGCTACGTGCTGTTCGACTGGGACACCTACTTCGCATCGTTCATGTACGGCCTGTACAACCAGGATCTGGCCTTCGCGGATGCAGTGGAAGTAACCAAAGGCATCACGCGCCATGGCTTTATTCCGAATTCGTCGTCGGCCTATGGCATTCAAAGCGAAGACCGCTCGCAGCCGCCTGTGGGCAGTCTGATGGTGCTGGAGATCTACAAGCGCCACAAGCAGAGGTGGTTTCTCGCCGAGGTTTTCGACGAACTGCTGCGCTGGAATCGTTGGTGGCCGGGCGCCCGCGACGCCAAGGGGCTGCTCGCCTGGGGTTCGGACAACGAGCCGCAGCTTGTGGACGGCACATTCCACAGTTTTCAAGCGGCACTGTACGAGTCGGGTCTCGACAACTCGCCGATGTACGACGGCGTGCCGTTCAACCAGCTAACCAATCATCTGGAAATGGCGGACGTTGGATTGAACGCACTGTACGTGGCCGACTGCCGCGCGCTGGCTGAAATCGCCGGCGTGTTGGGAAAGGCCGCGGAACAGCGCGAGTTGCTCGTGCGCGGCGATCGGTACGCCGCGGCCTTGAGGACACTGTGGGATGAGAAAGCGGGCATCTACCTGAATCGACGTACCGATACCGGCGAGAGCTCGCCGCGGCTCTCGCCAACCAATTTCTATCCGCTAATCGCGAAGGTGCCCACGGCGGAACAGGCCGCGCGAATGGTGCGCGAGCATTATTTCAACCCGCGCGAGTTCTACGGCGAGTGGGTGATGCCCTCGATCGCGCGCGACGTGCCGGGTTACCAGGATCAGAACTACTGGCGCGGGCGCATTTGGGGACCGATGAATTTTCTGGTCTACCTGGGCATGCGGAACTACGACCTGGGACCCGCGCGCATGGATCTCGCCGAGCGCTCACACGGGTTGCTGATGAAGTCGTGGCAGAGCGACGGCGCGATTTACGAGAACTACAACTCGATTACGGGCGCGGGCAACGATGTCACCAGCAGCGACGCATACTATCATTGGGGTGCGCTGCTGGGCGTCATCGGGCTGATGGAGCAGGGCTACTAATAGAGCGGCTGGATCTCACAATCCCGCTATTGCGCCGAGAACACGCGGTACGTGCCGTGAGTGAGAGGCGTATCGAACACCGTCGTGCTGCCCTGTTGTTGGCCGGCCAATTCCTCTCCGGTTTCCAGATCGCGGAGTTTCGCGATTCGCCCGTCGGTGACGATCCGAGCCTGCACCGGCTCCTCGGCGAACGATTCGACAATGAACTTGTCGTTGTCATAGACGAACAGGCTGACCAGGCTCGGGGCGTCCAGGCGCACGTACATGTCTTTCGCCACCACCTCGCGGATCGCCCGCAGGACATTCTGCGGATATCGGTAAAGCTCGCCCTGCGCCTGCGGAATCGTCAACACATAGAGTGTGCCCTTCGAATACTTGCACGACAACAGAATCGGAGTACCCGAGGTCCTGTTGGGCGATGTGAAGGCGCTTACGAGTTCCCAGGAATCGTTAGTGAAGTAGCGGATCTCGGGAAGCAGGATGTCGGTATCCAGCTTCGGTCCCCGGCCGCCCCAACCCACCGCAAACTCGCGGGTCGCGACAGTCCTGCCCGTGTATTCGAGTTCGACGATATCCTCGATGCCTTTGCCCTGAAGCGCCTTGAGCAGTCCGGACGTGATAATCACCGATTTGCCGTCGGTCAATTGCTTCTTGATCCTGGACACGATAGTGGGATCGAACCTCGCCTGCTCGGTCAGCAGGATGGTCTTCTCCGCCGCCGGGAACACCGGAACGATGTCCATCGGAATACCAATCATGCCGAGATAGCTGGGCAGATGGTCCTCTCCGAAGGAATGAAAAGGCTTGTAGGTCTTGACGCCGAGCGGCCGTCCCAACTGGCCCAAAAACTTGTCCACGCGATCGAACACAGGGCCGGCGAGCCTGGCGGCGCGGGAATCCGGCACTGTTGTTCCATCGGCGTTCCGTGTGGGCGAGTAAATCGCGCCAATATTGAAAATGGTCACTTCGGGCGCTTTGGCGAACAAGGGGAGCCACAGTTGTTCTTCGAAGCGGTTGGGGAGGTTCATGCCACCCTGGTCAACCCATCCGCCGGCGTTTCCACCGGGCTTCAGGTTCTCGAAATACCGCACGATCGAATAGCCGTGATACTGCTGGAGGTGCTGGTTGCCGGCGGGATCGCGGGTCTCCGCGCCGGAGTAAATCGCGTCGAAGTACCCCGGCTCGGTTTCCAGATTGAAGCCGAGGTTCTGGAAATGATCGTACCAGTTCGGATACTTGATAATGACCTTCACGTTCGGATTGACGGCCTTGGCCGGCCCGATGACGAGGTTGCGGGCAGCCTCGTCCATCTGCGCCAGGCGGAACTGGGTCCAGGTGCGGTCTCCCTTGGCGGCGATGTCGGAATCGGCCTTGCAGTCGGTGAAGAAGAAGTCGTCGAGGATGAACTCGTCAAAAGTGCGCGCCGTGAACTCGACGACCTTTTGCAGCATGCGGCGGTGCTCGGGATTCGAGTAGCAGTAGGTCTCGAACCGGTTTCTCTCGCTGATGGTGACAGTGATGCCGCCGGCGACTTTGACGCCTTTGCTCCGGAAGAACCTCTTTGCCTGATCCAGCGTTGTCTGGTCGACGACGATGGTGTCGCGGTGGGTTTCCAGGTAGATCTTATCCACCTTCATGTTCCTGGAAACGGCCGCCCACCGGCTCTCCAGCCAGGCTGGATCCTTCATCTGCTGCGTCTCGTAAACGCGGCTGTAGAGCGCGACGTCAAAGTTCTTGTAGTTAGGGCCGGCCGCCATGGCGGTGAAAACGGCAAACGCCGCAAGATAAATAGGGCGCAACCGGGTAGCGTGTCTCATTCTCATCTTCCTCCGGGATCTACCGGGCGGTGTCCACCTGAGTCATAGCTGCCAACTGGCTTATCACATCTCAACATAACGCTTCAACAACGCTCAGCGGAACCACAGGCAGTACGCTACAATCATCCGGGAGGCAGATGCAGTTGCGCTACGGCTGTTCCTCTAACGTTTCGGGCTGGCCTCGTCCCGCGCGGTTCCTCATGAAACTCGCCATTCCAGTACTAGCGCTATCCTTGCGCCTCGCCATCGCGGCGGGACCGGTGGTTACCAAAGTGGAACCGCCGGACTGGTCCACCGATGCGCGAGGGATCACGCTGCGCATGCTGGTGACCGGCCGGAATCTGACGGGCGCCACGGTGCGCTCGCCCTATCGCACCGGTCCTGTCACCGTGAGTCAGAGCGGAACTCATCTGTTCGTCGATCTGACCATCCCGAGGACTGCCCGGCCGGGCAAATATCCGCTGGAAATTACGACGCGGGAAGGCGAGGTGGAAGCGCCGTTCTCGCTGGTCGCGGCACTTGCGCCGGCGGGGCGCTTTCAGGGCTTCTCGAGCGACGACCTGTTGTACCTGATCATGCCGGATCGCTTTGCCAACGGCGACCCGTCAAACGACGATCCCGCCATCAGCCGCGGCTTGCACAACCGCGCCGAGAGCCGCTACTACCACGGCGGCGATTTCGCCGGCATCATCGAGCATCTTCCTTATCTCAAGGATCTCGGCGTCACCGCGCTCTGGCTCACCCCGGTCTACGACAATGCCAACCAGTTAAACCAGCGGGAGCGTTACGACAACAAGCCAGTCACCGATTACCACGGTTATGGCGCCACCGATTATTACGCCGTGGATGAGCACTTCGGCGACCTCAATCAGCTCCGCGAACTGGTGGACCAGGCGCACGCCCATGGCATCAAGATCATCCAGGATCAGGTGGCCAATCACACCGGCCCCTATCATCCCTGGGTCCAGGATCCGCCCACTCCCACCTGGTTTCACGGCACCCAGGCGCGGCACCTGGCCAACACCTGGCGCACCTGGACGCTGATCGATCCGCACGCGCCGCCGGAAATGCAGAAGAGCACGCTCGAAGGATGGTTCGTCGACATCCTGCCGGACCTGAATCAGGACGATCCGGAAGTGGCGCGCTACCTGATACAGAACACGCTGTGGTGGATCGGGCGCACGGGCATCGACGGCATTCGCCAAGACACGCTGCCCTACGTGACGCGCCGCTTCTGGCGGGATTGGACGGCTGCCATCAAGCAGAGATATCCGGCCTTCAACGTGGTGGGCGAGGTATTCGACGCCGACCCCGGCCTGGTCTCCTTCTTTCAGGGCGGCAGGACGCGTTTCGATGGCGTCGATAGCGGCATCGACACGCTGTTCGATTTCCCCCTGCAGGCGGCCATCCAGAAAGTGTTCACCGATGCCGCCCCCACCCGGGAACTGGCACAGACACTGGCCCACGATTCGCTGTACGCGGATCCAAACCGGCTGGTCACCTTCGTCGATCTCCACGACCTGCCGCGCTTCATGAACTATCAGCACGCCAGCGCCAACGGGCTGGAGCGTGTCTTCGGTTTTCTGCTCACGGCGCGCGGCATTCCGATGATCTACTACGGCGACGAGATCGGTATGACCGGCGGCGCCGATCCCGATAACCGGCGCGATTTTCCCGGCGGTTGGAAAGAGGACCCGCACAACGCCTTTGAAGCGGCGGGACGGACCCCGGAGCAACAGGAGATCTGGACCCAGCTACAGCGTCTCGCGCGTTTCCGGGCAGGCTCGGAAGCGCTGCGCCGCGGCAGGATGGTGAACCTGCTGGTGGACGATCACGCCTACGCATTCGCGCGGGTGACGCCGCGCGAGCGCGTGATCCTGGTATTCAACGACGCGCCGCAGCCAGTCACGCTGCGAATTCCGCTGGCCGGCTCCGGAGTCGCGGAGGGCGCCACGCTGAAGGACTGCTGCGGCGGAGCGCCGCCGGTCGAAGCGCGCAACAACTCCATCGACGTGCCCTTGGCCGCGCACGCCATGGCGATCTATCGTTGAGCAGCTTATGGAAAAACCACGCCTGCGCTTCGCTCAAGTCTGGAACATGAATTTCGGATTCTTCGGAATCCAGTTCGGCTGGGGCTTGCAGATGGCCAACATGAGCGCCATCTACGAGTACCTGGGCGCCCGCCCGGACCAGATTCCCATGCTGTGGCTGGCGGCGCCGCTCACCGGTCTGATTGTGCAACCCATCATCGGGTACTTGAGCGACCACACCTGGGGCAGGCTGGGACGGCGGCGGCCTTACTTTCTGGGCGGCGCGATTCTCAGTTCCGCCGCCCTTCTGGCGATGCCGAACGCTTCGGCGCTGTGGATGGCGGCGGGCCTGCTTTGGATGCTGGATGCTTCGATCAACATCAGCATGGAGCCGTTTCGCGCGTTTGTGGCGGACCTGCTGCCGGAAGAGCAACGCACCCAGGGATTCGCCATGCAGAGCCTGTTTATCGGGTTGGGCGCGGTAATTGCGTCGGCGCTGCCGTGGCTGCTGGTGCGGACGGGCGTCTCGGTAGTGGCCACGTCCGGGCACGCGATTCCGGCTGCGGTAAAGCTCTCATTCACCTTGGGCGCCGCCGTGTTTCTGGCAGCCGTGCTGTGGACCATATTCACGACCGGCGAGTATCCGCCCGAAGCTTCCACCTCGCCGGCCGGCCGGGCCGGCCGCCCCGCGTTCGTGGAAATCCTTTCGGCGATCAGGCAGATGCCGGCGACTATGCGACAACTGGCTTGGGTGCAAATCTGCACCTGGCTCGGACTGTTTTGCATGTGGCTGTATTTTCCGGTTGCGGTTGCGCACCAGGTCTTCGGCGCCAGCGATCCGCAATCGCCACTCTATGCCGAGGGAGTTGCATGGGGCGGCCTGTGCTTCGCGATGTATTCGGCGGTCTGCTTCGTCTTCTCTTTTGCGCTGCAGCCCATGGCGCGTGCGCTTTCGCGGCGGCGCACGCATGGCATCTGCCTGGTAGCGGGCGCGCTCGGACTGCTTTCGGTGGCCGTGATCCACAATAAGTACCTGCTGTTATTCTCCATGGTCGGCGTGGGAGTGGCGTGGGCCAGTACGCTCTCCATGCCGTATGCCATGCTGGCCGGCTCCCTGCCTTCCGACCGCGTGGGGCTTTATATGGGGATCTTCAACTTCTTCATTGTCACGCCGGAGATTCTGGCGTCGCTTGGCTTCGGATGGGTCATGATCCACGTGCTGGGCAACGATCGCATGGCGGCGGTCATCTGCGGCGGCGCGTTTCTGCTGGTGGCGGCGGGGCTGGCGCAGCGTGTAAAACCGGCTGGCGTCAGCGCCGGTCGTAAAGACCCGTGAGATTCCAGAGACGCGCGGCGAGCTCCGGCGCCAGCACCTCACGCCGGTAGCGCCACAGCCAGTTGCCGCCGAGTGTGGCCGGCCGGTTCATGCGCGCATGGCTACCGAGCCCCAGCACGTCCTGCAGCGGGATCAGTACCGTGTCGGCCACGGAGGCCAGCAGCTCGCGGATGAAGACCCAGTGAATCTCGCGGCCATTGGTATTGAGATAGCGCTGCGCGAATTCGCGCTCGGTGCGGACGTCCTCAATGCTGCGCGTGCTGTCTCCCCCTCCTTCGCCCGTCCACCATCCGACCGTGGTATCGCAATCGTGCGTGCCGGTATACGCTACCAACTCGCGAGGGTAATTGTGCGGGCGGAACGAGGGACCTTGCGGATCATTGCCAAAGGCGAACTGGAGAATCGACATTCCGGGGAAGCCGAAAGGCCGGCGGATGGCTTCCACTTCCGGCGTGATGACGCCGAGGTTCTCGGCCACCAGCGGCAGCTCGCCGAGCGAAGTGCGCGCCGCCTCGAACAGGGCAGCGCCCGGCCCCTTGACCCAGCGGCCGCGCTCGGCGGTTTTCTCCGAAGCGGGGACTTCCCAGTAGGCTTCGAAGCCGCGGAAATGATCCAGCCGCACCAGATCGACCTGGTTCAGAACGGCGGCGAAGCGTTCCAGCCACCAGCGGTAACCATCGGCGGCCAAAACGTCCCAACGGTAGATTGGATTGCCCCAGAGCTGGCCGGTGGCGCTGAAGTAGTCGGGAGGCACACCGGCGACGACCGCCGGTTCGCCATCCTGGTCAAGCTGGAAAAACTGCGGGTTGGCCCAGACGTCCGCGCTGTCGTGTGCAACGTAAATCGGCAGGTCGCCCATGATCCGGATCCCGCGGGCGCGGCAATAATCGCGCAGTCCCTGCCATTGATCGAAGAAGACATACTGCAGGAATTTCTGGATGGCGATGGGGCCGGCCAGCTTTTCGCGCCAGGCAGCCAGCGCACCAGGCGCGCGCAAACGGACCTCAGGTTCCCAATGGCTCCAAGCGAGAAACCGATGCTGCTGCTTCAGGGCCATGAAAAGGGCGTAATCTTCCAGCCAGGCGTGGTTCCGGGCGCAGAACTCTTCGAAGCGCGGCCGCTCGGGATCGGAAGCGGTAGCCAGAAAACGGCGGGCGGCGGATTCGAGGAGAGCCGTCTTGATGGGGATCACGCGCGCGAAAGCCACCTCGTCATCGGGAAAAGCCGGAACGTTTTCCAGAGCCGGCCGGGGGAGCCAGCCTTTCCGCGCGAGGAGTTCCGGGCTGATCAGCAGCGGGTTGCCGGCCACCGCGGAGAAGCACTGATACGGAGAGTTGCCATATCCGGTGGGCCCCAGAGGCAGCACCTGCCAAAGAGTCTGGCCCGCGGCAGCCAGGAAATCTACAAAGCCGCGCGCTTCCGGACCGAGGTCGCCAATTCCGAAAGGACCAGGTAACGAGGTAGGGTGAAGCAGGATGCCGCTCGATCGGGGAAAGCGCATTTGATCTCCCTGATTATTGTACAGGCTGGGCTACCAACTTCCGTGCTCGTCCGAGCCAGGGTTCCCGACGGCAAATCTACCGCTAGTTCGCGGGTTCGTCAATCTTCAGAAACTGGTCGGCGGAAATGTCCCTCAGAGTCTGCACCGTCCCTCTGGGCCAGCGGATTTCCAGGGACCTGACCTTGGTCTCTTGGCCCAAACCGAAATGAACGCGCTTGTCGCTGGAGGACATGAATCCCACACTGATGGCGACGTGGTTGTATAGAACCCGGCCGGAGGCCGTCGTCAACTTCACCTTTGCGCCAATGGCATCGCGCGCGCTCTTGTGCCCCACCAGACTCAACATCAGCCAGTGGTTGCCGCTGTCGGCGGTGTTCATCAAGATGCGCGGCGATTCGTTCAACGAAGTCACGACTATGTCGAGCGAGCCATCGTTGTTCAGATCGCCAAAAGCCGAACCGCGCTGGTAGCCCTTGTGCAGGAAGTCCTTCCCCATCTCCGCGGAGACGTCCACGAACGACTTTCCATCCACATTCTCGAACATCGTGTCATGCTCCGGAGAATCTTCGTTCACATCATCGACGTCGCCGTTCGCAGAATAAATATCCTTCCACCCGTCGTTGTTATAATCGATGAACCCGTTGCTCCAGCCGGAGTAGGGTCTGCTCAGCGTCTGGATCTTGGTGGCGTATGGCAACGTGAACAGGTTGCCGCTATTTCGCAGAAGCTGCCAGATCTGGCCCTTCAGGTTGTTGTAGAAGATGTCCACGTTGCCGTCGTTGTCGTAGTCTTTGGCGTCCGACCCCATGGAAGATCCGGTGTGCGCGTTGTCGTTGTAGGCGACTCCCAGTTCCAGCCCTCTTTCCTCGAACGTGCCGTTGCCCTGGTTGATGAACAAGGAATTGGGTTCGGTGTCGTTGGCGATGAACACGTCCTGCCAGCCGTCGTTATTGAAGTCCGCAATCGAGATGCCCATCCCCTTGCCGGGCGACTTGGCCAGCCCCGACTTTTCGGTGACATCCTCGAACTTGCCGTGGCCCAGGTTGTGGTAGAGCCGCGGCGCCACGCTCTTGTAGCGCCGTGGATCGCAGTAATATTCTTTGCTGCCCATGGCGCAGCGCAGGTCGGTCTGCGGGGTCCAGTAAGTGTAATTGTCGACGATCAGATCCAGCAGACCGTCGTTGTCATAGTCGAACCAGGCGGCTACCACGCTGAGGGTACCTGGAGGTTTACCGCCGATACCAGAAGCCTCTGTGACATCGGTGAACGTCCCATCCCCGTTGTTGTGATAGAGGACGTTTCGGCCGGCGCTGCAGATGAACAGATCCTCATATCCGTCGTTGTCGTAGTCGCCGACCGCCACGCCAAAGTTGAAGTCGAGGCGTTCGCCCAGCAAGCCCGCCTTGGCGGTGACATCTTCGAAAGTGCCGTCGGGCTTCTGCTTCAGCAGGCAGTTGTAGTAGGA
>JBAVIH010000449.1:0-3846 GCA_049686695.1 Bryobacteraceae bacterium | reverse complement strand
ATCGGGCTTCTAATTGGCTTGGCATTGCCCGCGCCTGGCCGAACGCCGCAACCCTCGAAGGAGTACATCCACTTGGGCGGGCGGGTCATCGCCATTGAGACCCCAGCGTCGTCTCCGGTGATACCGTCGGTGCACATCGATATGCCGGCTTCGGGCACGACGGTTTCAGGTACGGTGACGCTGGCAGGCTGGGCCATCGACAACGCTTCGGTGGTGGGCACGGCGGTCAGCGGCGTGCAGGTGCTGGTGGACGGGACGGCGGTGGGCCCGGCGACTTACGGAGTCAGCCGGCCGGACGTGTGTGCGGCTTACCCGGGCCGTCCCGGCTGCCCCTACGTGGGGTTCTCCTATTCCCTGAACACAGCGGCGCTCACGCTCGGTTCTCACACCATTACGGTTTCTGCCACGGATTCCGCCAGCCCACCGGACACCGGTTCGGCCAGCGTAACGGTCACGGTCACCGCCCCTGCCGTGATACCGTCGGTGCACATCGATGCGCCGGCCCCGGGCGCGACAGTTTCGGGCACGGTAACGGTCTCCGGCTGGGCCATCGACAACGCTTCGGTGGTGGGCACGGCGGTCAGCGGCGTGCAGGTGCTGGTGGATGGGACGGCGGTGGGAGCGGCCACTTACGGAATCAACCGGCCGGACGTATGCGCGGCTTATCCGGGCCGTCCCGGGTGCCCCAACGTGGGGTACACATACTCGCTGAACACGACGGCGCTGGCGTCCGGGTCTCACACCATCACGGTTAGCGCTACCGACTCCGCGAGCCCTCCCGACACGGGATCGACGACGATTACCGTACAGAAGTGAGAAACGAAACACGGTGACGGACGAAAAGCAATTGAGTTCCACCGACCATCGCATAAGTCCTTGGGTTTAGGAGGCCACCTTCTCGGCTTGCTCGGCTTGTGGGGCAACTTGCCCCACGGACGCCTGGCCCGCTACGATAATAAACATCGAAATTACCGGAATATCGGGGACTACGTGTTTCGATTTCCTGGCCGAATGCAGAAGTGCAGATGATAGCGCGGTCTGTACGCCGCTGGGCGCATCGCCCTCCGGGATCTTCCCCGGTTAGTGGCAGGGCATGCTTCACGGGCTGCCGAAAAAGTCAAAGGAGATTCCGGCCACCGATGAACACTGTTGAACAGCGTTGAACGCGGACGAGCCAACTCTTTTCAATCCGCGTTCGTGGCCCGTCGTGTTTTGGCGTTTTTCGGCAAGCTTCTTTAGCTTGCCGGTTGTGTTTCCCGATCCCGCGCGTCTTCTATGCGGGATGGGAAATCTGCGCGATGCGCACCTGGCGCTGGAATTCGGCTAGCATCGATTCGTCCAGCCGCACCTCGGTGGGGCGCTTGACCAGCGTGGTCATCCGGTCGATTTTGTCCTGCAACTTCATGAGCGCATAAAACAGGTTCTCCGGCCGCGGCGGGCAGCCGGTCACGTAGACGTCCACCGGGACGATCTTGTCCACGCCTTGCAGCACCGCATACGTATTGAACGGGCCGCCCACGCTGGAACAGGCGCCCATCGAGATGCACCACTTGGGTTCGGGCATCTGGTCCCAGATGCGCTTCAGCACCGGCGCCATCTTCAAGCTCACCGTGCCGGCCACGATCATCAGGTCGGATTGGCGGGGGCTGGGGCGGAAGACCTCGGCGCCGAAGCGCGCGATATCGAACCGCGAGGTCGACGACGCGATCATCTCGATCGCGCAACAGGCCAAGCCGAAGGTGAGTGGCCACAACGACGATTGCCGGGCCCAGTTGAACACGTGGTCCACCGAGGTGGTCACAATGTTGCGCTCGAACTGGTTGTGTAAGAAAGCGGACACCGCGCGGCTCCCTGTGTAAAAATCGCCTGTGCTTAAACCGGATTGTAGCATCACTTGGACACGGTGGCGCCGAGCTTGCGCAACTCCAGCACCATGTCGCCGTCCGGGTCCACGTAAAACGCCGGAGCGAAGCGGACACCCCACAGAAGCTCGTCGTGCCGGTACGAATATCGCGAAATCACGGTCTGGCTGAAGGTATCGTCGTACGCCTTGATCAGGATGATGACCTCCGCCTGCAATCCGGCAAGTTCCGCCGCGGTCTTGCCGTGAAGCGGGCTGAGTTCGTCAATCGGGTGCACCACGGTCCAGGTGAGCGCCAGGAACAGCACGCTGGGGCGCTCCAGGGTCAACTGGTGGTAGCGCCGCACGGGCCGCCCGTCCTGCTGTTCCACCGTCATCAGCAGAACCTGCGCGTGCGCTTCGACCAGCGAGTTCGAGCGGCGGTTGACCACGCGGAATTGCAGGCTGGCGCCTTCCTGGTAGGGGGCGATCAGAGCGTTCTCGCTGAACCCCAGGCGGGCCGAGGGACGCGAGACGCGGCCGAAAAGAAGGCCGGTCGCCACCGCGAAGCCGAGCACGCCCACCAGCGCTTCGAACGCCGCGATGAAATTCGCCGCCGGGGTCTTCGGCCAGATGTTGCCATAGCCGACGGTGGTGAGCGTGTGCGAGCTGAAAAAGAACGTGTTCAGGAACCGGCTGATCCCGTTGGCGGCGTCGGCGCCCTGCAGTTGGTTGGGGCCCAGAGCGAAATAGCCCACCGCGAAAGCCGTATTGGCGGCCACGTAGCCCAGGAACAACGTCAGCAGAAACGCCGGCCAGCCCATGTTGATCAGGTGCAGGTAGGGATGAAAGTCGCGCCAGGTGGCGCCCCGGCGCTGCACGTTCAAGCTGCCGTCCCGATTGATGACGCGGCGGTAGGGCGCGGTGAACTGCTGGGTCAGCCCGGGGTCAAAGCTGGGTTTGTGCATAGCCATCAGATTACACGAAGCCGGGCGAGGGTTCGGTCGAGTGAATGGTCAAATCAGCTCTTGGCGCAGTTGCGGGTAGGTGTATACTGAATCCGCGGGCGGATTTTCGCATCCAATCTTAAATGCGCGGTCTCCGCAATCGCGCAGGGAAGCGGCAGCCGGTCGATGCTGGTGGCTCCGGCCAGCGGGACGGCAAGCGCGGCGCCCGCGGGCTGGCTTCACTCCATAAAGACAATCGCCGGTTCCTCCGTCCGGAGCCATGGAGCCATCGCGGCGCCGGACTGGGCGGGCAGTGTGGCAGTTCGGATTCGGAGCGCGCCAGGCGCCGGAAGGCGGTGGCGGCCGGGCGCGGTCACAAGCACTGAAGTTTTTTTGGATTCAGCCGATAAGAGAACCGGTGCGATTGCGTCCTTCGCTTTGGTGCGGGGCGCGCAGGTTAATTTGGCATTAAGGTTGCTAGGTATCGACTGATCTGGCCACCGCCCGGGTAGCGCGGCGGCAAGGTAGCCCTAGTGAGGGATTGGCCGTGGTGAAACTTTTGGCGGCATTTTCCGTCTATTAAGTTGCCGCTGGGAGATCGGCTAATGGAAAGGGATTAAGAGCAATAGACCGTTGGCCGAAGGGAGAAGGACCATGAACAGGACAGAGCTGGAAAAATACAAGAGGGTGCTGGAAGCGAAGCAGGCGGAACTTGGGGCTGGGTTGCGGAAGCGCGACGATATTGCGATCGAAAAGTCTCCGGATGCGCTCGATGAAGTACAACTGGCGGGCGAACGCGAACTCGCCATTCGCACGCTGGACCGCGAGTCCAGCTTGCTGCGCCAGGTGAAGAGCGCGCTGGCGCGCGTCGCCGACGGAAGTTACGGAACCTGCCTGCACTGCGACGAGGAGATCAAGCCCAAGCGTCTGGACGCGGGCAGTGTCAAGAGTTTTGTGTAAACGGCTTTCGGTTGGTTGATGGTTTTCGGCTACACTGGTTGCACCTGAGCGGAGGGTAGGGCTCCGCGGGGACGCGACCCGAGCGCCGACTCAGAGGCC
>JBAVIH010000448.1:0-4010 GCA_049686695.1 Bryobacteraceae bacterium | reverse complement strand
GCCTGCGGTGAAGCCAGTCGGAAAGCCGGATGCGGGAAACCCGCACGTCCGGTTTGATGAGCGGGGATGGGAAACGGGCCGACGCTCCGCGTCGGCACCCGCGCCCATCCTCGACTCTACCGCCGGTGTCTTGTCCGGGACCGCGCTTGAGCGGTCTGTCCGAAACCATCGAGAAAACGCCGGCGGCGGAGACCGCCGGCGCTACCGAAACACCGGCGGCGGAGACCGCCGGCGCTACCAAAACACCGGCGGCGAAGACCGCCGGCCCTACCGAATACCGCCGTAGACTACCTCGCGCGAGTCCTTCCAGAACAGCGTGACGTGACGGTAACCGCACTCCCGCACGATTTGAAGATCGTCCGCTGCTTTCTGCGGCTGGTCGCATTCGTTGCTCTGCAGTGCATCCAGAAAGCGGCGCGTCTCAGCGGCATCTGGAAATCGCGGGTCCCGGCCCTTCGCGCGATCCACGATTCCCGCTACTCGCATCTGCTGCGTCAGAGCTTCCAGAAACTCGTCCTCTTCCACCACCAGGTCGGCGTTGAGGAACCAGCCGCTTTCTTTCAGCAGCGCGCGGCAGCGCTCAATCAACTGTGCCTTCTCTTGCAGATTGAGATGGTGGAGAGCGTATGCCGAAACCACCGCGTCGGCGGATTCGATCTCGAGGCCAAGCGCTTCCGGCTGCCGGAAGTCTGCGACCACGAACTCCACGCGTTGCGCCAAAGTTCCCAGCCTTGATCTGGCCGCAGCCACCATCTGATGAGAGCCATCGATAGCCACTGCGCGGCAGCTTGGGAACCGGTGCAGCACCCTCTCCAACAGGAACCCGGTGCCCGTGCCCAGGTCAACCACCAAACGCGGATCAAGCGTCGACGCCGCCAGGACTGACTCAATGACCTCAACCATCTTGTGCCGGTTGGGATGCATCAAATCCATGTCGGCGTCGTACGCCGCCACGCGCGCGGAAGTCTCGTAAGCCTGAACGGATGACGAACCCATGGGTTCATAATCGCACAGGCATGGACGGCCCCCGGCGGGTCATTTCGCGGCGAGATTGTCCAGGATGCCTTTCACTGCCGCCTCGCCGCCCGATGAAGAACCATGGCTGCCTGGCTTCAGTGCCCGCGGATCGAAATGAACGTAGAGATTGTACTCGCCGTCGCCAGGGAGAATCGGCCCTTTGCAGCGCCATTCGTACTCGTTGGACCCGACAGTGAACTTGAGGGTACGGCCGCTGATCACCCCTGCCTTCTGAAACCCCGGCGCCGACTGCGGAAGGAACGTCATCACCACGGTTCCGATGCCCTCATAGGAATACCAGACCACGGTGCCCGTGGCGCCGCCGCCGACCGTCTTCACCTGTTTCTTGTTCACGAACAGCGTTCCGTCCAGCCACGTCATCTCCACGTCCCGGAGGGCGAAATCGCGCGGCGCCTCGGTTTTCGCGGAATCGGCGAACAGCTCGTTGGTGTCGACGGGGTGGGTGAAAATCTGGATCTCGTCGATCAGCGTCTGGCCGGTGTTCGGGTTGACCAGCAGGGGGATTCGCACGATGTCGCCCGGCTCGATCGTGAACGGTCCGGCATCGTACTTCGGCAGCGGCACCTGGGTAAACCCAGCGGGGCCGGCAGTCGCTGCCGCGGGCCCAATGCTCAACCGCATGCCATCTCCTTTGCCGGTCTTCTCGATGTTGAACGCATATCCGAACCAGGTCTTGCTCTGGCGGGCGCTGATTATATGTCCATAGGGGTGGAGTCCGATGCCGCCTTGGATTTCATTCGCTCCCAAGCACGCAAAGGGGTTTCCATCGGCAACCGGCGGCTCGCACCAGGTGTTGGTCACCACGGCCAAACCGGTATCCGGGTTCGTCCACGACATAACCATGCCGGCGTGGCGCGGTTCTGCTCCGGCCAGGCAGGCGGCAAACAACGGTAAAAGCATCCATCTCGTTATCATTTCAATTCCTCCTGATGATCTGCGGTCTGATTTCCTTGACTGGCACGAAGCCGGCCAGGGTAAGAACCTTCTCATGAACCACCGGCTCGCTGCGCGGCCGCAAGGCGATGCCGGCAACCGCGCCGAGCGCCAGTATCACCAATCCAGCCAGCACTGCCGCCGGCCCCGGAAGGCTCACCCGCCACTCGAAGGCGCGAACCCACAGCGGCCGGCGGCGTTTTTCGAATTCGGTCCAGGTTCGTTCGGCGATGCCCGGGGATGGCTCCGGGCCCTTCCACTTGCCCAGTGCGGATTTCAGCTCGTCGTCATTCATTGGTGTCATCCTCCCGAAGACCTTCCCGCTTGCGGCCGCCCGGTTCGAGCGGCGCCAGCAGCAGCCGCAACCGCTCGCGCGCCCGGTGCAGGCGGGACTTCACGGCGGCCAGATCGGCCCCGGTAATCGCCGCAATCTCCGCCAAAGCCAGGCCCTCGTACTCGAACAGAATCAGTGCTTCGCGCTGTAGGAGCGGCAGCGAGCCGACCGCCGCTTTCACCGCGGCCTCGATTTCGCCCGAGAGCGCTTCCGCCAGCGGTGTCGGCTCTGGCGCACTGGCTTCCGCGTCAGAATCGAGTGGCGTTTCCGGGCTCAGCTTCCGCACCCGTTTCAGCGCCAGGTTCCGCGCAATCGCCAGCAGCCAGTTGCGTAGCGGCCCGCGCTCCGGCCGGAACCGCCGCGCCTCCGTCAGCAGCGAAAGGAACGCGTCCTGGGTGATATCCTCGGCTGCCGCCGTGGACCTGGTGAACCGCCAGGCGAAACCGAAGACGGCCTTCCGGTGGTGGACGTAAAGCTCATCGAAGGCTGTCCTGTCCCCGCCGGCGGCCCGGCGAAGCAACTCCGTCTCACCGTTCTCTTCCACAATCATCGTGTCCCGCAGGACTGTGCTGTTCACGTCTCCATTCACCTCGGCGCGCTTGGCGGATCAGCCCAACACCAGGTATTACCACGAACCCGGAAAAGGATTCGCAGAAAGCTGCCTTATCCTTGTTCGTCCGTGTGGGCCGTGCATGCCCGGCCTGGTAACACCGGCGGTCTTCACCGCCGGTCCTTGGCTTAACCTGCGTGGCGCCAGCGCAGCACGCGCAGCGCACGCAGGGTGTTCCAGCGGCTGGCGCCGCCGCCCGGTTCCAAATCGAAGAACACCTTCCCTGTGTACCGGCCTTGCATGGGCCAGCGCCCGTCCGCCCGCCGCCGTTTCTCGACCAGATCGAAAGCATCGGCGAGCCGCGGATCTAGCGGCGCACCGGCATCGCGAAAATAGTCGAGGCCGCGCAGCGCGTCGAAGTGCCAGCGCGCCGGAAAGACAAACCGCGTGAACGCCGGTTTGGCGATTGCGCCGGTGCGGTGCGACCGGAACAGGCGGTGGATCAACAGAAACTCGCGGCCGCGCGCTTGCGCCGTGCGCGCCGCACGCGCCCGCTCCGGCCGGAATCGCTCGAATTCGAGCAGCGCTTCGAGCGCCGAAATCGTCGTGTGGAACGACCCATGCGTGGCCCCCGTGTAGCCTGGCATGGCTCGGCAATTCCAGCCGCCATCCTCCATCTGCTGCGCGATCACGTGTTCGGCGAGGGCGTCCACGCGTTCGTCCCCCAGGCCAAACCAGCACAGGATGCCCAGCACCATCGAGCTGATGCAGGTTTCGCTGAACTTGTGCCACTGCGGAAAGAAGTTGATGCCGCCATCGCTCCAGAAGCCGGCGTCCAGCAGCACCCGGCAGCCTCGCATCGCCTGGGGCTGGCGCGGTTCCAGGCCCAGCGAGCGCAGCAGCAGCATCGTGTACGTAGTGGAAGTCCATTTCGGATTGTAGATGCCGCCCGCCCAGCGGCCATCGCCATCCTGCAACGCGAGCAACCGCGCGCCCCAGCCTTCCCGTCCGACCCGCTTTTGCTCGCGCTGGACGGCGCCAGCCGACGCTCCGCGCAGGTCGCGCATCGCCTGCCAGCGGATGGCCGGATCGCCTTCCATCAACCAATCGAGAACCGCGTCTTTTGCCATATGTGGTGAGGCAGGCGCTTCCGCC